>JBDTEP010000216.1:0-16643 GCA_039922455.1 Mycobacterium sp. | reverse complement strand
CCGACCACCACGGCTACATCGCCCGACTCAAGGCCGCCGCGGAAGCGTTCGGTGACGACCCGACGCGAGTCGAGGTGCTGATCGGCCAGATGGTCAACCTGGTGCGCGACGGCCAGCCGGTCAAGATGAGCAAGCGTGCCGGCACCGTGATCACCCTCGACGACCTGGTCGAGGCCATCGGCGTCGACGCCGCACGCTACAGCCTGATCCGCTCCTCGGTGGACAGCCCGATCGACATCGACCTGGCCCTGTGGTCATCGGCGTCCAGCGAGAACCCGGTCTACTACGTGCAATACGCGCACGCCCGGCTCTGCGCCCTGGCCCGCAATGCCGCCGAACTCGGCATGGCCGCGGATACCACCAACCTCGGGCTGCTCAGCCACGACAAGGAGGGTGCGCTGATCCGCACCCTGGGGGAGTTCCCGAGGGTGCTGAAAACCGCTGCCGCGCTGCGTGAACCACACCGGGTGGGCCGCTATCTGGAAGATCTCGCTGGTGACTACCACCGGTTCTACGACAGCTGTCGGGTGCTGCCGCAGGGCGACGAGCAACCCAATGACCTGCACGCCGCACGGTTGGCGCTGTGCCAAGCCACCCGCCAGGTCGTCGCCAACGGGTTGGCGATCCTCGGCGTGAGCGCACCGGAGCGGATGTGAACGTCCACCCCGCCGGCCCCCGCCACGCCGACGAGATCAGCCACGACGGTCTGCCGCCGCGTCCCCGGACTCCGGGGCAGGCCTTGGATCTGGCGTCGAATGTATGGCCGCGCAACACTATTCGTGACGATGACGGCGTGGTGCGAATTGCCGATGTCGCGGTTACCGAGCTGGCGCGGCAGTACGGCACCCCGCTGTTCGTCATCGACGAGGATGACTTCCGTGGTCGCTGTCGCGAGATTGCGAGCGCATTCGGTGGCGGCGACCACGTGCACTATGCCGCCAAAGCCTTCCTGTGCAGCGAGATAGCGCGCTGGATCGACCAGGAGGGCCTGTGCCTAGACGTCGCTACCGGGGGTGAGCTGGCCGTCGCACTGCACGCCGATTTCCCCGCGCAGCGGATCACGTTGCACGGCAACAATAAATCGGTCGCAGAACTGACGACCGCGGTCAACGCCGGGGTCGGCCATATCGTGCTCGACTCGATGCTCGAGATTGAGCGCCTCGATGCCGTCGCTGCGCAGGCGGGCATCGTGCAGGACGTGCTCGTTCGGGTCACCGTGGGCGTGGAGGCCCACACGCACGAGTTCATCTCGACCGCCCACGAGGACCAGAAGTTCGGGTTGTCGCTGGCCAGTGGTGCGGCCATGGATGCGATCCGACGGGTGTTCGGCACCGGCCACCTGCGCCTCGTCGGCCTGCACAGCCACATCGGCTCACAGATCTTCGACGTTGCCGGCTTCGAGTTGGCCGCGCACCGGGTCATCGGTCTGCTGCGCGACGTGGTCGCCGAGTTCGGTGTGGACAAGACCGCGCAGCTGTCGGTGATCGACCTGGGCGGGGGACTGGGTATTTCTTATCTGCCGCAGGATGATCCGCCGCCGATGGCCGAGCTCGCCGCGAAGCTCAGCGCCATCGTTCGCGATGAGTCCGCGGCCGTCGGCTTGCCGACACCGACCCTGGTCGTCGAACCCGGCAGGGCCATCGCCGGACCCGGCACGATCACGCTCTATGAGGTCGGCACCGTCAAAGACGTCAACATCAGCGCCACTGCCCACCGCCGCTACGTCAGCGTCGACGGCGGCATGAGCGACAACATCCGCCCGGCGCTCTACGACGCGCAGTACGACGTCCGATTGGTGTCGCGGGCCTTAAATAACTGCGACGCGCAACCGGTGTTGGCGCGCGTCGTCGGCAAGCACTGCGAGAGCGGCGACATCATCGTTCGGGACACCTGGGTACCCGCGGACCTGGTCCCGGGCGATCTGATCGCCGTGGCCGCCACCGGCGCCTACTGCTACTCGATGTCGAGCCGGTACAACCTGCTCACCCGTCCGGCGGTGGTGGCGGTGAGCGACGGAAAGGCTCGCCTTATGCTGCGCCGGGAAACCGTCGAAGACCTGATCAGCTTGGAGGTGCAGTGAGCGTGTCCGATTCGGCGAGTCCCGTGGGCGTCGTAGTCCTGGGATTGGGAAACGTCGGCAGCGAAGTCATCCGCATCATCGAGGCCAGCGCTGATGACCTGGCGGCACGGATCGGTGCACCGCTGGTGCTGCGTGGCATCGGGGTGCGCCGGGTGGCCGCCGATCGGGGCGTTCCGGTCGAGTTGCTGACCGATGACATCGACAGCCTGGTCTCGCGCAGCGACGTCGACATCGTGGTGGAGTTGATGGGCCCGGTCGAGCCGGCCCGCAAGGCGATCCTGTCGGCGATCTCGCACGGCAAGTCCGTCGTCACCGCCAACAAGGCCTTGCTGTCCCGGGCCGCCGGTGAGTTGGCTGAGGCCGCCGAAGCCGCGCGGGTGGACCTGTACTTCGAGGCCAGTGTCGCCGGCGCGATCCCGGTCATCCGGCCGCTGACCCAGTCGCTGGCCGGTGACACCGTGCTGCGGGTGGCCGGCATCGTCAACGGCACGACCAACTACATCCTGTCCGAAATGGACTCCACCGGTGCCGATTACACGAGCGCACTGGCCGACGCGAGTGCGCTGGGCTACGCGGAGGCCGACCCCGCCGCCGATGTGGAGGGCTACGACGCCGCCGCTAAGGCCGCGATCTTGGCGTCGATCGCGTTCCACACCCGAGTGACCGCCGCCGACGTCTACCGCGAAGGCATCACCAAAATCACCCCTGCCGACTTCACCGCGGCACGCGCACTCGGTTGCACGATCAAAATGCTGGCCATCTGCGAGCGGATCACCACCCGCGGTGGGCAACAGCGGGTTTCGGCCCGCGTCTACCCGGCGCTGGTACCGCTGGAGCACCCGCTGGCCACCGTCAACGGCGCATTCAACGCGGTGGTGGTCGAGGCCGAGGCAGCCGGCCGGCTGATGTTCTACGGGCAAGGCGCCGGTGGTGCGCCGACCGCCTCGGCGGTCACCGGGGATCTGGTGATGGCCGCCCGAAATCGGGTGCAGGGTGGCCGCGGGCCGCGTGAGTCCAAGTACGCCCAACTGGCTATCGCGGCGATCGGCGATGTCCAGACCCGCTACTACGTGAGCATGGACGTCGCCGACAAGCCGGGTGTGCTGTCGTCGGTGGCAGCTGAATTCGCCGCCCATGAAGTGAGTATCGCCGAGGTGCGCCAGGAAGGCGTAACCGATGACGACGGCCAACCGATCGGCGCCCGGATCGTGGTGGTCACACACCGGGCCCCCGAGGCCGCGTTGTCGAAAACCGTTGCGGCGCTGACTGGCCTGGATGCAGTCCAGCGGGTCGCCAGCGTGCTACGACTGGAAGGAACAGACCAGTGAGCTCTACCCGCACACCGATCCACCGGCTGTGGCCCGGCCTGATCGGCGCCTACCGCGATCGGCTTCCCGTCGGCGACGACTGGACACCGGTCACGCTGCATGAGGGCGGTACCCCGCTGGTTCACGCCAAGCGGATCTCCGAACAGACCGGCTGCACGGTGCACCTGAAGGTGGAGGGGCTCAACCCGACCGGGTCGTTCAAGGACCGCGGTATGACGATGGCGGTCACCGACGCGGTGGCCCGCGGTCAGCAGGCGGTGCTGTGCGCCTCGACCGGAAACACCTCGGCGTCGGCGGCGGCCTACGCCGCGCGTGCCGGCATCACCTGTGCGGTGTTGATCCCGCAGGGCAAGATCGCGATGGGCAAGTTGGCGCAGGCGGTCATGCACGGCGCCAAGATCATTCAGATCGACGGCAATTTCGACGACTGTCTGGAGCTGGCCCGCAAGATCGCGACCGATTTCCCGACGATCTCGCTGGTGAACTCGGTGAATCCGGTGCGCATCGAGGGCCAGAAGACCGCGGCCTTCGAGATCGTCGACGTGCTGGGCACCGCGCCGGACATCCACTCGCTGCCGGTCGGCAACGCCGGCAACATCACCGCGTACTGGAAGGGTTACCGCGAGTACCACGCCGACGGGTTGACCGAGAAGCTACCGAAGATGCTGGGTACCCAGGCCGCTGGTGCGGCGCCGCTGGTACACGGGAAGCCGGTCGCCAACCCGGAGACCATCGCCACCGCGATCCGCATCGGCTCGCCGGCATCCTGGTCGCAGGCCGTTGAAGCCCAACAGGACTCCGGCGGACGCTTCCTGGCAGCCACCGACGACGAGATTCTGGCCGCCTATCACTTGGTGGCGCGCTCCGAGGGTGTCTTCGTCGAGCCGGCGTCGGCGGCCAGTATCGCCGGGCTGCTCAAGTCGGTGGAAGACGGCTGGGTGCCGCGCGGTTCGACGGTGGTGTGCACGGTGACCGGCAACGGGCTGAAAGACCCCGACACCGCACTGAAGGGCATGCCCGAAGTCACCGCGGTTCCCGTCGACGCGGCCACCGTGGTTGCCGAGTTGGGGTTGGCCTAGTGGTCCAACTGTTGCCAACCGGGTTGACGGCCAGCGTCGCAGTGGCGGCGTCGAGCGCCAACTTGGGTCCCGGCTTCGACAGCCTCGGCCTGGCGCTGGGCCTCTACGACGAGGTGTTCGTCGAGACCGTCGACTCCGGCCTGATGGTGCAGGTCGAGGGGGAGGGTGCCGGTCAGGTGCCGCTGACCTCGGATCACCTTGTGGTCCAGGGCATTCGGCGTGGACTGCGCGAGGTGGGCGTCGACGCCCCCGGGCTGGTGGTGCGGTGCCGTAACGCCATCCCGCACCAGCGTGGTCTGGGCTCGTCCGCGTCCGCGGTCGTCAGTGGCCTGGCCGTGGTCAACGGCCTTGTCGCGCAGCTTGAACAGCCCGGTCTGTCGGAATCTCAGCTGATTCAGCTGGCTTCGGAGTTCGAGGGTCACCCCGATAACGCCGCAGCTGCCGTGCTGGGCGGTGCGGTGGTTTCCTGGACCGTGAGCAAGGCGGACGGCGCGGCCGACTATGCGGCGGTGCCATTGCGGCTGCACCCCGACATCCATCTGTTCCCGGCGATACCCGAGGTGCGTTCGTCTACCGCGGAGACCCGCATGCTGCTGCCGGAGCAGGTCAGCCACTGCGATGCCCGTTTCAATGTCAGCCGCGTCGCGCTGCTGGTGGTGGCGTTGACCGAGCGGCCCGACCTGCTGCCGGAGGCGACCGAGGACCTGCTCCACCAGCCGCAACGCGCCGCGGCGCAACCCGAGACTGCGCAGTACCTGCAGCTGCTGCGCCAACACGGGATCGCCGCCGTGCTTTCCGGTGCCGGACCTGCGGTGATTGCGCTGAGCACGGCGGCGGAACTGCCCGCCGAAGTGCTCGACGCCCCGGCAGCGCGTGGGTTCAAGGTGACCGAGATGCAGGTCGGCGACGGAGTCAAGTGGAACTCCGGCGTGGTGGTACCTGGTTGAGGCGCGCCGCGCCGCCATTGTTGCGCCCGGCTCCGAAGCGAGTTATCCTCGGTTCCGTCCCGCATTCGCGGCATCAGCATCTGGATCAGGTTGCGATGTCACTGGGATGCCATCAAATTCTTCCCGTAGCTGACGGTTTGCGATATGACGCCGTCGATACGGGCAACACCGTTAAAACAGTCGACGGTGACACGCACTCGGCGATTCCGCTGAATGCACCCAAACCCTCGCGTGACAAAACCGACGGGGGAAGAAAGGAAATCCGTGACCGAAACGGACCTCTTCACGGCTGAAGGCAGCACCGAGCAGGAATTGCCGTCGACCTCCCTGAGTACTCCCGAGACCCCGAGCCAGAGCGCTCCCGAGGTCTCATCTTCCGGTGCCGGCGCACCGGCCGGTGGTGACGACGCTGCGGAAACCAGCTCGCCGCCCGCCGCCACCACGAAGTCCGGTACCGACGTGGCGCCGGACACCGGTGGGGCAACCGCCCGGACGGGTGGTTCGCTGTCGGCGATGGTGCTGCCCGAGTTGCGCGCCATGGCCAACCGCGTCGGCGTCAAAGGCGCCTCCGGGATGCGCAAGAGCGAGCTGATCGCCGCGATCCGCGAGGTCGGCGGCAACGGCGGCGACGGGGGTGCGGAGCCTAAGGCTGAGCAGCCCGCGAACGGTGTCGAGCCGGCCGCCGCCGAGCCAGTTGCCGCTGAGCCGGCGGCCGCCGAGGCTGACGCCCCAGAAGCCCCCGACGCGCCGCGTCGTCGCGAGCGGCGCGGCGCCAGCCGCGGGACCGGCGCACCGGCGGCCAACGGCGGAGAGCCGGACGAGCAGGCCGAGCCCCGCAAGCAGAGTCGGGCCGACGACCAGCCCGAGCAGTCCGGTGGTCGGCGTGACAGCGCCGAGCAGTCCGGTGGCCGGCGCGAGAGCGCCGAGCAGTCCGGTGGCCGGCGCGAGAGCGCCGAGCAGTCCGGTGGCCGGCGTGACAGCGCCGAGCAGTCCGGTGGCCGGCGTGACAGCGCCAAGAACGACGAATCGACGCAGGCCAGGGGAGACGACCAGGGCGGTGACCAGCAGTCCAACCGCGACGACGACGAGCGCGGGGGCCGGCGCGGCCGCCGCTTCCGTGATCGCCGGCGCCGCGGCGAACGGGGCGCCGAAGGTGGCGCCGGTGGCGGTGACACCGAACTGCGCGAGGACGACGTCGTGCAACCGGTGGCCGGCATCCTCGACGTACTGGACAACTACGCGTTCGTGCGCACCTCCGGCTACCTGGCCGGACCCAACGACGTCTACGTCTCGATGAACATGGTTCGCAAGAACGGCCTGCGCCGCGGCGACGCGGTGACCGGCGCGGTGCGGGTGGCCCGTGACGGCGGCGACCAGACCAACCAGCGGCAGAAGTTCAACCCGCTGGTGCGGTTGGACTCGGTCAACGGTGGTCCGGTCGAGGAGGCCCGGAACCGTCCGGACTTCACCAAGCTGACCCCGCTGTACCCGAACCAGCGACTGCGGTTGGAGACCACGGGGGACATGCTCACCACCCGGATCATCGACCTGATCATGCCGATCGGGAAGGGGCAGCGTGCGCTGATCGTTTCGCCGCCCAAGGCCGGTAAGACGATGATCCTGCAGGCCATCGCGAACGCCATCACCGTGAACAACCCGGAATGTCACCTGATGGTGGTGCTCATCGACGAGCGCCCGGAGGAAGTCACCGACATGCAGCGCTCGGTCAAGGGCGAGGTCATCGCCTCAACCTTCGACCGGCCGCCGTCAGATCACACCCAGGCCGCCGAGCTGGCCATCGAGCGGGCCAAGCGCCTGGTCGAGCAGGGCAAGGACGTGGTGGTGCTGCTCGACTCGATCACCCGGCTGGGCCGCGCCTACAACAACGCCTCGCCGGCGTCGGGCCGCATCCTGTCCGGTGGTGTGGACTCCACCGCGCTGTACCCGCCCAAGCGGTTCCTGGGAGCGGCCCGCAACATCGAGGACGGCGGCTCGCTGACCATCATCGCCACCGCGATGGTGGAGACCGGCTCCACCGGTGACACGGTGATCTTCGAGGAGTTCAAGGGCACCGGCAACGCCGAGCTCAAGCTGGACCGGAAGATCGCCGAACGCCGGGTGTTCCCGGCGGTCGACGTGAACCCGTCCGGTACCCGCAAGGACGAGCTGCTGCTCTCGACGGACGAGTTCGCGATCGTGCACAAGCTGCGTCGACTGCTCTCGGGTCTGGATTCACATCAGGCCATTGACCTGTTGATGAGTCAGCTGCGCAAGACCAAGAACAACTACGAGTTCCTGGTTCAGGTCTCCAAGACCACGCCCGGAATGGACCACGACTGACGGGTGCCCCGCACCCGGCGTCGAGATTGCCGTCCGGGCTGTGCTTGCCACGCGAGCACAGCCGTAGCGGCAATCTGGGCGGACTGACCTAGCGGAATGCGCAAGACCCTCCCCGCGTTTTGGGGAGGTGACAGCGTAGCTGGCATAATCGAACACTTCAGGTTCCGGTTCACGTCCTCCTCGCAGGTGGGCGACCCGGCGGCCGACGATTGAAGAGGACATCATGAGATCTGGCATTCATCCTGCCTACGGCGAGACCAACGTGGTCTGCGGTTGTGGCAACACCTTCACCACCCGCAGCACCAAGGAGAGCGGCCACATCGTGGTCGAGGTCTGCTCGCAGTGCCACCCGTTCTACACCGGCAAGCAGAAGATCCTCGACAGCGGCGGTCGGGTCGCCCGCTTCGAGAAGCGCTACGGCAAGCGCAACGCCGGTGCTGCAGCGGAAGCCGCAGAAGCCACCGACAAGTAGCGCCCTCACCGACGCCCGGAACGTGTCCGCACGTAGCCCGGGCGTCGGCTTGCGTTCGGGGATGGAGGTGAGATGACCCGTAGCATTCAGGCGGTTGATGCCCTGGTGGCCGAACACGCCGCCCTGGAGACGGAGCTCTCCGACCCCGAACTGCATAACAACCCGGCCGAGGCGCGCCGGGCCGGGCGCCGGTTCGCCCAATTGGCGCCGATCGTCGCCACCCACCGCAAGCTCGAGGCGGCTCGCGGCGACCTGGAGGCCGCCCGTGAGCTGGCCGCCGACGACGCTTCATTCGTCGCCGAGGTTGCCCAATTGGAGCAGCGGGTCGCCGAACTGGACACCCAGCTCACCGACATGCTCGCGCCTCGCGACCCGCACGACGCCGACGACATCGTGCTCGAGGTCAAGTCCGGCGAGGGCGGGGAGGAGTCCGCGCTGTTCGCCGCCGATCTGGCCAGGATGTATATCCGCTACGCCGAACGGCACGGCTGGTCGGTGACAGTGCTCGACGAGACGACCTCCGACCTCGGCGGCTACAAGGACGCCACCCTCGCAATTTCTCGTACCGGCGCCGGTTATGGCAACAGCGCCGACGGCGTGTGGTCCAAGATGAAATTCGAGGGCGGGGTGCACCGGGTGCAGCGGGTGCCGGTGACCGAATCCCAGGGCCGGGTCCACACCTCGGCCGCCGGCGTGCTGGTCTACCCCGAGACCGAGGAGGTTGCGGCGGTACAGATCGACGAGTCGGACCTGCGCATCGACGTCTACCGGTCCTCGGGCAAAGGCGGCCAGGGCGTCAACACCACCGACTCGGCGGTGCGCCTCACGCACCTGCCGACCGGGGTGGTGGTCACCTGCCAGAACGAGCGGTCTCAGTTGCAGAACAAGGCGCGTGCCCTGCAGGTGCTGGCGGCCCGCCTGCAGGCGCTGGCCGAGGAACAGGCGCAGGCCGATGCCTCGGCGGACCGGGCCAGCCAGATTCGCACGGTCGACCGCAGCGAGCGCATCCGCACCTACAACTTCCCGGAGAACCGGATCACCGATCACCGGATTGGTTACAAGGCGCATAACCTCGACCAAGTTCTCGACGGGGACCTCGATGCGATGTTCGACGCGCTAGCCGCGGCCGATAAAGAAACCCGGCTGCAGCAGGCGCCGTGACCGGACTCCGGGACGCGATCGACTCCGCTGCCGCGGTTTTCGCCGATGTCGGTATCGACTCGGCTCGCTACGACGCCGAAGCGCTTGCCGCCCATCTGGCCGGTACCGACCGAGGCCGTCTGGCGCTACTGGATCCGCCCGATGACGACTTCTTCTTGCGCTACCGGGAACTGGTGGCCGCGCGCCGATCCCGGGTTCCGCTGCAGCATCTGATAGGAACCGCGGCGTTCGGTCCGGTGACGCTGCAGGTGGGTCCGGGAGTGTTCATCCCACGCCCCGAGACCGAGGCATTGCTCGATTGGGCCCTGAAACAAGCTATGGCTCAACAACTTCCCCAGTATCCAGTGATCGTCGATGCCTGCACGGGTTCCGGCGCACTGGCGATCGCGTTGTCCCACGGTCTGCCCGCCGCCCGGGTGCTCGCCTTCGACGACTCCGAGTCGGCACTGCGTTATGCTCGCCGCAACTGCGCGGGCACATCGGTGGAGTTGATCCATGCTGACGTCACTGAGCCGGGGCTGCTGTCGGAGTTCGACGGCAAGGTCGATCTGATGGTGACCAACCCGCCCTACATTCCCGACGGAGTGGAGCTGGATCCAGAAGTGGCCCAACATGACCCATCGCATGCATTGTTCGGGGGCCCCGACGGCATGTCGGTGATCACCCCGCTGGCTAGGCTCGCCGCGCGCTTGCTGTGCAACGGCGGCTTGTTCGCCGTCGAACACGACGACACCACCTCAGCGACGACGGTTGAAACTCTTCTCGGCACCGGATGTTTCGATAACGTGGTGGCACGCTCAGATCTGGCCGGACGGCCCCGGTTCGTAACGGCCACCAGGAACGGTCAACCATGACAGAGGCTTTCGACTGTGCCGACGCCGAGCGGCGTGTGGCCGGGATCGCGGCCGCGATCGACGCCGTGCGCGGCGGCCGCCTGGTGGTGCTACCCACCGACACCGTTTACGGCATCGGCGCCGACGCATTTAGCGACGCCGGGGTGGCGGCCCTGCTGGCGGCCAAGGGTCGCGGCCGCAACATGCCCGTCGGTGTGCTGGTCGGGTCATGGAACTCCATCGACGGGCTGGCGTTGATGGTCCCCGACACCGCCCGCGAGCTGATTCACGCATTCTGGCCGGGGGCGATCAGCCTGATAGTCACCCAGGCGCCGTCCCTGCAGTGGGACCTCGGCGACACGCGCGGCACCGTCATGGTTCGCATGCCGCTGCACCCGGTGGCACTGGAGGTGCTCCGGGCTGTGGGTCCGATGGCGGTGTCCAGCGCCAACGTCTCCGGTGGCGCACCGGCCGGCGACGCCGCTGAAGCCCTCCGCCAACTCGGTGAGTCCGTCGACGTCTACCTCGACGCGGGCCCGGCCGAACAACAGACCGCCTCGACCATCGTCGATCTGACCGGGCCCGCACCGCGGTTGGTGCGCAGCGGACCGGTCTCCGCCGAGCAGATCGCGGAGGTGCTGGGGCTGGACCCGGTGGACCTGACGGGCGCACCGTGACCAGCTTGCTCGCGCTCGCCGACCGTGGTGCCGGTGTGCCACTTCGGGAACTTGCGCTGGTGGGGTTGACCGCCGCGATCATCACCTACTTCGGCACCGGGCCGGTCCGATGGCTGGCCACCAGGGTGGGCGCGGTCGCCTACCCGCGGGAACGCGACGTCCATGTCCAGCCCACCCCGAGGATGGGCGGGCTGGCGATGTACGTCGGTATCGTGGCCGCGATCTTCCTGGCGTCGCAACTGCCCGCGCTGACCCGCGGTTTCGTCTACTCCACCGGGATGCCGGCGGTGGTGCTGGCCGGCGGGGTGATCATGGGTATCGGCCTGCTCGACGATAAGTGGGGTCTGGATGCCTTGACCAAGTTCGCGGGCCAGATCACCGCGGCCAGTGTGTTGGTAACCATGGGTGTCGCTTGGAGCGTGCTGTACATCCCGATCGGCGGCGTCGGCACGGTGGTGCTCGATCAGGTGTCGTCGATCCTGATCACGCTGGCGTTGACGGTGTCGGTCGTCAACGCGATGAACTTCGTCGACGGGCTCGACGGGCTCGCAGCCGGCCTGGGTCTGATCACCGCCCTGGCGATCTGCTTGTTCTCCGTCGGTCTGCTGCAGGACCACGGCGGCGACGTACTCTTCTACCCGCCCGCGCTGATCTCGGTGGTACTGGCGGGGGCTTGTCTGGGATTTTTGCCGCACAACTTCCATCCCGCCAAGATCTTCATGGGTGATTCCGGGTCGATGCTGATCGGTCTGATGCTGGCCGCCGCGTCCACGACCGCCGCGGGCCCGATCTCGCAGAGTGCCTACGGCGCCCGGGATGTCTTCGGGTTGCTGTCGCCGTTCCTGCTGGTTGCGGCCGTGGTGTGCGTGCCCGCATTGGATATGCTGCTGGCGATCATCCGTCGGACACGGGCCGGGCGCAGCCCGTTCAGCCCCGACAAGATGCACCTGCACCACCGCCTGCTGCAGATCGGACACTCCCACCGCCGGGTGGTGTTGTTGATTTATTTGTGGGTGGCGATCGTCGCGTTCGGTACGGCCGGCACCATCTTCTTCGACCCGCGCTATACCGGGGCGGTGATGCTGGGTGCGATGCTGATCGCGATTGTCGTTACGCTCATCCCGCTGTTACGTCGTGCGGATGGCCGGGAAGACGACCCCTACGACACGCGGTAGTAGCACGGTCTAGGATGGGGTCGCAGGTGGTTCCGCAGGGCGTTCGGGCATCCGATACGCTCGGCGGGCGAGTTCACGACAGTGACATAGCGCAAATCGAGATGGGGGTGAGACGGTGACGACACCAGCGCAGGACGCGCCGTTGGTGTTTCCCTCCGTGGCCTTTCGGCCGCTGCCGCTCTCTGTGCTCTGCCTCGCCCTGACCGCCGCCGCGATGTTCGCCGCCGAACGGCTCGGACAGCTGCTATTCGGCGTGTTCTTCGGCGTCGGTCTGGCGCTCGGACTGATCAACGCGTTGCTGGTGCGCCGATCCGTCGATTCGATCACCGCCGAGTCAAACCCGCAGAAGTCGAAGATGGTGCTCAACTCGGCGACCCGCCTTCTGATCATCACCGTGGTCGCCTTGACGATCGCGACGATCTTCGTGAAAAACGGCGGCCTCGGTGTGGTGGTCGGGCTGGCGGTATTCCAGGTCGTCCTGGTGTTGAGCACGCTGGTACCGGTGGTAAGAAAGCTGCGCAGTCAAGGGCCGCAACTCGGCCCGGATGCTGAACGCACGGAAGGGACAACACTCGATGACTGAGATGCTGTTGGCGGATGCCGCGATCGAGGTCGGTAAACACAAGACGGCCGTCTGGCCGATCCTGGGTTCCGTCAACACCGACACCATCTTGTCGTCGGCGATCGCCGCCGCGATCGTCATCGCATTGGCGCTGTTCCTGCGGGCCAAGGTCACCTCGACCGGCGTCCCCGGTGGGGTGCAGTTGTTCTTCGAGGCTGTCACGGTCGGCATGCGCAACCAGGTCGAGAGCGCGATCGGAATGCGGATCGCACCGTTCGTGCTGCCATTGGCCGTCACGATCTTCATGTTCATCCTGGTATCCAACTGGCTGTCCATCCTGCCGTTTCAGTACGAGGAACACGGCAAGCCCGAGGAGCTGCTCTCATCGGCGGCAGCCGACATCAACTACGTATTGGCGCTCGCCCTGTTCGTGTTCTTCTGCTACCACCTCGCGGGCTTCTGGCGCCGCGGCGTGCTGGGCCACCCGTGGCGGGTGCTCAAGGGCCACGTCGCTTTCATGGCGCCGTTCAACCTGGTCGAAGAGATAGCCAAGCCGGTCTCACTGTCGCTGCGGCTCTTCGGGAACATCTTCGCCGGTGGGATCATGGTCGCGCTGATCGGGATCATGCCGGTCGCGGTGATGTGGGCGCCGAACGCCATCTGGAAGTCCTTCGACCTCTTCGTGGGGCTGATCCAGGCTTTCATCTTCGCGTTGCTGACAATCTTGTACTTCGCGCAGTCCATGGACATGGACGAGCACTAACTAAAGACGAGCACCACCCCAACCCAAGACCTGGTAGACCACTACCAGCTAGCAAGGAGGAATAAAGAATGGCTGCTGTGGACCCCCAAATCGCCATGGGCGCCCTCATTGGCGGTGGACTCATCCTTGGTGGTGGCGCCGTCGGTGCCGCCATCGGTGATGGTATCGCCGGTAACGCGCTGATCTCCGGTGTCGCTCGCCAGCCCGAAGCACAGGGCCGGCTGTTTACCCCGTTCTTCATCACCGTCGGTCTGGTGGAGGCTATGTACTTCATCAACCTGGCCTTCATGGCGCTGTTCATTTACGCCAACCCCTTCGCCGGTTAATCCACCGGCATGGGTGGCATGAACATCGTTGTGCTGGCCGCCGAGGCCGCCGAGGAAAGTGAGAGCACCAATTTTTTGGTGCCCAACGGCACTTTCTTCGTCATTCTCGCGATCTTCTTGATCGTGCTCGCCGTGATCGGCACCTTCGTGGTGCCGCCGATCACGAAGGTGCTGCGCGCCCGCGACAACATGGTCACCAAGACCCTCGCCGACAACAAGCAGTCGGCCGAGCAGTTCGCGGCCGCCGACGCCGACTTCGAGAAGCAGATGGCGTCGGCGCGCTTGGAGGCGTCGACCGCGCGCGACGACGCTCGTACCGAGGGCCGCAAGGTCATCGACGAGCAGCGGTCGGCCGCAGAGGCGGCGGTGGCCTCGACGGTGCAGGCCGCCACCGAGCAACTGAAGCAGGAAGGCGATGCGGTGAGTGAGCAGCTGCAGGCCCGAGTGGCGGTCTTGTCGGCCACCCTGGCCGGTCGGATTCTCGGCATTGACGCCGAGACACTTTCCGTAGCGAACACGGGGCGGTAGCACCAGAGATGCAGACATTTATCGGACAGCTGGTCGGCTTTGCCGTCATCGTGTGGCTGGTGGTCAAGTTCGTAGTGCCGCCGCTGCGCAAGCTGATGGCCGACCAGCAGGAGTCGGTGCGCAAGCAGTTGGCGGAGGCGGCGGCTGCCGCCGCGCGGCTGACCGAGGCCGACCAGGCGCACGCCACGGCCCTGGCCAACGCTTCGGCCGAGGCTCAGCGGGTCACTGCCGAAGCCCGTACGGATGCCGAGCGGATCGTCGAGCAACTGCGCGGCCAAGCCGGCGTCGAGTCCGAGCGAGTCAAGGCCGCCGGTGGTCAACAGATCGGTCTGATGCGCGCCCAGCTGATCCGTGAGCTGCGGTCCGGTCTGGGTGCCGAAGCGGTCCAGCGGGCGGCCGAACTGGTTCGCGATCACGTCGCCGACTCCGAGCGGCAGTCCGCCACCGTCGACCGGTTCCTCGACGAACTCGACGCCATGGCGCCGCAGGCGGTCGAGGTCGAGTCCCCGCTTCTGGCCCAAATGCGCTCCGCCAGCCGCCAGGCGCTCAAGGGTCTGCTGGACCGATTCGGCGAGGTGGCCGGCGGGCTAGACGAGCAGGGCTTGTCCGCTCTCGCCGCTGACCTGACCGCCGTCGCCGACCTGTTGGAGCGCGAGACCGTGGTGACGCGGCACCTGAGCGTGCCGAATGACGAGACCGCGCCGAAGATGCGGCTGGTGCAGCGGCTGTTCTCCGACAAGATCGGCGCCGCCGCTCTGGCCCTGGTGACCGAAGCGGCCTCGACACGGTGGTCCAAAGGCGCGGACCTGATCAGCGCCATCGAACACGTTGCCCGTCAGGCGCTGCTGCTGCGTGCCGAGCGTGAGAGCAAGGTCGACGAGGTGGAGGACCAGCTGTTCCGGTTCTCGCGCGTCCTCGACGCTCAACCTCGACTGGACACCTTGCTCGGTGACATCGGGACCCCGGCCGCCGGCCGGATCGGGCTGCTGAGCAACGTCCTGGCCGGTGGCCGCGGTGCGAACCCGATCACGGCGGCCTTGTTGGAGCAGACCGTCCGGTTGCTGCGCGGTCAGTCCGCGCATCAGGCGGTGGCCGAGCTCGCGCAGGTCGCGGTGGCACGTCGTGGCGAGGTGGTGGCGCACGTGGGCGCAGCCGCAGAACTCACCGACGCCCAGCGCACCCGGCTGAATACGGTGCTGAGCCGCATCTACAGCCACCCGGTGCGCGTGCAGGTCGGTGTCGACCCCGCCCTGCTGGGCGGATTGGCCATCTCGGTCGGCGACGAGGTGATCGACGGGACGCTCTCGTCGCGCCTTACGGCCGCGAAGACGCATTTGCCCGACTGATCAAGACCTAGAGACCATCACCAACGAAGGCAGGAAGACGAAAAGCCATGGCAGAGTTGACAATCTCCTCTGACGACATTCAGGGGGCCATCGAGGAGTACGTGAGCTCCTTCAGCGCCGACACCGCGCGCGAGGAGGTCGGCACCGTCATCGACACCGGTGACGGCATCGCACACGTCGAGGGCCTGCCTTCGGTGATGACTCAGGAGCTCCTCGAATTTCCCGGCGGCGTGCTGGGCGTGGCGCTCAACCTTGACGAGCACAACGTCGGCGTGGTGATCCTGGGCAACTACGAGACCATCGAAGAGGGCCAGCAGGTCAAGCGCACCGGCGAGGTGCTCTCCGTGCCTGTCGGCGACGCGTTCCTCGGTCGCGTGGTCAACCCGCTCGCCCAGCCGATCGACGCCCGCGGCGAGATCGAGGCCGATGCGCGTCGTCCGTTGGAGATGCAGGCCCCCTCGGTGGTCGAGCGTCAGAGCGTTACCGAGCCGCTGCAGACCGGCGTCAAGGCCGTCGACGCCATGACCCCGATCGGGCGCGGTCAGCGCCAGCTCATCATCGGTGACCGCAAGACCGGCAAGACTGCGCTCTGTGTGGACACCATCCTCAACCAGCGCAAGAACTGGGAGACCGGCGATCCCAAGCAGCAGGTCCGCTGCGTGTACGTCGCCATCGGCCAGAAGGGCACCACCATCGCCAGCGTGCGCCGTGCGCTGGACGAGGGCGGCGCCATGGATTACACGACGATCGTCGCCGCTCCGGCGTCCGACTCCGCCGGCTTCAAGTGGCTGGCCCCCTACACCGGCTCGGCGATCGCCCAGCACTGGATGTACCAGGGCAAGCACGTGCTGATCGTGTTCGACGACCTGACCAAGCAGGCCGAGGCCTACCGCGCCATCTCGCTGCTGCTGCGCCGCCCGCCGGGCCGCGAAGCCTACCCGGGCGACATCTTCTACGCCCACTCCCGGCTCCTGGAGCGGTCGGCCAAGCTGGCCAACCGGTACGTCATCGTCCCCGATTCCACCC
>JBDTEP010000215.1:0-8173 GCA_039922455.1 Mycobacterium sp. | reverse complement strand
ACAGACGGTCGGGCTGTCGCGGGGTGCGATCTTCCACCACTTCCGCGACAAGGACACGCTCTTTTTCGAGCTGGCCCGCGAGGACGCCCAGCGGATGGCAGATGTCGCCTCACGCGAGGGACTGATCGGTGTCATGCGGGACATGCTGGCGGCGCCGGAACAGTTCGACTGGCTGGCCACCCGACTGGAGATCGCGCGCAAGCTGCGCCATGACCCGGAGTTCAGCCGCGGCTGGGCCGAGCGGTCAGCCGAATTGTCCGCTGCCACAACGGATCGACTGCATCGACAAAAACAAGCCGGCCGGCTGCGCGACGATGTGCCCAGCGACGTTTTGCACTGCTACCTGGATCTGGTGCTCGACGGCCTGGTGGCCCGACTGGCCTCCGGCGAGGATCCGCAGCGGCTGTCCGCAGTCCTCGATCTGGTGGAGGATTCGGTGCGGCAGCGCTGATTTCGCCCGCTATCCCGATCGACGCTAGCGGGACCGGGTGCGGTGGTTGGGTCCGCCGCGGCCGCGCATCGAGGCGCCGGACTCCCGTAGCAAGCTGTGCACCGAACCGTACGATCGCCCGGTGGACGCCGCCAGCGTGCGAATGCTGGCCCCGCCCTCGTAGGCGCTGCGTAATTCAAGCAGCAGTCGATCACGCAGCTTGCCCGGTTTTGTTGTCGTCGCCACGTCCGCTCCCCTCGCCGCCCCAACGGGTTCAGCGTAAGAAGGCGTCGTCGATACGGGGTGGCTTTGGCTGAAATGCGGCCGAAAAGCACTGCGGCGATCGCCTGCTAGGCCAGCTCGATCAGGTCGCGGTACTCCGCCGACCAGTGGTCCTCGGTGCCGTCGGGCAGCAGCACCACCCGCTGCGGATCGAGTGCCTCGGCCGCCCCGGGGTCGTGGGTGACCAGCACCACCGCGCCGGCGTAGCTGCGCAGCGCGTCCAGCACCTGCTCGCGGGAGGCCGGGTCGAGGTTGTTGGTCGGTTCGTCGAGCAGCAGCACGTTGGCGGTGGAGGCCACCAGCCCGGCCAGCGCTAGCCGCGTCTTCTCACCGCCGGATAACGTGCCGGCCGGCTGATCCAGCTGCGGCCCGGTGAACATGAACGCGCCCAGCAGCCCGCGTAGATCCTGCTCCGAGGTGTCCGGGGCGGCGTGGGTGATGTTCTCCCACACGCTGGCCCCGTTGTCGATGGTGTCGTGTTCCTGGGCGAAGTAACCGATCTTGCAGCCATGGCCGGGCTCGAGTTGACCGGCGTCGGGGTTTTCGGCACCGGCCAGCACCCGCAGCAGCGTCGTCTTGCCGGCCCCGTTGAAGCCCAGCACCACCACCCGTGAACCTCGGTCGATAGCCAGGTCGACACCGCTGAACACCTCAAGCGAGCCGTACATCTTGGTCAGACCGCTGGCCATCAGCGGGGTGCGCCCGCACGACGCCGGAGTCGGGAACTTGATCTTGGCGACCCGGTCGGCCACCCGCTCTTCGTCGAGGGCCGCCAACATCCGGTCGGCGCGACGCAACATGTTCTGCGCTGCAACGGCTTTGGTTGCCTTGGCGCCCAGTTTGGCGGCCTGGGTTCGCAGCGCGACGGCCTTGCGTTCGGCGTTGGCGCGCTCCCGGCGGCGCCGCTGCTCATCGGTGGCCCGGGCGTCCAGGTATTTCTGCCAGCCCATGTTGTAGACGTCGGCCTCACCGCGCACCGCGTCGAGGAACCACACCCGGTTGGCCACGTCGGCCAAAAGGTCCACGTCGTGGCTGATCAGCACCAGTCCCCCGCTGTGGCCCTTCAGGAAGTCGCGCAGCCAGCCGATCGAGTCGGCATCGAGGTGGTTGGTCGGCTCGTCGAGCAGCAGGGTGGTGTCCGATCCCGCGCCGCCGGAACCGCCCTCACCGGCGGCGAACAGAATGCGGGCCAGCTCCACTCGGCGGCGTTGGCCGCCGGACAGGGTGCGCAGCGGCTGGGTCAGCACTCGTTCGGGTAGTCCCAGGTTGGTGCAGATACGTGCTGCGTCACTCTCGGCGGCATACCCGCCCAGCGCGGCGAACTGCTCCTCGAGCTGGCCGTAGCGACGGATGGCGCGGTCCCGCGCGGCGTCGTCGACGACCTCGGCCATCAGCACCTGCTGCTTCTCCAGGTCGACCAGGATCGTGTCGAGGCCGCGTGCGGAGAGCACCCGGTCGCGGGCCAGCACGTCGAGATTGCCTTCCCGGGGGTCCTGCGGCAGGTAGCCGACCCCGCCGCTGCGGGTGATGGTGCCCGAATAGGGTTCGCCCTCACCGGCCAGGATGCGCAGCGTGGTGGTCTTGCCGGCGCCGTTACGGCCGACCAGGCCGATCCGGTCGCCGGGTTGCACCCGTAACACCGAATCGACCGAGTCGAGCAGGGTGCGCGCTCCGGCGCGGACCTCCAGGCCCGTTGCGGTGATCACGCGCGCCACTCCTCCTCATCGCTCCGCAAGCTCCGCTCTGCATCGTCGGTGGCGCAGATCACGCGCGCGTACTCCTGTCGTCGTGCTACTTGTCGTCGGTGCTGGATTACTTGTCGTCAGTGAAGGCCGGTGGGCGCTTCTCGGCGCGCGCGGCGACGGCTTCCTCGAAGTTGCTGGTCAGCAGGCGCACGTAGAGCTGTCCGAGCCCCTCGGCCTGCATGTGCCCCTCCAGACTACCGGCGTCGAGTCCACTCCAGAGTGTGCGCTTGGTCAACTCGGTCCCCGGGCGGGAGAATCCCGCGATCCGCTCGGCCAGCTCGTAGCAGGAATCCAGGAGCACATCGCCGTCGACAACCCGCGACACCAGGCCGATCCGCTCGGCCTCGGCCGCGTCGACGTCGCGGCCGGTCAACATGATGTCGAACGCCCTCGATGCCCCGATCGCCCGGGGCAACAGGTAGCTCAAGCCCAGTTCGCTGGCGGTGAGCCCGTTGTTGATCCCGGCCGCCCGGAAGTACGCGTCGGAGGCGGCGACCCGGATATCGGCTGCCAGCGCCAGGCAGAGCCCGCCGCCGATGGCCGCCCCGTTGACCGCCGCGATCACCGGCTGGTGCAGCCGGCGCAGCGCCAAGATGATGTCGTCGAGCAGTTCCATTGACCGCAGGCCGAAGGTCGGCCGGGTCAGCCCGGCCACGTGCGGCATCGACCCGGCGGACTTGTGGTCGGCGCCTGAGCAGAACCCTCGGCCCGCACCGGTCAACACCACCACCCGCACCGAATTGTCGTTACTGACCTGCGCCAGCACCTCGCGCAGCGGCACCATGACGTCGAACGCCATCGAGTTCATCCGCTCCGGGCGGTTCAGCGTGATCCGCGCGACCTGCGGGCGCGGGCGTTCGACGATGACGTATTCAGATGCGGTGGTCACGGGATGCACGCTATCGCGTGTTGACCGTTAGACCTGGTCGGGCTTGTCCTGGTCGGCTTGCGCCCCTTGTGCGGCGACTGCTGCCTCAACGTCGAGGTCTTTGAGTTGCTGGACGAGGTGCTCCAATGCCGCGGGGGGCAGCGCGCCGGGTTGGTTGAACACCAGCGTGCCCTTCTTGAACGCCATCAGGGTGGGGATGGAACGGATCTCGGCGGCGGTGGCCAATTGCTGCTCGGCCTCGGTGTCTACCTTGGCGAAGACGATGTCGGGGTGCTTGTCGGACACGGACGCGAACGTCGGCGCGAACGATCGGCACGGCCCGCACCACGATGCCCAGAAATCGATCAGCACGATGTCGTTACCGGCGATGGTTTCGTCGAATTTCGCTGCAGTGAGGTCTTGGGTAGCCATGATTGGCCTAACGTCATTGGTGGCCGGGGTGTTCCCACCCGCATGCGGCTTTTCTGCACAGCCGGCTCACAGAGCAGAGCAAGCTGGGTGATAGATCCACCGGCGACGGTGATAATGCGAACTAACGGCACCTACGCCGACGCAGTCCACGATTAGGAGAATGCCGATGTCCGCCCCCTCCCACGCCCGCACCCTTCGGTTCACCACCTTCGCGATCACCGGAGCCGCCGCCCTGTCTGTGGCTGCCCTGTCCTTGCCGGCTCCGGCACACGCAGAAGGCGACCGGGTCTTCGGCCCGATCTCCTCGGTATCGGGCAACACCTTCGAGGTCGCCCACGCGGACGCCGCCACCTCGGTGGCGTTCACCGATACCACCCGGATCTTCGAGTCGGTGCCTGCTCAACTCGGCGAGATCACCGCGGGCACCTGCATCAAGGCCGGCGCCACCCCGGACAGCTCGCCCGCCGACAGCGGCGCTATCACCGCGAAGTTCGTGTCGATCAGCACCGCGGTCGACGGCAAGTGCCCGGAGCGGCCCGCCGCGGCGGACTCCCCCGCACCACCGGTACCGCACCGTGGGGTCCGCGGTGTCGTCGACTCCGTCTCCGGTGACACCCTCACCGTCACCGGTCAGGCCGGCCAGACCACCGTGACGGTCACCGACAGCACCCACTTCCGCAGGTCGATCGCCACCGGCGCGTCGGCGATCAGCACCGGCAAGTGCGCCGCCGCCCGCGGCGCCAAGGACGGCGACGGCGTGCTGCAGGCGACGAAGGTCACCGTGTGGGCGGCCAATGGCGGCGACTGCCCGCAGCCGGGGGCATAGCGGCGTCGTCGGCGCAGGTCGGCCAGGGCAAATGCCCTGGCCGACACAGCTCAGTGTCCGAAACGTGGGCACTGCTGGTGGCCAGGCTTCGCGGCGCCAACCGGCGGGTGCCGATCAACAACAGCTGGATCGCGACTACCGCTCTAGTGCAACGCATTCCAATCGTGACCCGAGATCGCGGCTACTCAACGATGCCCGATGTCGAGGTCGTCACGCCCTGAACGCTATCGCCGCTACCAGCTGGCGGGTCCTTCGGCTACTGCCGCGGTAACTGACCCGAGGCTCTGGATGCGCGGTTTGCCGGCGCCGGAAACCGGGCATACCTAATACGCACGGGTAATCCCATCGCCCACCAGGCTACCGCCGACGTGAGCATCACCAGGAAGCCAGGAAACCGCGTGATTGTCCTCGGAGTCGTCCTCATCATTCTCGGACTTGTACTGCCTACTCTTGTCCCTACGTTCGCCTTTGCGCACCTCTGCTTGGTCATCGGGGGGATCCTCCTCGTCGTCGGCCTGGTAATGATGTTCGCCGGAACGGCGGGCCATGCGATTGGCGGCCGACGTCATTACTACTGACAAGGGCGCCTTCAACTCTCGGTGATTTAGATGCGCGCGTGACGGCGATGCGCCGTTGACACAACCTGTCGCAGGCCAACGTCACCGTTGACATCCGGACCCCAACGAAAAGGAGCCAATCATGGCTACCAACACCATCGTTCTCATCGTCATCGCAGTGATCGCGGCACTTGTGGTTCTCGCCGTCATCGGTTGGGCGATGCGAAACAAGCGAGCCGAAGCGCGTCGCGGCGAAGCTCGCTCCATCCGCGACAAAGCCGGTGAACACTCCCATGAGGTGGGGCAACGCGAGGCACTCGCCGACGAGACCGCGGCCAAGAGCCGTGCCGCCCAGGCCGAGGCCGAGGCCATGGCGGCGCGAGCGGCCGGCCTACAGCACCAGGCGGAACAACGTCACAGCGACGCGGTCGACGCGCGCCGCGAGGTCAACCAGGAGTACGACCGCGCCGACAAGGTCGATCCGGGTGTCAAAACGGGCGACAAGGCAACGGGCGACAAGGCTCGGGCAGAAGCTGAAAGCCACGGCACACCAACCAACTGAACAACACCGATCGCGGCACCCGAACAGGACAGACAGCGCCACCGAATGCGATATCAACTTCGGAGTGGTCCAACAGATCTTGGCCGTGACTCGCGCCCTACCCGGCGCGCCACACCCGCAATGCCGCAGTGATCATCGGAATCTGCAGGGGCAGGCGTGCGATCATCGCCGCGCGCAGCCACGGCTTGGACCAGTACAACCGGACAGCATTGATGTTGCCCGGCAACACCGCGAGAAACAGCAGCGCCGCGGCGAGTCCACCCTGTCGGCGGGTGCGCGGCACCAACAGCAGCCCGCCGGTGGCGACCTCGGCGACGCCGGACGCGTAGGTGTAGAACCGGGCGGGGCCAGGCAGTTCGGCCGGAACAATGGTGTCGAATGGTTTGGGCCAGGCGAAATGTGTTGCGCCGACCCCGAGCAGCATGCCGGCAAGCCAACGCGCCCGGGTCGTCGCGGATCGCTGCTCTGCAGAGTCGGTCGTCATCGGCCGATTGTATTCGTCGCACCCCCGCAACTCCCCCGGCACCACCGCGCCCTCCGGTAGGTTGGCGAGAGACCGAGCGGGGCTCCAATCCGAGGAGGTCGACCATTACGTCCTGGCCCGAGACCGTGGCGCAGGCCCGGCAAGTGCGCCGGGACCTGCACCGCCGCCCCGAGACCGCCTGGGCGGAGCAGGCCACCGCCGCCACCATCCGCGAGATCCTCGACACCACCGGCATACCCCACCGGGCCTGCGCGGACACCGGCACCGTCGGGACCCTGGCGCCGCACGCCCCCGGCCGGCACGTGGCGCTGCGCGCCGACTTGGATGCCATGCCGATCACCGAGGAAACCGGCCTGTCGTACGCCTCGAACTACGACGGTGTGATGCACGCCTGCGGCCACGACGGACACACCGCCACCCTGGTCGCGGTGGCGCGCTGGCTCAAGGCCCATGAGGACACCCTGCCGGGACCTGTCACCCTGCTGTTTCAGCCAGCCGAGGAGGGCGGGCACGGCGCCGCCCGGATGATCGAGGACGGCTGCCTGAACGCGCCCCGGCCGGTGGATGTGGTCTTCGGCTGGCACAACTGGCCGGCGCTGCCACTGGGCCAAGCGCTCTGCCCCGACGGTGCGGTGATGGCCGCCAACGGCACCTTCCGGGTCGAGCTGCACGGGCGCGGCGGGCACGCTTCGCAACCGGAGAGCACCCGCGACCCGGTGCTGGCCGCGGCGGCGGTCACCGTTGCCCTGCAGCAGGTGGTGGCGCGCCGGCTGGCCCCGCAGCAGGCCGCCGTGCTGGCGGTGACCTCACTGGAGGCGGCGTCGGCGGCCACCGTCACCCCCGATATGGCCGCAATCGGCGGCAGCATCCGGGTGCCTGACGCCGCCACCCGGGACGAGGTGTTCGCGGCGATCGAGCAGATCGCCACCGCCACCGCCGCCGCACACCAGGTGACCGCAACAGTGCACACCTACCCCCGTTACGACGCCACCGTGAACCACCCCGGCCCGGCCGCTGAAATGCGGGACGTTTTGAGCACAGTGTTCGGCCCCGGTTGGGCCCGGCACCCGGTCACAGCGCCGGTGATGGCCTCGGAAGATTTCAGCTACTACCTGCAGCAGGTGCCGGGCGCCTTCGCGCTGATCGGCGGCGGGCCCGAACAGGCGCCGCCGCTGCACAGCACCCGCTACGACTTCGACGACGCGCTGATCGACCCGGTCGGTCGGGTGTTGATCGAGCTGGCCGGTGCCCCGGTGCCGAAAGCCAAGGAGCCCGAGTAACACAAATAACCCCGCGAAAGGGAGATGCATGGATATCGCCGCGTTCGAAAACTACGAGTCCGAAGTCCGGTCGTACTGCCGGTCGTTCCCCACCGTGTTCGCCTCGGCGTCTAACGCCCGAATGATCGACGAGGACGGCCGCTCCTATATCGACTTCTTCGCTGGCGCAGGCGTTTTGAACTTCGGGCACAACGATCCGCGGATGAAGCAGGCCATGATCGAGTTCCTGCAGGCCGACGGCATCGCGCACAGCCTGGACATGTACACCAGCACCAAACGTGAATTCCTCACCCGCTTTCACGACGTGATCCTGGCCCCGCGCGGCATGGACTATCGGATGCAGTTCACCGGCCCGACCGGAACCAACGCCGTGGAGGCGGCACTCAAGCTGGCGCGGCTGGTGACGGGGCGGCGCGAAGTGGTGGCATTCAGCCACGGCTTCCACGGCATGACGCTGGGCTCGCTGGCCGCCACCGGCAACGACGCCTTCCGCCGCTGGGCCGGCGTGCCGCTGCGCGACGTGGTGCGGCTGCCGTTTGAGACCACGCCCGGCGGCAAGAACGCGCTCGACTCCTACGCCGCCGCCCTGGCGGACGCCTCCAGCGGGCTCACGGCGCCGGCGGCGTTCCTGGTGGAGGTGGTGCAGGCCGAGGGCGGGGTGAACGTGGCCAGCAGCGACTGGCTGCACCAGCTGCATGACCTCGCCC
>JBDTEP010000214.1:0-20636 GCA_039922455.1 Mycobacterium sp. | reverse complement strand
ATCGACACCGCGAACATGTTCGGCTTCTGGGACTGGGTCGGCGGACGGTACTCGGTGGACTCGGCGATCGGGCTGAGCGTGATGGCGGTGATCGGCCGGGAGCGCTTCGCGGAGTTCTTGGCCGGTTTCCACACCGTCGACGAGCACTTCCGTACCGCCCCACTGGAATCCAACGTGCCGGTGCTGCTCGGGCTGATCGGTCTGTGGTACTCCAATTTCTTCGGCGCCCAGTCCCGTGCGGTGCTGCCCTACTCCAACGACCTGGACCGCTTCCCGGCCTACCTGCAGCAGCTCACCATGGAGTCCAACGGCAAATCGACGCGCGCCGACGGAACCCCGGTCGTCACCGACACCGGTGAAATCTATTGGGGCGAACCCGGAACCAACGGTCAGCACGCCTTCTACCAACTGCTACACCAGGGCACCCGGCTGGTGCCGGCCGACTTCATCGGCTTCTCCGAACCCGGTGACGACCTGCCCACCATGGACGGCACCGGCAGCATGCATGACCTGCTGATGAGCAATTTCTTCGCCCAGACCCAGGTGCTGGCATTCGGCAAGACCGCCGACGAGATCGCCGCCGAAGGAACCCCCGCGGATGTGGTGCCGCACAAGGTGATGCCCGGCAATCGCCCGTCCACTTCGATCCTGGCCAACCGGCTCACGCCCGGCGTGCTCGGTCAGCTGATCGCCCTCTACGAGCACCAGGTGTTCACCGAGGGCGTGGTGTGGGGCATCGACTCGTTCGACCAGTGGGGCGTGGAGTTGGGCAAGACGCAGGCCAAGGGGCTGCTGCCGGTGCTGACCGCCGACGCCGCCCCGCCGCAGCAGTCCGACAGCTCCACCGACG
Source organism: Mycobacterium sp. (assembly GCA_039922455.1). Lineage (GTDB taxonomy): Bacteria > Actinomycetota > Actinomycetes > Mycobacteriales > Mycobacteriaceae > Mycobacterium. The sequence goes on along the minus strand of JBDTEP010000214.1, from coordinate 19,786 downwards.
CGCTGGTGCGCCGCTACCGGGCGGAGCGCGGCCGGGCTTAGCCTTGCCCGACGGGTGGGATTCAGGCGAAGCGTTTGGTGAACCGCGGTGGCATCCGGCGCATCAGCCACGCCAGCGGAGCCCACGGCCAAGGTGGCACCACCGCCCGGCCGGTTTCGCGCTCGATCGCAGCCACCATGGCCTTGACCCCGGTTTCGTTGTCCACCATCAACATGGTGGAGGTCGACTTGGCCGTCATCTCCGACTCGATGTAGCCCGGCTCCAACACCGTGACCTTGATCGGGCCGCCGGAGTACTCGGCACGTAGTGACTCACCCAGCGACGACAACCCGGCTTTGCTGGCGGCGTAGGCGGCCTTGACGCCGGGAACTCCCTTGTTACCCAACACCGAGGAGATCAGCACCAGGTGACCGCCGCCTGCGGCGTTGAACATCTCGATCGCGGTCTCGATCTGCACCAGCGCGGCGACCAGATTCGTCTCGAGGGTGGCCGTGTTGGCCCACAGTTTGCCGGACCCCAGCGGGGCGCCCTTGCCTATGCCGGCGTTGACGATGACCCGGTCGATCCCGCCGAGTTCGTCGGCGAGTTTGGTGAACACCTTGGGCACCTCGTCGTGATCGTTGACGTCGAGGGCTGCCACCGCCACGTTGATCCCGGGATACTGTTGCATCAGTTCGGCTTTCAACTCATCGAGCCGGTCCGTCCGACGGGCGCACAGCGCGAGATCACGTCCGCGCGCAGCAAATGCGCGGGCCATTCCCGCACCCAAGCCGGAGCTGGCGCCGGTGATGAGGATCTTCTGACGGGTCATTCGGGCAGCATATCTACTTGAGCAGCCGCGACATTCGCCGGTCGGCGAGCACTTTGCCGCCCGTCTGACAGGTCGGGCAGTACTGGAAAGACTTCTCGGCGAACGACACTTCGCGCACCGTTTCGCCGCAGACCGGACAGGGCAGCCCGGTGCGGGCGTGAACCCGCAGCCCGGAGCGCTTCTCCCCCTTGAGTGTGGCGGCCTGCTGACCGACCGAGCGGGTCACGGCGTCGGCGAGGACGTCACGCATCGCGTCGTGCAGCGCGGCGAGCTGTCGCTCCGACAGCTTGGCGGCGGTGACGAAGGGGGAAATGCGTGCCGTGTGCAGAATCTCGTCGCTGTAGGCGTTTCCGACCCCGGCAATCACCGACTGATCGCTGATGACGGTCTTGATGCGCCCGGTGTTTCCGGCCAGGGCGGCGGCCAAGCCCTCGGGGCTCAGTGTCAGCGCGTCGGGGCCGAGCGCGGCAATGCCCGGCACCTTGGCCGGGTCGTCGACCAACCACACCGCCAGGCGCTTTTGGGTGCCGGCCTCGGTGAGGTCGAAGCCCGGCGCGTGCCCCGGAGTACCCAGGTGTACCCGCAGTGCGATCGGACCCTTGCCGGGCCGCAGCGGTGCGGGCGCCAGCAGGTCCGACCAGCGCAGCCAGCCGGCCCGGGCCAGGTGGGTGATCAAGAACAGCTCGCCGGCCTGCAATCCCAGGTACTTGCCCCAGCGTTGTGCGCCGGTGACGGTCTGACCGTGCAACGCCGTCAGCGGCGGGTCGAATGTCTTGAGCACCGACAGCGCCGCCACATCAACGCGGCCGACGGCAGAGCCCACGGCATGCCGGCGCAGGTGATCCGCCAGCGCTTCGACCTCGGGCAACTCCGGCATGCCCTCGATTCTGCCCGGTTACCGGGTTATGCGCCGGGCGTCGCGCAGCACCAGCGACAGCACCCAGCTCACCAGCGACAGCACGATCGCGGCCCAGATGGCGGTCCACCAGAAGTGGTCGATCTGCAGCCCCCAGTGGGTGGTGTTGTCGGTGATCCAAGCGGTGATCCACAGCATCAACGCGTTGACCACGATATGGAACAACCCGAGGGTGAGGATGTACAGCGGGATCGACAGCAGCTTGACCACCGGTTTGATAAAGGCGTTGACCAGCCCGAAGAGCAGGGCGACAACGAGGATGATGCCGACCCGCTGCGGCGTGGTGTCACCGCCGACGAAGTCGATGCCGCCGACGACGCGAGTGACCACCCACAGTGCGAATCCGGTCAACCCCGCACGGATCAGAAATGCCAGCATACGGTCGGATTCTGCCATGCCGCTGCGGCACGCATCCCGTTATTGCGCCGTACCGCCGGGATGTGAGCCACGGCGATCGCGTCGAGCGACGTGACCTGATTCATCAACAGAACCATCGGTATCCGATACCGTAGGTATTGACTTGTTTTGTGACGGCTCCTAGCTTCTAGGCAACCGAAGCGATGAAGGGATTCCCCGATGACCACTGTGGTGCGACGGAGCGAGCCGACCCGCGAGGAGTTTGCCGAACGCCTGTTGAAGGGCTCGGTGAAGAAGTCCTACGCCCCGGTCGTCGACATCGACTGGGACGCCCCGTTGGCCGAGGACAAGTTTTTCCTGCCGCCCCGGATGTGCAGCCTCTACGGCACCGCGCTGTGGGATGCGATGACGCGTCAGCAGCAGATCGAGATGTCCCGCCAGGAGCTGGTCAACGTGCTGTCGGCCGGCGTCTGGTTCGAGAACATTCTCAACCAGGCATTACTGCGCGACATGATGCACAAGAACCCCACCGCGCGCACCACCCACTACGCACTGACCGAGTTAGGCGACGAGACCCGGCACATGCTGATGTTCGGCAAGACCATCGACCGGATCGGCGGCGTGCCAGTACGCCCGAAGCGCTACCAGCGCATCGTCATCAACACCCTGCCCCTGTTTTTCCGGGGCAGTGTGTTGTGGATCGCAGCCCTGGTCGGTGAGGAGGTCTTCGATGCACTGCAGCGCCAGATTCTCGACGACCCGGACCTGCAGCCGATCGTCAGCCGCCTGATGCGCATCCACGTCACCGAGGAAGCCCGCCATATCCAGTACGCCCGCGACGGCCTGCGGCGCAGCGTCCCGACGATGCCGCGCTACCGCCGCGCCCTGCTGGCGAACCTGCAGGGTGTCGGCGGACCGTTCTACCGGCACCTGTTAACCCTGCCGATCATCTACAACCGGGTCGGGCTCGACGGTCGTGAAACTCGCCGAGTGGCGCGGGCCAACCCGCACTTCAAGGCGGCCTCCCGCTCGTCTTTCGCCCCGCTGGCCGCCTTCTTCGAGGAGGTCGGATTAATGGGCCGGCTGGCCCGGCGGATGTGGCGGCGGGCCGGTTTCCTGTGAGCCGCGGCGACATCTTCGCCGTGGTCGTGCTGGGCGACCCGGCACGCCTGCACGGGTTGATCGACGGCGCCCGGGTCGTCGACCCGGGCGCAGCCACCCGATTCGACAGCGACGACGACACCTGGACGGTGACCGCCCCCGACGGCGAGGTACTGACCGCCCGGGCGCTCATCGACACCACCGCCTCGCCGACGGACATCGTCGCCGCGCACGGCATCCCCAACCGGTTCCGGATTCCCGGCCCGCACACCCGCCGGCAGGCCAGGTATGTGGCCCGGCTCATCGACGGCCTGCAACGCAGCGGGGCCAGTCGGATCGAGGCCCGTTCACCCCGGGTGCGGGTGCGCCCGCTGCTGGGAACCCGCGGGCTTACCCGGTTCTACCTCACCGACTCGGGGGGGATGGATTTGGAGAACGCCGAAACCTACGACGGGCCTGCGGTGCTCACCCACGACGGCGAGGACTACCCGACCCGGGTGCAACTGGCCGGGCACCTCGATCCGATCGACGGTCAATACCATTGGCAGGGAATGTTTTTTACCGAACTTCCAGGTGCCAATGTGACCGGCTCCAAGGTCGGTATCCGGATCGGCGAACACACCGCGCAGGGTCGCGTCGCCGAGCGGACGCCGTGGGGAACGCTGACGGTGATCGGCGCCGCGGGGTACCCTCCGTTCCCGCTGGCGGACGTCGAAATCGCGATGCCGCCTCGGATGTAGGCTGACCGAACCCGCTCCGAAAACCTGAGGGAGACGACGTGCGGTTCACCTACGCCGAAGCGATGACCGACCCGAGCTTCTACATTCCGCTAGCCAAAGCCGCCGAGGCCGCCGGCTATCACAGCATGTCGATCCCGGACAGCATCGCCTACCCGTTCGAGTCGGACGCCAAGTACCCCTACACCCCCGACGGCAACCGGGAGTTCTTGGACGGCAAGGCATTCATCGAGACCTTCGTGCTGATCGCGGCATTGGGCGCGGTCACCACCACGTTGCGGTTCACCCCGTTCGTGATCAAGCTGCCGATCCGCCCGCCGGCATTGGTGGCCAAGCAGGCCGGTTCGCTGGCCGCGTTGATCGGCGACCGAGTGAGCCTGGGCGTGGGTACCAGCCCCTGGCCGGAGGACTACGACCTGATGGGGGTGCCGTTCGCCCGCCGCGGCAAGCGGATGGACGAGTGCATCGAGATCATCCGGGGACTCACCACCGGCGACTACTTCGAGTTCCACGGCGAGTTCTACGACATCCCCAGAACCAAAATGACCCCGGCGCCGGCTCGGCCCATCCCGATCCTGATCGGCGGCCACGCCGACGTCGTCCTGCGCCGCGCCGCGCGCAACGACGGCTGGATGCACGGCGGCGGTGACGGGAAAGAGCTCGACGGCCTGATCGCCCGGCTCATGCAGCTCCGCGAGGAGGAAGGCCGGACCGGCCCATTCGAAATCCACGTGATTTCGCTCGACGGATTCACCCTCGACGGCATCAAACGCCTGGAGGACAAGGGCGTCACCGACGTCATCGTCGGCTTCCGGGTGCCCTATATCGTCGGGCCGGACACCGAGCCACTGGACAACAAGATCCGCAACCTGGAGCGGTTCGCCGAGCACGTCATCGCTAAGGCTGGGTGACGTCGGTCATATCGATCCGCTCGACGTGTGAAGCGTCACCGTGTCCATGGGATACGTCTCGGCGCCGTCGGCGTTGAATGGACGTGTGCACTGATCGCCGCCGGCGATCGAGTACTGCAGCTCTCACTGCGTGACCTGCAGGAGGTATTTGATGAAGACACAGATTTGCCTGTCGGCCCATCCGCGGGGCGGCCACGACGACTACCAACGAGCCATCCGCCTGTTGCGCACCGCCGCATCAGACGCCGGCCAAAGCGATGCCCGACGGCAGTGGGTCCGCGCTGCAACCCAGTGCTGACCGACGAGATTTGACACCTTTTAGGGTGAACCCCACCGAGTTGTGATGTAACTCGCTTACGCTGCTCAGACGCACCTCAGAAACTGAGGCGTCATGGGAAGGTCTGCCGAGATGGCTCGTCACCGCAGCAAGGTTGTGGGCACCAAAGTTGTCGGCGTAGTGGCGTTCATGGCAATGGTCCCTACCGTGTCGCTGACCCCGCCGGCGCAGGCCGACGTCGACGACGTGATGGAAGCGCTGTTCGCGCCGTTTCTGACCGCCGCGGGCGCTGTTGATGGTGACACCCTGTTCAGCCCGGTCGCGTGGGAGGCGTTCTTGACCCCCGAGCACTGGGATGCCGCTCTGGCCGTCCTGACCGATCCGGGCCCCGCCCCCGCCGTCGACTTCTACACCGGATTGCACGACGCCGCCGAACAGTGGATCGCCAGCCCGCTGGGCGGGCAGGTCGACGGCTTCATCAACCACCTGTTCGGGTCGACGATCATCGGCGACGGCGCGGCCGGCACCGAAGCCAATCCCGACGGCGGGTCCGGGGGCTGGCTGTTCGGCGACGGCGGGGCGGGCTGGAGCAGCACGACCGACGGGGCCGCCGGCGGCAGCGGCGGCGCGGCCGGGATCTTCGGCAACGGCGGGGAAGGCGGCGACGGTGGTGCCGGGGCCGCCGGGGGCGACGGCGGTGCCGGCGGGTGGCTAATGGGCAACGGCGGCAACGGCGGCGAAGCCGGCAACGGCGACACCCTCAGCGGACTGCCGGCCCTCGGCGGAGCGGGCGGCAACCCAGGGCTGTGGTCCGGGGACCACGGCGCGGTAGGCCGCTTCAGCGCACTTCCGGGCGGCATCACCGGAACGACGGCTCCGCCGGTCGAGGTGTCCAACGGTTGGCTCACCAACGGCGACGGGCAGGTCGTCATGCTGCACGGGCTCAACCAGGTCTACAAGATCCCGCCATACGAGCCGTCCGCCGATGGGTTCAGTGCTGACGACGCCGCGTTCCTGGCGGCCAACGGCTTCAACGCTGTGCGCCTGGGCATCATCTGGTCCGGGGTGGAACCGGAGCCCGGTGTCATCGACTACGACTACCTGGCGTCCATTCAGCAGACCGTGCAGATTCTGGGCCAGCACAACATCGTCGCGATCCTCGACATGCACCAGGATCTCTACAACGAGCAGTTCGGCGGCGAGGGCGCACCCGACTGGGCAACCGACGGCGGCGGCCTGTGGAACCCGGACGCGGGATTCCCGGCCAACTACTTCCTCAACCCGGCGGAGAACCACGCCTGGGATGCATTCTGGGGCAACGCCAAAGCACCCGATGGGGTTGGGTTGCTGAACCATTACGCGCAGACCTGGCAGGCCGTCGCCCACTACTTCAAGGGCGACCCCAACGTGGGCGGGTACGAGATCATGAACGAGCCGTGGCCGGGGACGACGTGGCTGGGAAGCCTGTTCGGCAACCCGTACTTCGAAGGCCAGCAGCTGACCCCGTTCTACAACCAGGTGGACGCGGCGATCAGATCCGTCGACCCGAACAAGACGGTCTTCTTCGAACCGACCACGCTCGTCGGCAGCCTGCCTATGCAGACACAGCTGGGTTCGGTAGAAGACCCGAACAGCGTCTACTCCTTCCACAACTACTGCATCACGACCTCGCTGATACCCGACGCCAGCTTCGGCTGCGACCTCAACGCGGACATCGTCCTGGGCTTCGCCTCGGCTTACGCCCAGGAGCACAACATCCCGGCATTGATGACCGAATTCGGCGCCACCAACACCATTCCGACCATCACCGCTGGAATAAACTCCGCCAATCAGCATCTGATCGGCTGGACCGAGTGGGCTTACAGCGGCAACGACATCACCAGCGCGTCACCGGACGGGCAGGCGCTGGTATTGGACCCGAGCAAGCCCCCGATCGGGGACAACGTCAACTTCGACAAGCTGGACGCGTTGGCCCAGCCCTACCCACAACTGATTTCGGGCACCCCGACGTCCTGGTCGTTCAGCAACGGCACCTTCGCGTTCAGCTACTCCACCGACCACGCTGACGGCTCCGGCAGCTTCGGCGCCGGAGCTCAGACCACCATCTCGGTGCCCCCCGGTCAGTACCCGAACGGCTATTCGGTGAGCGTGACCGGCGGACACGTCACCTCGATGTCTGGCGCTTCGGTGCTGACCATCAACTCCGACGCCGGCGCGTCCGCGGTGACCGTGACTGTGACGCCGAAGCCTTAGTCCGCCGGGCGGGGTCGCGGCGCCAGTGGCAGCGGCGGGGCGCTGGCGCGCACCGTCTGGCGCACTTCGCCGAGGCCCTGCACCTGGAGCGTCACCACGTCGCCGTCGCACAGCCAGCCGGGAAATGGTTGCGGCGCCTCGGGATCGAGGTGCTCGACGAGCGTGCAGGTGGGTACGGTGCCGGAACCGAAGACGTCGCCGGGTGCCAGGGTCACTCCGCGCGAGGCGTAGCTGATGATCTCGCCGAAGCTCCAGTCCATGGCCCCGGTCGAACCCATGCCGATGATCACGTCGTTGACGATCGCGGTGGCGTGCAGGCTCAGTGCGCCGTCGCGCCGATAGGGTTCGAGCTCGTCGGGGGTGACCAGATACGGCCCCAGAGTGACACCGCTGTCCTTGCTCTTGCCCTGCCCGATCGCCAGCTGACCCTCCTGCAGTTGGAGGTCGCGCGCGGACCAGTCGTTGAAGATGGTGTAGCCGATGATGGACCGTTCGGCTTCGGCCACCGACAGGTTCGCCCCCGACGTCCCGATGACCGCGGCGACCTCCAATTCGAAGTCCTGACAGACACTGCCCGGCGCGGTCGACACATCGTCGTAGGGACCCAGAACCGTTGCCGGGCAGGCGAAGTAGAAAGCCGGTATCTGATACCAGATATCATCGAGCACCCGACTGCGGCCGGTCGCCGCCAGGCAGTTACGCATATGGTCCAGGAAACACAGGCTGTCGCGGATCGACGGCGGGCGCGGGATCGGCGCCATCAGCGCGACGTCGTCGAGGTGGGTTACCGCCGCCGGAGCGCGCAGCGCGTGCTCACCTGCCTCCCGCAGACCCTCGGCGCCCAGCGTGATCTGGTCGAGCAGGGTGGCACCGGCCGGCAAAGCGTGGATCAGTTCCCCGGCCAGCACCCCGGTCCGCTCGCCGTCTTCGCCTCGATAGGTCACCCACCGCATGCCTGTTCACTCCTCGATCTGACTTTCCGACTCGATCAATGTAGGCGCAGGGTCACCGTCCAGCAGCGACGGGAAGGGCAGCACACCGCGATGGCCGTCGGCTGGGCAGGTAACGACCGCGACGGCCCTGAGAAGACGGCGTTTGCCTGGTCGCCCTTCCCGGGTATACCCCTCTCATGTTGCTCCGTAGAGTTGCCCGCCCCCTGTTGTCCGCCACGTTCATCGGTCAAGGTTTAGAGACTTTGCGAAATCCGGACGCGGCCGCGAACGCTGTCCGCCCCGGCCTGGAATACCTGCGGCGCATACCGGACTCGGCCATCGGGAACCTCCCCGACAATGCCAAGCGGGTTGCGCTGGTCAACGCAGCCGTCCAGATCGGCGCCGGTGTCCTGCTCGCCACCGGCAAACTGCCGCGCCTGGCATCGGCGGCGTTGGCAGCCACGGTGGTCCCGGGCAATCTCGGAACACACATGTTCTGGACCGAAGATGACCCCGAACGCCATGCCGAGAAACGCCGGGCCTTCCTGGCCGATGTGAGTCTGCTCGGCGGGCTGATCATCGCCTCGGCCGATACCGAGGGACGGCCATCCCTGGGCTGGCGCGGCCGCCAGGCCGCCGAGCGGTTCGCCGAGACGGTGTCGTCCACGATGCGCGGTGATGCCTCTCATCCGTGGCACGACAGCGAACTGGGTGATCGGCTCACCCACGGCTTGCGGTCAGCCGCCGAACATGGCCGCGAACTGGCCGCCACCGCAGGTGAAAACAGCGGGCCACTATTGGAGGCGGCGCTCAAACGTGGCACCGAACTCGCTGAAACCGCCCGCGACCGCGGAACGGAGCTCGCAGAGGCTACCCGCGACCAGGGCTCGATCCTGGTCAAGACCGCCCGACGCCGAAGCCGTGGCCCGAGGAAGCGTTTCGCAGCCGCCCGCAAGCATTGGTGAGCGCTCCTAACTCGACGAGCATCATTCCCGCACCACATCGTCCGGCGCCTTGTCGGGCCGCAGCCCGCGCCAACTCGGTTGACGCAGCCGGCCGTCGGTCGTCCACTCGCTGTAGCGGACCTCGCCGACCAACCTAGGCCGAACAAACGTGACCGCCGCGGCATCGGGACGGCTCAGTGGCGCGTCGAAAGGCGATTCGTCGGTGCGCAGCGGCGTCAGCGTCTTCTTCAACGCGGCGAGTTCGCGTTCGGTGAAGCCGGTACCCACCCGGCCGACGAACGTGAGCTTCTCCCCGGCAGGAATCCCCATCAGCAACGATCCGATACCGCCGCTCCGCCCGCCCTCGCCGGCCCGCCAGCCCGCGATCACGACCTCCTGGGTTTTCCAGTGCTTCTGCTTGATCCAGACCGGTGAGCGGCGGCTGGGGTGATAGTTGGAATCCCATTTCTTGGCGACCACACCCTCCCATCCGAGCTCACCGGATTGCTCCAGCGCCCGGGCACCATCAGCGGCGAGCAGGTCCGGGACGACGAGACCGGTTCCGTCGGCCAGCGTCTGGAGCAACTTCCGGCGGTCGCGGTATGCGGCCCGCAGCAATGGGCGGCCATCAAGGTAGAGCAGGTCGAACGCCCAGAACTCCAGGCGGGCGCCGCGAGCGCTGTTCTGCATCGCAGCGAAGCTGGGCACGCCGGTGTCATCGAGTGCGACGAGTTCGCCGTCGAGCACGACCTGGTGCTCGGCGAGATCGGCGGCCAGCGACCGCAGCTGCGGGTATTGAGCGGTGGCGTCGCGCCCGCTGCGTGACCGCAACCGCATCGTCCCGTGCTCGGCCTCCACCAGCAGCCGGTAGCCGTCCCACTTGCCCTCGAAGGCCCACCGGCCCGGTTCCAGCCCGGTCACCGAACCGTGGGTGGCCAGCATCGGGGACAGCTCGGTGAACGCGAACGCCTGTTGGTCCTTCATCCGGTGCGCCAGCCACTGATCGCCGTCGGTCCGGATCAGCGCGTATCGCCCGGAGATACGGCTGCCGTGCAATACGACGATCACCTCCCCCTTGGCGGCCGAATCCTCGAACTTCTCGGTCACGTAGCTGCCCGAATCCCAGATGCGCACCGTGCCCGCGCCGTATTCGCCCTTGGGAATGGTGCCCTCGAAACCGCCGTACTCCAGCGGGTGGTCCTCGGTGCGCACCGCGAGATGATTGACCGACGGGGTGTCCGGCAGGTTCTTGGGCACCGCCCAACTCACCAGCACGCCGTCGCGCTCCAGCCGGAAGTCGTAGTGCAGCCGGCGCGCGTGATGCTCCTGGATGACGAAAGTGTTGCCGCTGGCTAATGCCGGCGGCGCGTCGGGCACTGGTTCGGGGGTCCGGGCCGCGTCACGCTTGGCCCGGTAGTCGGCGAGCCGGTCCGGCTTGGCCGCCGGTCGATCCAACCCGGCCAACAGGTCGCCGTCGCCGGCGACGCGGGCCAGCACCTCGTCGTAGCGCAGCTGCCGCAGGTTCGGGTCGTCCAGCTCCGCCCAGGTGCGCGGGGCGGCGACCGTCGGGTGGTCGCGGCCGCGCAGCGAGTACGGCGCGATGGTGGTCTTCGACGCGTTGTTCTGACTCCAGTCGATGAAGACCTTGCCGGCCCGCAGACTTTTGGCCATGGTCGCGGTAACCAGCGTCGGCATGGCGCTTTCAAGTTGCTGCGCAACGCGTTTGGCCACCACGACGGCGCCGGCGCTGCTCACCGAACGATCGAGGGCCGTATACAGGTGCAATCCCTTGCTGCCACTGGTGAGCGGGAAGGTGTCCAGGCCCAGCTCGGCCATCAGGTCCCGGATGGCTAGGGCCACCTCGGCGAGCTGACTCATTGTCACGCCCTCACCCGGATCCAGGTCGAACACCAGGCGGGTGGCCGGGCCCGGCTTGAGCAGCTGCCCGCCATGCGTCCACTCTGATTCGAAACGCCACTGCGGCACGTGGACCTCCAAGGCGGCCTGCTGGGCGATCCAGGCCAGGCCGTCGAGGTCGTCGATGATCGGATAGGTGGTGACGCCGGAACGATGCTGCACCTCGGCGCGGGGCAACCACTCCGGCGCCGAGGACGCGAGCTGCTTTTCGAAGAAGGAATTCTGTGCGACGCCGTTGGGCCAGCGTTTGCGGGTCACCGGGCGTCCCGCGATGTGCGGCAGCATCACCTCGGCGATGCGGGTGTAGTAATCGAAAACATCGGCTTTGGTGGTGCCCGTGGCGGGGTAGAGCACCTTATCGGCGTTGGTCAACGTCACCCGGGACTGGGCGGCCATGCTGTCAACCTACGTCGTCACCGCTTATCGGCGGTCCGATGTGGGCATACTGGCGATATGCGTTCCATCTGGAAGGGTTCGATCGCATTTGGTTTGGTCAACGTCCCGGTGAAGGTCTATAGCGCCACCGAGGACCACGACATCAAGTTCCGCCAGGTGCACGCCAAGGACAACGGGCGGATTCGGTACAAGCGGGTGTGCGAAGAATGCGGCGAAGTCGTCGACTACGGCGACATCGCACGGGCCTACGAGTCCGACGACGGCCGGATGGTCGTGATCACCGACGATGACATCGCGAGCCTTCCCGAGGAGCGCGACCATGAGATCGAGGTGCTGGAATTCGTCCCGGCCGCCGACCTGGACCCGATGCTCTATGACCGCAGCTACTTTCTGGAGCCGGATGCAAAATCACCCAAGTCCTATGTGCTGTTAGCCAAGACGCTGGCCGAGACCGACCGGGTGGCGATCGTGCACTTCGCGCTACGCAACAAGACTCGGCTGGCGGCCCTGCGGGTCAAAGATTTCAGCAAGCGCGAGGTGATGGTGATCCACACGCTGTTGTGGCCCGACGAGATCCGCGACCCGGATTTTCCGGTGCTGGACAAGAAAGTCGAGATCAAGCCGGCCGAGCTGAAGATGGCCGGGCAGGTGGTTGACTCGATGGCCGACGATTTCGACCCCGACCGCTACCACGACACCTACCAGGATCAGCTGCAGGAGTTGATCGCAGCCAAGCTCGAGGGTGGTGAGGCATTCACCCCCGAGGACCGGCCCGCCGAACTGGATGCCACCGAGGATGTCTCCGACCTGTTGGCCAAGCTGGAGGCCAGTGTGCAGAAGCGGTCGGCCGCCAAGAAGAAGGCACCGGCCAAAAAAGCTGCGGCCAAAAAAGCGCCCGCCAAGAAGGCCTGATCCACGTCACCAGAGTGGTGGTGGATCGTTGCAGGCGGCGGTCCGTTCATCCGCTTCGGCGCCGACCCAGGCCTCATTGTGGTTGCGTTCCAGCCTTCGATGACGCGGTTGCGCGACCAACCGCCCCATCGGGCCCGCGTTGGCGAGACGGCCGATGGCCTCCAACGTCGGCAACTCATGATCGAACATATTCTCGATTACAAGCGTCCACTGACACACGCAGCCCTTTCGCGGACATCGAGATCTCAATTAGAACGTGTTTCAAAAAGGGGCTTCAGCTGGCGGCCGATCCTTGTTAGCGTGACGCGGTGATCCTCGATAAATTCCGCCTTGATGATTCGGTTGCCGTCGTTACCGGCGCGGGCCGCGGCCTTGGCGCGGCCATCGCGTTGGCGTTCGCCGAAGCCGGCGCGGATGTCGTGATCGCCGCGCGCACCCGATCCCAACTAGAGGCCGTCGCCGAACAAATCGAAAGCACCGGCCGCCGCGCCCACATCGTCGTCGCCGATCTCGCCCACCCCGAGGAGACGGCCAAGCTTGCCGGCCAGGCCGTCGAAGCCTTCGGCAAGCTCGACATCGTCGTCAACAACGTCGGCGGCACCATGCCCAACACGCTGCTGACCACCTCGACCAAGGATCTGAAAGAAGCGTTTACGTTCAATGTCGGTACCGCGCACGCCCTGACCACCGCCGCCGTTCCGCTGATGCTGGAACACTCCGGCGGCGGGTCGATCATCAACATCACCTCGACGATGGGTCGGCTGTCCGGGCGCGGGTTCGCCGCGTACGGCACCGCCAAAGGTGCCCTGGCGCACTACACCCGGCTGGCCGCGCTGGATCTGTGCCCGCGGATCCGGGTCAACGCCATCGCGCCGGGCTCGATTCTCACCTCGGCACTGGATGTGGTGGCCTCCAACGACGAGCTGCGCACGCCGATGGAGCAGGTGACGCCGATGCGCCGACTGGGCGATCCGGTCGATATCGCCGCGGCCGCCGTGTATCTGGCGTCGCCCGCCGGCAGCTTTCTCACCGGCAAAACGCTGGAGGTCGACGGCGGCCTCACCTTCCCGAACCTCGACCTGCCCATCCCCGACCTGTGAGGACTTGACTCATGACCATCCGCGTCGCCCAAATCGGCACCGGTAACGTAGGTATCCACGCACTGCGATCACTGATCACCAACCCGGAGTTCGAACTCACCGGGGTATGGGTGTCCTCAGCGGCCAAGGCTGGCAAAGACGCGGGAGAGCTTGCCGGACTCGATGTTTCGACCGGAGTCAAGGCCACCACCGACCTCGATGAAGTGCTGGCCACCAAGCCGCAGTGCGCGGTATACACCGCGATGGCCGACAATCGGCTACCCGAGGCACTGGAGGACTACCGGCGCATTCTGGCCGCCGGGGTTAACGTCGTCGGCAGCAGCGCGGTATTCCTGCAGTACCCGTGGCAGGTGCTGCCGCAGGAGATGCTCACCCCACTGGAAGACGCGGCGCAAGAAGGTAATTCGAGTCTGTATGTCAACGGAATCGACCCCGGCTTCGCCAACGACCTGCTGCCGCTGGCATTGATGGGCACCTGCCAGAGCATTCAGCAGGTGCGGTGCATGGAGATCGTCGACTACGCCACGTACGACAGCGCGACGGTGATGATCGACGTGATGGGATTTGGCAAGCCGATCGACGAGATCCCGATGCTGCTGCAGCCCGGCGTGCTGAGCCTGGCGTGGGGGTCGGTAGTGCGACAGCTCGCGGCGGGCCTGGCGATCGAACTGGACGAGGTGATGGAGATCTACCAGCGCGAGCCGGCGCCCGAAGACTTCGACGTCGCCGCGGGAAGCATTCCCAAGGGCAGCGCCGCGGCGCTGCGCTTCGAGGTGCGCGGCATGGTCAACGGGCAACCAGCCGTCGTGCTCGAGCATGTCACCCGACTGCGTGAGGACCTGTGCCCGGACTGGCCGCAGCCCGCCCAGCCCGGTGGTTCCTATCGCGTCGAGATCACCGGCGAGCCGAGCTACGCCATGGACCTCTGCCTGTCCAGCCCCAACGGCGACCACAACCACGCCGGACTGGTGGCCACCGCGATGCGGGTCGTCAATGCGATTCCCGCGGTGGTGGCCGCCGAGCCGGGTATCCGGACCACGCTGGATCTGCCACTGATCACCGGAAGCGGGCTCTACGCTCAACCTTGATGACACAGGGGGGCAGGCCGGGACCGCGAAAGCCCGGCTGGTATCTGCTTGGCCCCGCGTTCGTGGCGGCCATCGCCTATGTCGACCCGGGCAACGTCGCTGCCAACGTCAGTGCCGGGGCGACGTTCGGCTACCTCCTGGTCTGGGTGATCGTCACCGCGAATGTGATGGCCGGCCTGGTGCAGTACCTGTCGGCCAAGCTGGGGCTGGTGACCGGGCTTTCGCTGCCCGAGGCGGTCGGTAGCGCTACCCGCCGCCCGACGCGGATCGCCTACTGGCTGCAGGCCGAACTGGTGGCGATGGCAACAGATCTGGCCGAAGTGGTGGGCGGGGCCATCGCGTTGAAGCTGATCTTTCACCTGCCACTGTTGCTCGGCGGTGTGATCACCGGTGTGGTCTCGATGGGCCTGCTGGCGGTTGGTGACCGGCGCGGCCCGCGAGTATTCGAGCAGGTCTCGAGTGGCCTGCTGCTGATCATCGCGATCGGCTTCCTGGCCAGCCTGGTCGTCGATCCACCGCCGGTCACCGACGTGACCGAAGGCTTGCTGCCCCGCTTCGACGGCGCCGAAAGCGTGCTGCTGGCCACCGCGATCCTGGGCGCGACGGTGATGCCGCACGCGGTGTATCTGCACTCCGGTCTGGCCCGTGATCGGCACGGACAGCCCGAGCCCGGATTGCCGCGCCGTCGGCTGCTGCGGGTGACCCGGTGGGATGTCGGCCTGGCGATGCTGGTGGCCGGGACGGTGAACCTGGCGATGCTGGTGGTGGCCGCCGCGCACCTGTCCGGACGCGATGGCACCGACACAATCGAGGGCGCGCACGCCGCGGTGCATGATGCGCTCGGCCCGACCATCGCGCTGTTCTTCGCGGTCGGACTGCTGGCATCGGGTCTGGCCTCGACGTCGGTCGGCGCCTACGCCGGGGCGATGATCATGCAGGGCCTGTTGCGGGTGTCGGTGCCGTTGCTGTGGCGCCGACTGATCACGCTGGTCCCGGCGCTGGCGATCCTGGCGATCGGGATCGACCCCACGCGGGCACTGGTGATCTCGCAGGTGGTGCTGTCATTCGGCATCCCGTTCGCACTGGTGCCGCTGATCCGGCTGACCGGCGATCGGACGCTGATGGGGGCCGACGTTAACCGGCGGCTGACCTCAGCACTCGGCTGGACCGTCACCGCGGTGATCGGCCTGCTCAACGCCGTCCTGATCTACCTGACCGTGACGGGCTGAGCGGCCGCACCCAGGAACTACGAGCTCAGAACGCTCTCGCGCGCCTTGGCCTTTTCCTCGTAGTACTTGGCTCGCTCGTCGACCATCTTGAGGAACCCTGCGGTCTCCTCGCGGGCCTTCACGCCTTCGGGGCCGAAGTCGTCGCGCTCGAAGATATTCCAGAACCGCAACACCGGCTGCACCACGTCGTCGTGGTGGATGCGCAGGTCGTAGATGCCGGCCTTGGCGATCAGGATGGCGTTCTCCTGGAAGCCGGGCATGTTCATGCCCGGCATCGAGAAGCCGAGCACCTCGTCACGGATGGCGCACATGCCTTCGTCCGGCGATATGTCCAGGGCCGCCTGCATCAGGTTGCGGTAGAACACCATGTGCAGGTTCTCGTCCAGGGCGACCCGAGCCAGCAACTGGTCGGCGATCGGGCAGCCAGAGGCCTTGCCGGTGTTGCGGTGCGACACCCGGGTGGCCAGTTCCTGGATCGACACGTAGGCCAGCGTCTGCATCGGCGTCTTGTCGCCGGAGTCGTAACCGGCGATGGTGTGCTGCATCCGCATGTTCTCAAGGTTGACCGGGTCGATCCCGCGGGTGACGACGAGGTAGTCGCGCAGCGCGATGCTGTGCCGGCCCTCCTCAGCCGTCCACTGCCCGACCCAGCTGCCCCAGGCGCCGTCCCGGCTGAAGCGGGTGGCGATCTCGCGGTGATACGACGGCAGATTGTCCTCGGTCAACAGGTTGACCAGCAGCGCGGACTGGGCGATCGGGTCTAACGGCGAGTCTTCGGGAACCCAGTCCTCACCGCCGAGGAACGCGAAGTCACGCCCCTTGCTCCACGGGACGTAGTCGTGCGGGTGCCACGGCTTGGCGGCCTTGAGGTGGCGATTGAGGTTTTGCTCGACTATCGGCTCCAGCTCATGTAGCAGCGCCGTCTGGATGTTGGTCATATTTGCTCCATCCCAAATCGCCAAGCGGGTAGTCGATTGGCCCCCCGACCCAAACCTACGGTTGCGTAGGTTTGACCCAACGGTAAACGCGAATCTGGTTACATGTCAATACCGCGGCAAGGGTGGCGGCCATGCGTGGCCTGGGCCGATGGTCTCGGCCATCCCCACACCCATGCCGCCCGAACCTCCGGTGATGACCGACACTGGGGCCGTAACTGGACGGCGTACGGCTGCGCCGGCCACCGATCGACGCGATGAGGCGAGGAATCTCGATGACCGATCTGGCAGGCAAAGTGGCACTGGTGACCGGCGCCTCGTCGGGCCTGGGCGCGGCGGTGGCCCAGCTGTTCGCCCGGCGCGGCGCTTCGGTGTTCGGGGTGGCCCGCGACACCGAACGACTGGCAACGGTTTTCGCCGACGTACCGGGTGGGCGGTTCGCGGGCGCGGACATCAGCACAGCGCAGGCCTGCACGGCAGCAGTCCAGCAATGCCTCGCCCAGTTCGGCCGGCTCGATGTCCTGGTCAACGTCGCCGGCGCCCATCAGATGCGCCACACGCTGGGCGTCACCGACGACGAGTGGGCCAATGACCTGGCCGTCAACCTCAACGGGCCGTTCTATCTGTGCCGTGCAGCGCTGCCGCACCTGCTGGAGGCGGGCGGCAACATCGTCAACGTCGCCTCGATCGCCGGGGTGGAGGGCCAGGCGTACTCCGCGGGCTACTGCGCTGCCAAGCACGGCCTGGTCGGACTCACCCGGGCACTGGCCGTCGAGTACACCGCGGAGAAGCTGCGAGTCAACGCCGTCTGCCCCGGCGGCATGTTGACCCCCCAGGTGACGAACTTCCAGCTCCCCGAGGGCGCCGATGTCAATCTCGTCATGCGGGTGGCCTCGCCGCGCGGTATGGGCTCGCCGGGCGACGTCGCGGAGGTGATCGCGTTTCTGGCCAGCGATGCCGCGGCCGGGGTGCACGGCGCGGTCTACCTGGCCGACAACGGCAAGACGGCCGGGTAGCGCCGGGCGGGCAGTCAGCCCGTCAGCGCAGCGGCAGGCCGGTCAGTGCCCGGGCGATGACCAGCCGTTGGATCTCACTGGTTCCTTCGAAGATGGTGAAGATCTTGGCGTCGCGGTGCATCCGTTCGACCGGGTAGTCGCGGGTGTAGCCATTGCCGCCAAGGATCTGGATGGCTTCGTCGGTGACGTACACCGCCGTCTCGCTGGCGAACAGCTTTGCCATCGAGCCCTCCGCATTGTCGAAGGACTTGTTGTTGCGTCCCATCCAACCGGCCCGCCACACCAACAGCCGGGCCGCGTCGATGCGACTCTTCATGTCGGCCAGCTTGAAGGCGATGGCCTGGAACTCGCCGATCTTGCGACCGAACTGCTCCCGCTGGCAGGCGTATTCCAAGGCGTATTCGTACGCGGCGCGGGCCACCCCGACCGCCATCGCGCCGACCGACGGGCGGGTGAGTTCGAAGGTCTTCATCGCGGCCTGTCCCCCGGCGGAAGCGCCGGACTTGACCCGGGCGACACGATCCTCGAACTTCTCCCGGCCACCGAGGATCATGTCCTCGGGCAGCCGGACGTTGTCCAGGACGATCTCGGCGGTGTGCGAGGCCCGGATCCCGTGCTTTTTGAACTTCTGTCCTTGAGCCATGCCGGCGGTGCCGGGCGGGATGACGAAGCTGGCCTGACCGCGTGAGCCGAGTTCGGGATAGACCGATGCGACCACGATGTGCACGCTGGCGATGCCTCCGTTGGTGGCCCAGGTCTTGGTGCCGTTGAGCACCCATTCGCGGGCCGCTTCGTCGTAGCGGGCGCGGGTCCGGATCGCGCCGACGTCGGAGCCGGCGTCCGGTTCCGACGAGCAGAACGCGCCGACCTTGGGGGCGTCCGGGGTACCGAACATCTCGGGCAGCCACCGGCCCAGCTGTTCGGGAGTTCCGTTGCCCGCCAGGGCCGCTGCGGCCAGCCCGGTACCCAGAATCGACAGGGCGATGCCGGCGTCACCCCAGAACAGCTCCTCGAACAGCGTCAGCATGCCGATCCCGCTCGGTTCGGCGGCCTGAGTAACGAACATTTCGGACGAGTACAGGCCGACTTTGGCGGCCTCCTGAATGACCGGCCACGGTGTCTCCTCGCGCTCATCCCACTCGGCGGCGGCCGGGCGGATGACCTCGACGGCGAACTGGTGCACCCAGTCGCGCAACTCGATGACGTCATCACTGAGCTCTACCGAGAACGACATTGCTTCTCCTGAAAGGGTCGGGGGGACGTAGCCGGCTCAGTGTGGCATCTGATCCTGCCTACAACCGCACCGCGGGTTGACATCCGACGAATCGCCCTCGCTTCCGGCCCCGCGGGTAGCATTTCGATAGGCGATGGGGCTCCGCCTTACCCGCCGCGACCGCCTGGGATGCGCTTTCCGCAGAATTGTCCATTGCGGCAAGCAGCTACACCTCGATCATCTCCGAGCTGACCGGGATGGCCTGGCTGGGCCCGACCTCGGTGGCGATGGCGGCAGCGGCGACACCGTTCGCGATATGGCTCAGCGGGACGGCCGGCAGCGCCGCTGAGATCGCCGCCCAGGCCAAGGCCGCGGCCGCCGCCTACGAACTCCCCTTCACGATGACGGTTCCGCCGCCGGGGTGGACCCATCCACGCTGCTCTCGATTGCGCTGGCTGTCCCGTCGCTCACCAGCGCGATGGCGTCGACGACGAGTTCAACGTTCTCGGGGTTTGCCATCCAAACCACCAACCACGCGCTGACGGTCAACGCGATACGCGACGAGCACCAGGGTATCGGACCGTTCATCGCGAGAACGGTCCGGCCGCTGACTGCGCCCAGCCCGGTAACCATTGCCGCTCCGGCGGTTTCAGCGCTAACCGGCCGGGCCAACTTGGCCGGCGCGCTGTCGGTGCCGCAGGGCTAAACGGCCGTCGAGACTGCGGCGGCCCAGTGTCATAC
>JBDTEP010000213.1:0-6052 GCA_039922455.1 Mycobacterium sp. | reverse complement strand
CTAAGGCCATCCGGCGCACCCGTGCGGGGCTTAAGGACCCGAAGCGGCCGTCCGGCTCGTTCATTTTCGCTGGCCCGTCCGGGGTCGGCAAGACCGAGCTGTCCAAGGCGCTGGCGGCGTTCCTGTTCGGCGACGACGACGCGCTCATCCAGATCGACATGGGCGAGTTCCACGACCGGTTCACCGCGTCGCGACTGTTCGGCGCACCTCCTGGCTACGTCGGCTACGAGGAGGGCGGCCAGCTGACCGAGAAGGTGCGGCGCAAGCCGTTCTCGGTGGTGCTGTTCGACGAGATCGAGAAGGCGCATCAGGAGATCTACAACAGCCTGCTGCAGGTGCTCGAGGACGGCCGGCTCACCGACGGGCAGGGCCGCACCGTGGACTTCAAGAACACCGTGCTGATCTTCACCTCCAACCTGGGGACATCCGACATTTCTAAGGCCGTCGGCCTCGGGTTCACCCAGGGCGGCGGGGACAACAACTACGAGCGGATGAAGCTCAAGGTCAACGACGAGCTCAAGAAGCACTTCCGGCCAGAGTTCCTCAACCGGATCGACGACATCATCGTGTTCCACCAGCTGACCCAGGACCAGATCATCCAGATGGTCGACTTGATGATCGGTCGGGTCGCCAAGCAGCTGCGGGCCAAGGACATGGAGATCGAGCTGACCGACAAGGCCAAGTCGCTGCTGGCCAAGCGCGGCTTCGACCCGGTGCTGGGGGCGCGGCCGCTGCGGCGCACCATCCAGCGCGAGATCGAGGACCAGCTGAGCGAGAAGATCCTGTTCGACGAGATCGTCGCCGGCCAACTGATCACCGTCGACGTGGACAACTGGGACGGCGAGGGCGCGATCGAGAATGCGGTCTTCACCTTCGCCAGTAGGCCGAAGCCGACGCCCGAGTCGGCCGACCTGGCCAAGGCCGCCGCGGAGTAGCCGCTCAGCAGTCACGAAAGCCCCCGTTTCCCAGTGGAATTCGGGGGCTTTTGTGATTGCGCGCGCTGTCTCAGCGCTGCGTAGGTAGCAGGGCGAATGCCTGCTTGGCGATCTGCAACATCCAACTGCCGACGCTCTTGCCGTGGTCACGCGGCCAGTTCAGCTGGAAACTGACCACCCAGGGCTGTCCGGTCCGGTCGACGGCGTACCAGCTGAAGGTCAGGTCGCCGGGCAGGCCGCCGGCTTTCGCTCCGATGTAGGGCCAGTGGTGGCGGTCCAGGTCGATGCCGCGGACCGCGGACATGATCTCCTTGACCGGCGCAGCCTCGCCCACCGCACCCGCTTGCAGGGCGACGTGCACCCGACAGATGTCCTCGGCGCTGCCGTACCACTCCGCACCGTACGCGGACGCCGGAATGTGCGCACGGATCGGATCTGGTTCGTACGGACGGGATTTAGCCTGTTGCAGCAGCTTCGCCCGCTCCTGGGGCGAGCCGTGCTGCCACTGCTCACGCAGGTCCGGTTTCCCCCAGCCCACCGAGAACAACTCGTACATGGTCGGAAACGGCGTCATGCTGGCCGGATCGTGGTGGCCGGCCGCGGCCAGCGCCCGCTCGACGGCATGGGTGCCCACGTGGCCGATCAGCAGATCGGTCGCCATGTTGTCACTGGTGGCGATCATCTTCTCGGCGGCCCTGCGAACCGACACGTGCGCGCCGTCGGGCAGGTCTTCCAGCCCGGACGAGCCAACCGCCTTGGCCCGGCCGGTGATGGTCAGCGGGTCGTCCCACGACACCGTCCCGGCTTTCACCTCGTTGGCCACCGCCAGCAGCACATACAGCTTGAAGATCGACGCCAGCGGCAGGGACTGCCGGGTGTTGGTGCCGGCTACCGCTTTGCACTGGCCGTCCTCGATGCGCGACGCCTGGTAGGAGTAGCGCGCGCCGGTCCGGCTCAGCACCGCGTCGACGTCACGCCAGGAGTGGATCGGCGGTGCCTCGGTGGTCGGTTTGAACAGGTCCACCATCCCGTTGTCGTCGGTGCGCAGCCGGATGTCCTGGCGGGCGCCGTAGGAGGTGGTCAGGTGCAAGGTGGCGGCTCCGGCGCGGATTTCGGCACCTTCGAGCCGGAACGGGCGGTCCCACCACAGCGACTCCATGGTCGTGACCACCTGCTCGACCTTGTCTGGCGCGGCGAGAGTGGCCACCCCGATCGGTCCGATCGGCCAGTCGGAGTTCAGCATGTCCATGGTCTGCTTGGCGCGCAGGCCAGGAGGGGTCTTGGTGGAGATCGTCACCCCGCCGACGCCCGGGTCGGCCGGCGAAGCGGGGGAGGGGGCGCAGCCGGCAGCGAGCGCTGCAAGGGTTACGACGGTCGTCCAGGCCGCCAGGTGGCGCCGCACGGGGCTAAGCCGGTGTGGCGGTTCCGGGCACGTCCAACACGACCTCGAACTCCAGGTTGGCTGCGCCGGTCGAGACGGGCTTGCCGTAGCCGCTGTGCGCCGCCTCCGAGCGGTCCCGCACCCACACCTCAAATGCTTCATCGGACTCCCACTGGGTGACCACGAAGTAGCGATTGTCGCCCCTGACCGGCCGCAGCAGCTGAAAGCCCTGGAAGCCGGGGGAGTTCTCCACCGTGTCGGCCCGGTCGGCGAACCGCTTCTCGACCTCGGGGCCGGCGCCCTCAGGGACCTCGATGACGTTGATCTTCACCACTGACATGCGGCTAGGCTACCGTGCCCGGGGTGGACACCGCGTCGCGCGAGCTGCTGACCTATCGCGGCGGACACGGCGTACCGCTGGTCCTGGTCCACGGACTGATGGGCCGAGGCAGCACCTGGCCACGCCAAATACCGTGGCTGACTCGGTTCGGGGCGGTTTACACCTACGACGCGCCCTGGCACCGAGGCCGCGACGTCGGCGACCCGCATCCGATCGCCACTGAACGCTTCGTGGCCGACCTGGCCGCCGCGGTGGAGCAGCTACCGGGCCCGGTGCGCCTGGTCGGACATTCGATGGGGGCACTGCATTCCTGGTGCCTGGCGGCCCGCCATCCCGAACTGGTGTCCGCGCTGGTAGTGGAGGACATGGCGCCGGACTTCCGGGGCCGCACCACCGGGCCGTGGGAGCCGTGGGTGCATGCTTTGCCGGCCGAGTTCGCCACTGCCGAGCAGGTGATCGCCGAATTCGGGGAAGTCGCCGGGCGGTACTTCCTGGAAGCCTTCGACCGAACCGAGACCGGCTGGCGGCTGCACGGTCAGCCCGCACAGTGGGTGCAGATCGCCGCCGAGTGGGGCACTCGCGACTACTGGGACCAGTGGCGCGCGGTGCGGGCGCCGGCGTTGCTCATCGAAGCCGGCAACTCGGTGACGCCTCCGGGGCAGATGCGCGAAATGCACCGGATCGGCTTCGACAGTACCTACCTGCACGTCCAGCAGGC
Organism: Mycobacterium sp.; assembly: GCA_039922455.1. Classification (GTDB taxonomy): domain Bacteria; phylum Actinomycetota; class Actinomycetes; order Mycobacteriales; family Mycobacteriaceae; genus Mycobacterium. The sequence continues at coordinate 2,678 of JBDTEP010000213.1, read as the reverse complement.
CGGTCATCTGGTGCACGACGAGGCGCCGCAGGTCTACCGCGAGGCCGTCGAGTCGTTTCTGTCCTGACCGGGCAGTGCGAAGCGACCGCCCGCGATCTGCTCCACCAGGCCGTCGGCCAACAGCGTGGCCAGCGCGCGTTCACGCTGGACCGCGTCCACCGGCCATGCCACGTCCAATTCGGCGTGTGTAACCGGAAACGCGTTGCCCCGCAACACATCTAAGAGCCTACCGCGCACCTGGCGGTCGGTTCCGGCGTAGCGCTGAGCGGGCCGCTTCGTCCCGCTGCCAGGCGGGTAGCCGCCGTCCCGCCACGCGCACGATCGCAACGGGCACGCAGCGCAGCGCGGCGCCCTGGCCGTGCACACCAGGGCCCCCAGCTCCATTAGCGCCGCGGAGAACCGGGCGGCCCGATCGGCATCGGGCAGCAGGGCTAGGAGGGCACCGACATCGGCGTGATCGCGCTTCGGCGACGGTGGCGCGGCGTCGGCGTGCCCGTGTACGGCCCGGGCCACCACCCGGCGCACGTTGGTGTCCACCACCGGAACCGGTTTGCGGTATGCGAAGCTGGCCACCGCCCGAGCGGTGTAACTGCCGATCCCGGGCAGCTGTTGCAGGACGTCGACGTCGTCGGGGACCATCCCGGCGAAGTCGCGGGTGATCGCGGTGGCGCATTCGTGGAGTCGTTTGGCCCGGCGCGGATAGCCCAATTTTCCCCAGGCCCGCAGTACATCGGCCGGGGTGGCGGCCGCCGTCGCCGACGGGGTCGGCCAGCGTGCCACCCAGTCCGACCAGATCGGTAGCACTCGCGATACCGGAGTCTGCTGCAGCATGAACTCGCTGACCAGGATCTGCCACGGGGTGACACCGGGTGCTCGCCAGGGCAGATCGCGTTCGGCGGAGTCGAACCAGCCCAGCAGATCATCGGGATCGATCCTCATCGCACGCCCGGGCCCACCCACATGCACAATGGCAGACATGCCCAATTCGAATCCGATATCCGCTTGGAAGGCACTCAAGGAGGGTAACGAGCGCTTCGTCGCCGGGGAGCCCGTACATCCGAGTCAGAACATCGAACGCCGCACCAGTCTGGCGGAGGGCCAGATGCCGACGGCGGTGGTGTTCGGCTGCGGCGACAGTAGGGTGGCGGCCGAGATCATCTTTGACCAGGGCCTCGGTGACATGTTCGTGGTACGCACCGCCGGTCATGTCATCGACTGGGCGGTGCTGGGCTCGATCGAATTCGGGGTGGCGGTTCTCGACGTGCCACTGATCGTGGTGCTCGGCCACGACAGCTGCGGGGCGGTGAAAGCAGCCCTGGGGGCCCTCGACGAGGGCGCCGTGCCCGGTGGATACCTGCGTGACATCGTCGAACGGGTGACCCCGTCGATCCTGTTGGGCCGCCGCGACGGCCTGCGCACCGTCGACGAGTTCGAGACCCGCCACGTCAACGAGACCGTCGCGCAACTGGCCGCGCGCTCGGCGGTCATCGCCGAGCAGATCGCCGAGGGTTCGCTGGCGATCGTCGGCGCTACCTACCGCCTGGCGGACGGACGGGTCACACCGCGCGGTCACCTCGGCAACATCGGCGAATAATGACCGAATAGTCGCCGAAGGTCACAACGCGGCAACGACACGCCGCGGAGGGTCGGACAACTAGCGGTGAGCTCGCCCTACCGTGAGAGCGTGCTCGATTTGGAACCGCAGGGTCCGCTGCCTTCGCAGATCTACTGGCGACGCCGCGGTCTGGCGCTGGGCATCGCGGTCGCCGTGATCGCGGTGGTGTCGGCGATCGTCTTCGCTATCGTGCACGCCAGCGCGGGCGCGGACAGCGCGGACGGGAAGAATACGACCGCCGCGCAGCATGCCAAGCCGCCGGGCAACTCACCCGAACAGGTCAAGACGCCCGTGGTGCCACCGGCCGAGGAGGCTCCGCCCCCGTCGGCTACCCCGACCGCGGCGGTGACTCCGCCCCCGGTTCTCAACGAGGGAGATGACTGCCCCGACTCGACGCTGGCAGTCAAGGGACTCACCGGGCCGCAGTACGTCGTCGGCGAGCAGCCTCAGTTCACCATGGTGGTCACCAACATCGGTCTGGTCGCCTGCAAGCGAGATGTGGGGGCGGCGGTGCTGGCTGCCTACGTCTACTCACTGGACAACCAGCGACTGTGGTCGAATCTGGACTGCGCCCCGTCGAACGAGACCCTGGTCAAGACATTTGATCCCGGCGAGCAGGTGACGACCACGGTGACCTGGACCGGAATGGGGTCGGCGCCGCAATGCCCGCTGCCGCGGCAGCCGATCGGGCCGGGTACCTACAACCTGGTCGTTCAACTGGGTAATCTGCGCTCCGCGACGGTGCCGTTCATGTTGATCGAGCGCTCACCGGATGCGCCACCGCCGGCCGACAATGTCCCGGCACCGGATGCGCTGCCACCGGGCAACTGAGCAGCTAGCCGCGACCAAGCAGACGCGGCGCCGCCGGTCTTCCGGCGCGCCGGTCGGCGATATCGGCCAGGTGCTGCAGTGCGGCGCCGATATTGGCCGCCGCCACCGTGCGCAGGCCGCCCACGGTGGCCGGGGCGCCCGGCGGCGTCAGCGCGGTGGTGAACCCCAGCCGAGACGCCTCGGCCAGGCGCCGGTCGATCCCGGCGACCGGGCGCAGGTCGCCGGCCAGACC
>JBDTEP010000212.1:0-4388 GCA_039922455.1 Mycobacterium sp. | reverse complement strand
GGTGGCCGAGGCCGAGGTCCTCAATGCGGGCTTCCGGCGTTCCACCATCGAGTTCGTCACCCCGGAAAGAATCACCTATCGCCCCGAGCTCGGGGTGCTCTACCCGTCCGAATTGGCAACCGGCATGCGGATTTATGTGGAATACGACAGGACTGACCCGGACCTGGTGCGGGTGCAGCACCGCACCGCCGTGTTGGCCGTCATTCCGGCCGGGTCGGTCGTGCTGGTGGCCTGGTTGGCCGGCATTGCGGCGCTGGCCGGGCTGGCCGCCGTCGAAAGACGGTGGGCGCGCGGCTAGCCCGCAGCGACCAGCCGGTCCAGCCAGCCGGCGTCACCGGTGTCCACCACGGTCCTGGCGGTAACGTCGTAAACCGTTGGGGTGCCCGGACTCTCCGGGTTCGCCGCCAACAGCTGTACCCGGTTGAAAGCGTTCATCGAGGTGGTCTCGACGGCCGGCTGCCCGACGGCGATCCGCTCCACGACGTGGGCGGGCAGGCCGCTTTCACGCGCGGTGGTCGCGATGTCCTCGACGCTCGGCGTGCCGCCCTTGCGGTACAGGTCGACGACGAACGTCTGGTAGGCCGCGGCCGGTGTCGCCGGATCGGCGGCCGCCATCAGGGCATTGCCCACCCGGGCGGAGGTGTCGTTGTGGCGGCGGGCGTCCAGAAATGTCATCCACCGATACGTCACCGCGACATCCCCCGCCGCCAGGTGCCGGCCCAACGCGTCACCGGATGCTGACTCGAACTTGGCGCATTCGGGGCACTGCGGGTCGCAGAAGAACTCCAACTGCACCGGGGCCGATGCTGATCCGGCCAGCACCCCGAAGTGGTCAGGACTCAGCACGGTGCCGGGCACACCCTCCTCGGCGCCCGCCGCGCCGGGCAAACACACACCGCAGGTCACCAGCACTGCCAGGGCACCCAACCAGGCCCGCATGTCAACCACTCCCACCGTTGTATGTCCGGGTGAATCCGTCGCGTCGAGGCGGTAGCGTCGACACCATGAATCGTGCCACCTTGGCCAAAGACCCTCGTGCGGTGGCATCGATGTTCGACGGGGTCGCGCGCCGCTACGACCTCACCAACACGGTGATGTCGCTGGGTCGCGACCGCTCGTGGCGGCGCGCCACCCGGAAGACACTTGGTGTACAGCCGGGGGAGAAAGTGCTGGACCTGGCCGCCGGGACCGCGGTGTCTACCGTCGAACTCGCAAAATCCGGGGCGTGGTGCGTGGCCGCGGACTTCTCCGTCGGGATGCTGGCCGCCGGCCGCAAGCGCGATGTGCCCAAGGTCGCCGGCGATGCCACCAAGCTGCCCTTCGACGACGGGGTGTTCGACGCGGTCACGATCAGCTTCGGGCTGCGCAACGTCGTCGATCATGCGGCTGGCCTGCGGGAGATGGCCCGGGTGACCCGGCCCGGCGGGCGGCTGGTGGTCTGCGAGTTCTCCACCCCGACCGTCCCGGTGTTCGCCACCGCCTACAAGGAATACCTGATGCGGGCGCTGCCGGCGGTGGCGCGCGCGGTGTCCAGCAACCCGGAGGCCTACGTCTACCTCGCCGAGTCGATCCGCGCCTGGCCGGATCAGGCGGCGCTGGCAGAGCAGATCGCCGCGGCGGGCTGGTCGCAGGTGGGCTGGCGCAACCTCACCGGCGGCATCGTCGCCCTGCATTCCGGCGTCAAGCCGCTGGACTGACGTCAGCCCAGGTGTGCCGAGAGTAGCCAGCCCGCGGCTGATTTGCGGCCGCCTGCCTCGGCGCGCAGCGGGACGCCGCCGAACCCGGGAAATTCGTCGGGGAACAACGCGTGTAGCCGGGCGGACTTGATCTCGTCGACCACCCAGTACTTCGACACCACCTCGCGGAGCTCGTCGTCGCTAACGGCGAACGGTGGGCCCTCCGGGATGGCGACCTTGTCGAAGACCAGCACGAAGTATGACGCCCCCGGCGCGGCGGCCCGCACGATCGACTGCTGGTACCCCTCGCGGGCCTCCACCGGGATGGAGTGGAACAGCGTGCTGTCGACGATGGTGCCGAAGCGACCGTCATAGCCGCTGAACGTGCTGATGTCGGCGACCTCGAAGGTGGCATTGGTCAGGCCACGCCGGGCGGCTTCGCGGCGGGCCAGATCGATGGCGGTGGGGGACAGGTCGATGCCCACCGTGGTGTGACCCTGCTCGGCCAGATACAGCGAGACTGCGGCCTCGCCGCAACCGACGTCGAGGATGTCGCCGTGGAACTTCCCCTCGGCGATCAAGGTGGCCAGCTCGGGCTGGGGTTCCCCGATGCTCCACGGTGGTTTGGCGCCCCCGCCCATTCGCTCGGATTCGCCGCGGTAGGCGGCGTCAAATTCGGAACTCAAGGAATCACTCATCAGTCCGGTATATCAATGAGTCTGATATATGTCCACCACATTGATATCCACCGGGCCCCCACCTGCGCGAGCGGGCGCGTCCCGGGCGACACGCCGGACAAATCACCGGGAATCCGCACGTTCGCACGGATGCGGCGGGGGCGCCGCTGTCGCATTCTTGCGCCAAAATATGTGCGATGACACACTAAGCCGCATGAATGGGGCGTCGCCGCCACCCGAGATCATCGAGCTGATGGGCGACGTGGCCGAGTTGATGTTGGCCGAGCTCGATGAGCTGCTCGCCGAGATGGATTCCGCGATAATCGAACTCACGCCATTGTTGGGCGCTGACCCGGCGCTGACGGCGGACATGTCGGCCAGCAACCGCGCCAACGCCACGCGCCTGCTCACTATCTTTGCCAGTCGCGACGGCACGATGGCGCCGGTCGACGTTCCAGCCGAGGCGCTCGATGTCGCCCGAACCCTTGCACGACGCAGCATCGATCTCGATGTGCTTTTCCAGTCCTATCGTCGCGGGCAGAACGTCGCCTGGCGCCACTACATGGCACATGCCACCAGCATCGTTTCATCGGGCCCGCTGCTGCTACGACTGCTGGAGATCTCGTCGCAGCGCATGTTCGAGTACGTCGACCACGTGGTCAGCCGCGCCATTGCCGAGGCGCAGCGTGAGCGCGAGGAGATACTCGGTGGTGCGCTCGCGCGCCGCACCGAGACGGTTCGGCTGATCCTCGACGGCGCTCCGATCGACAGCCGCCATGCCAGCGAACGCCTGGAATATGGGCTCGCCCGGCGGCACACCGCGCTTGTGTTGTGGGCTCCGCCGCCCGGCGAGGTCCAGGGCGCGCTGGAGTCCGCTGCAGCGGGTTTGGCGCGGGCGGTCGGTGCGCGGCGCCCGCTCATGCTGCCCGCCGGAACGTCCACGCTCTGGGCGTGGTTGGGTACCGACTCCGACCCCGCGTTGGACGCATTGCGTGGCACGGGCTGGGAAGCGCAACCCAATGTCCGCGTCGCTGTCGGTCCTACTCGGCCCGGTATCGCCGGCTTCCGTCGCTCCCACACCGCGGCGTTGGCCATCCAGCGTCTGCTCGTCGGGCACCCTGGTGGTGCGCGGATTGCGCTCCACCGGGACCTGGAAGTCACCGAGCTGGCCGCGCAAAATCTTGACCGCGCGGCCGAATTCGTCGCCGCCACACTCGGCCCGCTGGCCGCGAACACCCCCAATGCGGCGCGGCTACGCGAGACGTTGCGGGTATTCCTCGACGAAGCCGAAAATGCACCCCGCGCCGCGCTGCGCCTGCACACCCACCGCAATACGGTCCTGCAGCGAGTGGCGCGCGCGACCGAACTCCTCGGTCACCGGCCCGGTGAGCGCCGACTGGCGGTCGAACTCGCTCTCGAGCTTGCCTTTCAGACCGGCCCGCGGGTGCTGACCCGGGCTTGATCACGTCCGGCGGGCGGACCTCACCGACACAGCTGAATCAGCTCGGTACGTAGCCGAGGGGTTATACGGGGCCGCGGGCATCACTGGAAATTTAGTGTGTCATCGCACATGTTCCGCCATAAAGACAAGGCGCACAGACATGTCACCGTGCCGGGTGCCGCGGCTACGTTGTGAACCACTTCACTCATGAATTACTCAGCTAGCAAGGAGGTCCGCATGTCAAACGTCGGGTTCACGACATGGTCGGTTACCGGTCGCGCGCCCGGTCGAGGCAGCCTGGTGCCGGTTGACGATCGCTGTGCATATCCCGGGTGTGACCTGAGCGCCCAATCCGGAGGCCGGCAGCGACGGCGCGCGGTTGTCAGATCGGTCGGGGTGGCGACGACGGTCGCGACCGGCGCGTTGGCGATGGCGCTGATGGCCCCGCAAACGGCTGCTCCCGGGTTGGTGCTGTCGAGTCCGGTGCAACTCCTGTCGACTTCGCTGCAGCCCGTGATCGACCAACTGCTCGACGCACAGCGGCACATCATCGCCACCAACAGTGACTACCCATGGATCACTCCGTTTGATGTG
>JBDTEP010000211.1:0-5553 GCA_039922455.1 Mycobacterium sp. | reverse complement strand
TACTGACCCCACTGTCAACGGAGTCACGTTCGGCACCAACAGTATTCAGCGCGTACATGACGGACAGTTGATCTCGTTGGGCGCCCCGCGGTCGGGGCTGCGCAGCTATCTGGCGGTGCGCGGCGGCATCGAAGTCACACCGGTGCTGGGCTCGCGCAGCTACGACGTGCTGGCCGCGATCGGCCCGTCGCCGTTGCGCGACGGCGATGTGCTGCAGATCGGTGAACGAACCGGCGACTACCCGGAGCTCGACCAGGCGCCGGTAGCGACGATCCCGGACGACGTAGTGGAGCTGCGGGTGACCCCCGGACCCCGCGACGACTGGTTCGTCGACCCGGACATCATGGTGCGCACCAACTGGCTGGTGGCCAACCACAGCGATCGGGTCGGGATGCGACTGGTCGGGAGGCCGCTGAAATACCGTTGGCCGGACCGGCAACTACCGGCCGAGGGCGCCGACCGAGGCGCTATCCAGGTTCCGCCGAGCGGTCTTCCCATCATCCTGGGCCCGGACCATCCGGTGACCGGCGCTTATCCGGTGGTCGGAGTGGTGGTCGAGGCGGACATCGACATGCTGGCCCAGGTCCGGCCCGGCCAGACCGTGCGGATGCATTGGTCGCGGCCGCGTCACCACCCGTCCGACCACGTGGCCTGGTAAGCCGGCGGGGTGCCCGACCAGATCCACACCGCCCGCCTGATCCACACCTCGGATCTGGACGATGAGACCCGCCGCGGGGCACATCAACTAGTGGTCGAGGGCTTCGGGGACACCCTCCCCGGCGCCGACTGGCAGCACGCGCTCGGCGGCATGCACGCACTGATCTGGCGCCGCGGCGAACTGATCGCCCACGGTGCGGTGGTCCGACGCCAACTGCTCTACCGTGGTAGATCTCTGCGCTGCGGCTACGTGGAAGCCGTCACGGTCCGGGCGGACCACCGCGGTAAGGGGCTGGCAACCGCGGTGTTGAATGCCTGCGAACAGGTGATCCGCGGCGCCTTCGAGGTCGGTGCGCTCAGTTCGGCAGATATCAGCCGTCGGCTCTACAGCGCGCGGGGCTGGCTGCCGTGGCACGGGCCGACCTCGGTACTGGCTCCAACCGGGCCGGTCCGCACACCAGCAGCAGACGGCACCGTGTTCGTGATGCCGGTCGAGTTCGACCTGGATACCACCGCCGAGCTGGCCTGCGACTGGCGCGACGGCGACGTCTGGTAGGCGCGGTTTTTGTTCGAGTCGCCGGTCTGACAGCAAATGCGTACCCTCCACAGGAGCCGTCGGCCAGCCCCGCGAAGTAGTCTGGCGCGGCGTTGGACACCTACACGGGAGACGTAATGCTGTACGAGTTCTGGTACAACTTCACCCACAACCTGTTCAAGCCGCTGTTGCTCTTCTTCTACATGGGGTTTCTGATCCCCGTCCTGAAGATCCAGTTCGAGTTCCCGTATGTGCTGTACCAGGGCCTGACGTTGTATCTGCTGCTGGCGATCGGCTGGCGCGGCGGCGAAGAACTCGCCACCATCGATGCGTCGCGCGTCGGCGGTGTCCTGGGATTCATCGTGCTCGGCTTCTTCACCAACCTGCTGATCGGATTCGTCGCCTATGGGGTGCTGACCCGGGTGACGAAAATGCGACGTATCGACCAGGCCACGGTGGCCGGCTATTACGGGTCGGATTCGGCCGGCACGTTCGCCACCTGCCTAGGCGTGCTGACCACGTTGGACATCGCGTTCGACGCCTTCATGCCGGTGATGCTGGCCGTCATGGAAATCCCGGGCTGCATCGTGGCGCTGCTCCTGGTGGCGCGGCTACGGGAGCGCGGAATGGACCCGCTGGGCAACATGCCCGACGAGCCCGGCTACAACCCGAAGGCCCACCTCGAAGTGGTCACCGCGGCCCAGTTGGCCGCTCATCAGCCCATGACCCGGCGTGAACTGGCGATCGAAGAGGAAATCGAGAGCTCCCTGGAAAAGTTCGAGCATCCCGAGTCGGTCGCTGCGGAACCGTCGGCCGCCGCGCCGGCCAGCGGAGCACTGCTGCGGGAGGTGCTGCTCAACCCGGGGCTGTACCTGCTGTTCGGCGGGATCCTCATCGGTTTCATCAGCCGCCTGCAGGGCGCTGATGTCATCGAGGACGGCGACCACGTCTTCGTGACCGCATTTCAGGGGATGCTGTGTCTGTTCCTGCTCGAAATGGGGATGACGGCGTCCCGCAAGCTCAAGGACCTCCGGTCCGCGGGCAAGGGATTGATCGCGTTCGGACTGTTGGCCCCCAACCTGTTCGCGGTGGCGGGGATTTTCATCCTCCACGGCTACGCGCAACTCACCCACATCCACTTCGAAACGGGCAGTTACGTGCTGTTCGCCGTCCTGTGCGGGGCAGCGTCCTACATCGCGCTACCGGCGGTGCAACGAATAGCAATCCCCGAAGCCAGTCCGACGGTGCCGCTGGCGGCATCGCTGGGCCTGACGTTCTCCTACAACGTGACCATCGGGATTCCGCTGTATCTGCAATTCACTCAGGTCATCAACAGCTGGCTGCCGATCACCTGACAGCAGTTTGTAATCGCACGCAACACTCCAGTAATTCGTCGATAACATCGGCGAAATCAGCTGCGCGTAAACCTAATACGTGAGGCAACCCACCCAGCGGCTCCGGCCCGGCCGGACCCGGTAGACCTCAGTGCGTAAGCAGGGCCCGCCCTCCAACGCATCTACAGCAGCTACACCGCGAGTTGCCAGACCCGGTCGGTATGTTCGCACGTCGACCCACCCTGACACGTCGCGTAGCGGTGGCTCACAGCCCGAGGAGACCTTCAATGACGCTCACCCATATCAGCAACTTCGACCCCGAGGACTGCGCAGCCTGGGAAGCCGGCAACAAGGCCATCGCACGACGCAACCTGATCTGGTCGACCGCAACCATGCATGTGGCATTCTCCATCTGGTCGCTGTGGTCGGTGGTGGTGCTGTTCATGCCCGAGTCGGTCTACGGCATCAAGCCGGGCGACAAGCTGCTGCTCGCGGCCGTCGCCACCCTGGTTGGGGCGGGTGCCCGGATACCGTACGTGGCGGCCACAGTGAAGTTCGGTGGTCGCGACTGGGCGGTGCTCTCGTCGCTGATCCTGCTGATCCCCACCGTCGCGACGCTGCTGTTGCTGGTCAACCCCGGTCAACCGCTGTGGATGTATCTGGTGTGCGCAGCCCTGACCGGCCTGGGTGGCGGCAACTACGCGGCATCGCTGGCCAACGTCGACGCCTTCTACCCACAACGCCTCAAGGGCGTCGCACTCGGGCTGTGCGGCGGTATCGGCAACCTCGGGGTAGCGGCCATCCAGCTGGTCGGCCTGCTCGTACTCGCCACCATCGGTAACACCAAGCCGGAACTGGTCTGCGCTGTCTATCTGGTGCTGCTTGCGCTCGTCGGTATCGGTGCCGCCCTGCGAATGGACAACCTCGACCACGGCGTCACCGAGACGGGCAGCATCCGGTCGATCTTGTCGAACCGGGACAGCTGGGTCATCTCACTGCTGTACTGCGCGGCTTTCGGCTCATTCATCGGCTTCGCATTCGCGTTCGCCCAGGTGCTGCACGTCACCTTCGAAGGCACCGGCCACAGCCCCGCCGAGGCCTCGCTGTATGCCGCACGCATCGCCTTCCTGGGGCCGCTGTTGGGCGCCTTGTCCCGGATCTACGGGGGCCGGGTGGCGGATCGACGCGGCGGCAGCCGGGTCACGTTCATGGTCTTCATCGGAATGATCCTGGCCGCCGCGCTACTGGCCATCACCAGCACCATCGACGACCGCACCCCCGGCGCGGTGACATCGACCACCGTCGCGCTCTACATCACCGGTTTCATCGCGCTGTTCATCTTGGCCGGGATGGGCAACGGATCGGTGCTGAAAATGATCCCGTCGATCTTCGAGGCCCTCAGCCGCTCGCTGGATCTGAGCGAGGCCGAGCGCCGGCACTGGGCACGTTCGCGTTCCGGCGCACTGATTGGATTCGCCACCGCGATCGGCGCACTCGGTGGAGTGGCTATCAACCTGACGTTGCGGCAGGCCTACGCCAGCACCGGTTCTGAGACCCCGGCCTTCTGGATTTTTTTGGCAACCTATTGCACCGCAGCCGCATTGACGTGGGTGATGTACCTCCGCCGACCGCCGCGGATGCCGTCGACGTCGGACACACTGACTCCGCGCGACATCGAGACTGCACTCGTGTGACCGAAACCGGAAATTGGGCAACGGTTCGGCAATCCTCTGGTAACACAGCGGCAATCGGTTGCGGCTAAACCTGTTACATGAGTACCACCCTTCACGTCGCAGGTCATCTCATCGAGATCGATGACAGCAGGGTCCTGGTGGACGGGATGGTCAAACCGGTGTCTCCGGCCGGCCTGGCCGCCCTGCGCATACTGGCACGCCGGCCGGGCATCGTCGTCGCCCGCGATGCGTTGCTGCGGGTGCTGCCGGGAAACGGCAGCAGCACGCACGCGGTGGACAGTGCGGTGCTTCGGCTGCGGGCGGCATTGGGCGACAGCCAGATTGTGGCCACGGTAGTCAAACGGGGTTACCGGTTGGCGGTCGACGACTACTCGGGGGCCGCATGATCCCCATCCTGGTTGCGCACGGCACCCGCCGGCCAGAGGGGGTCATGATGATCGGCGAACTCGCCGACCAGGTCAGCGTGCTGCTGGCGCAGCCGGTGCGGGTGGCCTTCGTCGACGTACTGGGCCCCACCCCGACGGAGATTCTTGCCGCCGAAGCCGGCACCGGCCGTCCGGCGATCGTCGTCCCGGCCTTTCTGGCCCGCGGCTATCACGTCGGCGTCGACCTACCCACCCACGTCGCGGCCAGCGGACACCCGGACGTCACGGTGACACCGGCCCTGGGGCCGGACCCGCGCGTCGCCGCGGTACTCGCCGCGCGACTGGGCGAATCAGGCTGGCGAACAGGCGATTCAGTGATTCTGGCGGCGGCCGGTTCGTCAGACCCGGCCGCGCGCGCCGAACTGGGCCAGGCCGCGCGGATGCTGTCGGGGCTGATCGGCTCGCACGTCGAGTTGGCGTTCGCCGCCACCGGTGCGCCCACCGTCCCCGATGCGGTGGCCACCTTGCGCAGCTGGGGCACGCGACGGGTGGTGGTCGCCTCTTATCTGTTGGCCGACGGACTGTTTCAGCGGCGGTTGCGCGATGCCGGGGCGGATATGGTGACCGAACCGCTGGGCGCCCACCCCGGTATCGCGCTGCTCATCGCCGACCGGTTCACCCGGGCGCAGGCGCTAACAGCGGTCGGATCAGGGTCCTTTGGCGACTGTGAGCAGCAGGGTGGAATCCTCCAGCGCACTGACCGCATGTACCGCGGCGGGCACCACCAGTAGGTCACCGGACCGCCCGATCCAGGAGTCAACGCCGGAGACGAGCTTCACCCGGCCACTGAGCACGTGATACGTCACGTCGTCGCTGGAGTTGTCGCTATTGTCGAGCGTATGCCCGTCGCACAACGCGATGACTGTCTGCCGTAACACGCGTTCGTGGCCGCCGACCACGGTGGTCGC
>JBDTEP010000210.1:0-17614 GCA_039922455.1 Mycobacterium sp. | reverse complement strand
ACACCCGTGCCGTGCAGTCGTGCCAGGGCAGGTCGTTCTTGGGCACCTCGATAGGGGGCGGTCCGGTCGTGTCCGAGGTGGACTCGGGTTGTCCCTGCGGCCCTGCTCCGGAGTCGGTGGCGAAACGTGGATCCGCCGCCAGCCCGGGCGCGCAGCCAGCCAACACCCCGGCCACTGGCAAGGCCACCGATAGCACGATTGTGGCGAACCTGGGGTGCCGACTCATGACAGTCACCTTATAGGCGCGCGTTTTTGACGTAGCGGCCGTAGATGTAGCCGGATTCGTCGGTGAGTAGATGGGCGCAACGCATCGGGGTCGGCAGTTCGCCACCGCCGGTGGTGATGCGGGGGGCGCGGCCTCCGACCAGATACGGGGCCATGGTCAGGCACAACTCGTCGAGCAGATCGCTTTCGATAAAGGTGCCCAGAAGGGTCGGGCCGCCTTCGGTGAGCACCCGGCGCTGGCCGCGCGCTGCCAAGACGGCCAGCACTGCGGCCTCGTCGACTAGGGCTGGGTTGCCGCCCGAACAGTCCAGAACCTCCGCGTGTCCGGCCAGCCGCCGGCGGGTGTCGTCGGCCGCCGCAGCGCAGGTCAGCACCAGCGGTGGCAGTTCCGTTTCGGTAAAGACCCGCAGATCCCGGTCCAGCCGCCCGGACCTGGTGACGATCGCCAGCCGGGGTACCTCGGACTGCCCGCGGTCGCGGCGGCGCTGGCGCTCGGCGGCGTTGAGGTGGGCGCCGCCGTAGTTCTCGGCCCGGATCGTGCCCGCGCCTACCACGATGATGTCGGCAAGCGCCCTTAGCAGCGTGAACAGGGTTCGATCGCCCGGCCCGGCCAGCCCGCCGGAGGTGCCCGCCACCGTCGCCGCGCCATCGATGCTGCTGATGAAATTGGCCCGCACCCAGATACGCGGTTCGTCGGGTTCGGGGTAGGCGTAGAGCCGGGCTAATTCGGCGTCGTCGACAGGCCGCACCGAGCCCAGCAACATGAAACCCGAGTCGGCGCTGAGGTCGGACATGGCCACGATTGCACCACGTGGCTACAGTTTCTGTGTGCCTAATCCCGTCCTCGAGTCGATCGACCATCTGGTGGACCGGCATCCGGCGGTCTCACCGGAGCGGTTGATCGCGCAGCTCAAGCCGCCCCCGACGTTCGCCGGCGCCAGCTTCGCCAGCTACCGGCCCGACCCGGCGCAGCCCACCCAGGCGGCCGCCGTGGCGGCCTGCACCGCGTTCTGCGAGCAGGCGTTGGAGCGGCGGGCCGGGCGGCGCAAGTTGTTCGGCAAGCGCGAGGTGCTACCCGGTGTGGGCCTGTACCTGGACGGCGGATTCGGCGTCGGCAAGACCCACCTGCTGGCCTCGATCTACCGCCAGATCGCCGATACCGCCGACGGCGCTGCGGCGCACCGGACGGCGTTCGCGACGTTCATGGAACTCACCCAACTCGCCGGGGTGTTCGGATTCACCGAGTGCATCGAGCTGCTCGGCGGCTACACGGTGGTGTGCATCGACGAGTTCGAACTCGACGACCCGGGCAACACCACGCTGGTGTCGCGGCTGCTGTCCGAACTGGTGGCGCGCGGGGTGTCTGTTGTCGCGACGTCGAATACCCTGCCCGAGCAACTCGGCGAGGGACGCTTCGCCGTACAGGATTTTCTACGCGAGATCAGTGCGCTCGCAAGCATGTTCACCCCGGTTCGGGTCGACGGACCGGATTTCCGGCACCGGGATCTGCCACCGGCGCCCGAGCCGCCGTCGGTGCAGCAGGTCGCGCAGCGGGCCGCGGCGCTGCCCGGATCGACGCTGGACGACTTCGACGCGCTGTGTGCGCACTTGGCCACCATGCACCCGTCGCGGTATCTGACTCTGATCGAAGGCGTCACGGGCGTGTTTCTCACCGGCGCGCACCCCATCGAGGATCAGAACGTGGCGCTGCGGCTGGTGGCGCTGACCGACCGGCTCTATGACGCTGGTACCCCGGTGGTGGCCGCCGGGGCGAAGCTGGACGGTATCTTCAGCGCCGAGATGCTGGCCGGCGGATACCGCAAGAAATACCTGCGGGCCACCTCACGGCTGCTGGCGTTGAGCAGGGCCGGCTAGCTCACAGATTCCACTGTGCCAGGCGCAGGCCGGTGTTCCTGGAGAGCATCACCACGTGGGTGACCAGGCCGCGGTAGACATCCCAGTAGACCCCGCCGGTGACGGTGGAACCCTGCGGGGCGTTGATCAAAAGCGCGTCCAGGGTGCTGGGGTCATCGGTGTGCTTGGAGACGTACGCGTCGCCACCGGGCGTGACACCGTCGAAGGTGGTCGACGCCGCCATGATGTAGGGGTTGGGCACCGAGATCGGGTGGATGGTCACGTTCGCCCGCCACGGGCCGCCCTGGGCGCGCCAGCGCGGCGTGCCGTTCTGGCCCCAGCCCGGCGGGATCTCGCTGGGCACCACGTCATGCACGGTCACGTCGGCGATGATCTTGCCGAAGGCCTCGTCCTGGTACTGGATGCGCAGCGTGTCGCCCAGCCGCCCGATCGGCGCCTCATGGGTGGTGGTGGGTGTGGCGTAGCCGACGGCGGGCACCATCAAGGCCGCCAACGCGGTGGCTACGGAAGTGACCAGAGCCAGAATCCAGCGATGCATGATGTCCTTCTTCGTTTGCTTCTGGGCATGATGGCACATCGCGGGCGTGGGTGCAGCAGCCTCGGCCAGGCCGGCCAATTCGCGGGATCGGCGGTTAGGGCAGCGTCCATTCCCCGAAGTCCTCGGCGAACCCCGACGACGGCAGGTACTTGACCTTGGTCGGGCTGACGCCGCGGGGTAGGGCGAACACCACGCAACCGGTCGCGGACTCGCCCGGGTCGAGGCGGAACAAGCCGGAGTCGAAGTTCGTGCATTCGCGGACGTCTTTGAGATCCGGTGTGTGGCGCTGGCCGTCGGAGCCCAAGACGGAGACATTGATGTTGACGTCGCCGTCGATGGCGACCGTTCCCGGATCGGCAATCTTGAGCTTGGTCGCCAGGTAGGTGACACCGGGATCCCCGGGGCCGGGCGCGACGGTCGCGGGGTTGATGACCTGTTCCAGGGTGACCGCGATCGTGCTGCCGTCGGCGCGGGTCATGGTCAGGGTGTCACCGAGGTGCCCGGTGGGTTTCGGCGTGGCTGTAGTGGATTCGGCTTCGCCGGAGGCAGCCGCGGTCGCCAGCTTGCCCGCCGATTCGACTTGGCCAGAACATCCCGCCGCCCCGCCGGCGGACAGCAGAGCCAACACCGACAGGGTCACGACGGGTCGATTCATTGGGCTCACCTTTGACCACCTTTCCAGCTACGTGTGCATCGCTATCAATTGTGCTGCCTACCTGCTTGTCGGCTGGGCTCGGCCCCCGATTCCGGCTGGATCCTGGGCGAATCGCGACTTAGTGCGGTGTGATCTTGGTAATAACGGGTTCGCAGTTGCCGCTAACAAAGCGGCGCCGCTAACCACTGTCATCGGCTTGGTGATGAATGGCAATAAGAGCTAGCCCGGTAGAACGGGAAAGCCCCTGACGTCGTGGCGGGTTCACATGGTCGTCGCAACACTCTCGATGAGAGGTTGCGGCGACCATGTCGTTTTCGGAGGACTGTGCCCGGTTCGGTGACCAGCTCGTGCAGCTGGTTGATGCCGGAGTGCCGGTCAAGGAAGCCGCCGTGGCTATCGGGGTGTCCCGTGACCGCTGCTACGCGATCCTGCGGGCGATCGGCCGGCCCTGCGGACAGGCTCGTGGACCCGGTAAGCGCGGTGATCAGCGTGGGGTTGCCGATCGGGATGTCATCGTTGCCGTATTCGACAAGACGGGCTCGATCAACCAGGCCGCGAAAGCATGTGGGGTCTGCCACTCGGTCGCACGCAGAATCTTGGTCGCGGAGGGCCTGGTCAGCGAGAATATCTTTCCAAGAGGAAAGCCTGAGGCCAAACGTCGCTGCTTGGACCTGATCGCGGCAGGGTGGTCAACGGCACGGGCAGCGCGCGAAGTAGGCGTCAATGAGCGCACGGCCCGCGATTGGCGCAAGGGCATCCGGCGAGTCGCCAACACGCGGATCTACCCGGACGGCCGGGTTGTGGACTCCGGCCGTGGCACCGTCTACAAAGTCCCCGTGACCAGTGTGACCTGTGATGATGCCGAACCGCCGGCGATCAGTGACCGATACTTGTCGGTCCAGGACCGGATCGCGATCGCCGACGGACTCGTCCTGAAGGAATCGCTGCGGGCGATCGCGACACGGATCGGCAAGAACGTTTCGACGGTCTCACGCGAGGTCGGTAAGGGCAGCATTGATGGCCGGTACCTGCCGTATCAGGCTGATCGGGCGGCAGCCGCAGCGCGGGGCCGACCTAAGCAGTCCAAACTGGTGACGAACGCGGTCCTGCGGGCAGCGGTCGAGGAGGGCTTGTCTCGGAAGCTGTCGCCGGAGCAGATCTCGCACCGTCTGCGCCGGGATCACCCCGACGACGAAAGCATGCGGGTGAGCCACGAAACGATCTACCAAGCCCTCTACTTCCAAGCCCGTGGCGGATTGAAACGCGAAGTGCAGCAGGCGCTTCGAACGGGCAGGACCCGACGGAAACCGCACCGCAAAGAAGGCGAACGGTATCAGCGGTTTAGCGACCCGATGGTGATGATCAGCGACCGCCCCGCTGAGGTTGAGGACCGCGCAGTGCCGGGGCATTGGGAAGGCGATTTGATCACCGGCGAGCAGAACAAGACCGCGATCGGCACCCTCGTCGAACGCTCCACCCGCTACACCATGCTGCTGCACCTGCCCGACGGGCACGACGCCGAATCCGTCCGGGATGCGCTGACCGCCACGATGCAGGACCTGCCAGCGCATCTGCGGGGGTCGCTGACCTGGGACCAGGGCTGCGAAATGGCCCGGCACAAGCAGTTCAGCATGGCAACCGACATGCAGGTGTACTTCTGCGACCCGGCCAGCCCCTGGCAGCGCGGCAGCAACGAGAACACCAATGGACTACTCCGTCAGTACTTCCCCAAAGGCACCGACCTGAGCGTCTACGGGCCCGAAGACCTCGAACACGTCGCCCAAGAACTCAACGGTCGCCCACGCAAAACGCTCGGCTGGGATACCCCAGCCGAGCGTCTGCGTGATCTAATCACCACCCACTAGGACAGGCAGTGTTGCGACGACCCCTTGAAACCGCCCGTCCGGCGGCGGCAGGGGCTTTCATCGTGCGAAATCTGGTGCGCGGTACTGGGATTGAACCAGCGACCTCTTCCGTGTCAGGGAAGCGCTCTCCCGCTGAGCTAACCGCGCTTAGATCCAAGGAACAGAGGTGGAGACGGGAATCGAACCCGTGTGCACGGCTTTGCAGGCCGTTGCCTCACCACTCGGCCACTCCACCGCAAGGGTTTGAAACCACTTGACACCCTCGAGCGGATGACGGGATTCGAACCCGCGACCCTCACCTTGGCAAGGTGATGCGCTACCAACTGCGCCACATCCGCGTGCCACGGGCGAGATCGTCGCCCGTCGCGAAGCAGAACATTAGTCCACTGATGTGAGGCAGCACAACTTGCCCCGTCGGATCGGCGAGTCTGGCGAAATTCGGCCTGCGCGTTGAGGCTGTGGGGATTCGGCGTGCTAGTCTTCGACCTCGTTCGCCCGGTCTCGTAGCTCAGGGGGAGAGCGTCCGCCTCACACGCGGAAGGTCGCTGGTTCGATCCCAGCCGGGACCACGGGAAAACCCTCTGGTAGCAGGGGGTTTTTGCATGTCAGGGCACCGTGACCGGGGCTGAATGTTGACATAATCTCGGTCATTTTTCGCCTCCGGTCGGCAGCTATTTCACGCCATCGCCGAGGCTTGAAGCCACGCCTCCGACGGTGCCCGCTATGGCGGCCCTGGAGTCGTCCGTCGAGTGTTCGTAGACGCTCAGGATGAACCTGGCATAGGTGTGCCCCAGCCAGCCGCGATGACCGCGGCCGGCGGCCCGTTCAGGTACATCAGGGCGGCGCAACTGTGGCGCGCGTCGCGGCGGCGGGCGTGGGGGATTCCGGCGTCGGCCAGCGCGTCACGCCACGCGTGAGCGTGTCCGGATGCAGGGGAGAACCCGACCAACCCGCTGCTAGGCCAGCGCGAACCCCGTCGAAGCCGTAGCTGCCTTCCGCCGTGAAGTTAACCGGCTCCACTCGCTACGACGAATGTGCCCGCCCTACGCCGGTCGAGATGCTCGGCTCCCCGGGTTACCGAACGGGCAGGACCCCGCCCGGTGTTCGGGAACATCGAACGTGTCGAGACTGTAGCGGCGGTAGAAGTCCCCAAGCCACGCGTTCTGGCGCTCCAGCCGCCGCTTGACCCGGTCGTAGCGGGCCTGGCGGCGTGGTGAGTTGTCGATCCGGGAGTGCAGGGCGTCCAGGCGCACCCGGTTGTAATGCCCGGGTTCGAGTAACAGCCGGTCCGGCAATACCCGCCAGGCGAGTTGCAGCAATCGGGCGTAGGCCGCGAATTCCCAGTCATGGCGCCGCTTCAACTCGAATCCGATCATTTCGAGGATGGCCGGGTGCATGGTCTTGGCCGAACAGATCTGGACGACGTGCCCGGCCAGCGGCCGGACCGCCAACCAGGGTGGGGTGAGCGCCAGCCGAAGCCACCCCGGCAGCAGCAGGTTTGGCAAGGGCAACCGCGTCAGCGTGGCGAATTGATCGCGGAGAAAACCGTTGGCCGCCAACTTGGTTGTGACCGTCCGCTCGTAGTAGTCGTCGAACTCGGCGACGGTGGCGGGTAGCCGGCCCCGCTTGCTGGGCAGCTGCAGGTCCGCGAAGAGATGACGGAGATACCGGTAGCTCGCCTCGCGTTCGGCGGGCCGCAAGGTGTTTCCGCTGCATACCGGATACGACACGATGAGCTCATGCACTGCGCTGGCGATGATCCACAGCCACAGGTCGGGGTCCAGCGCGCTGTAGCGGACGCCTTCGTACTCGCCGGCTCCGGTGCCGCGCACCGTGCGGTGCTGTTCGATCAGCCACAGCGCGGTGTTCTTGCGCTCGTCGGCGTCGCCGACGAGCGCCGACGCGCCGCTGAGGGCGCTTCGCAGGCCGCGGTCGGTGAAGTTGTCGCGGAACCGACCGGTGCGGTCCACCGAGGCCGCGATCGGGAGAAGCGCCACCTCGTCGAAGAGCACCCCGCCGAACAGCCCATTGAGCACACTGCCCAGATGCTTGCGAAAGTCGCTCATGACCTGGGGGCGGACCCCTTCGCCGGACAACAGCGACAAGCCGTCGGTGTCGTCCGCGGACGCGGTCGGGTCGAGTGGGGGCATCGGGCGAAATTCACTGGACAGCAGTTCCGGCACGGCAGCCTCCATAATGTTAGTAAGATAGAAAAACGCTAACATCATCACGCCGGGTTGGGAAGCATGCCCATGAGAGGCTGGCAGGATGCATGTCGATCCAACCGGGGAACGCATCCTGGATGCCGCTCTGCGGGCCATCCTCGATTTCGGTGTGCGCAGGGCCTCGGTGGAGGAGATCGCCAGGCGGGCCGAGGTGTCCCACATGACGGTGTACCGGCGCTGGCCGACCAAGAAGGATCTGTTGGTGGCCGTGCTCGGGAGAATCTCCGACTCGATATTTGCCGCCGTCGACGCCGAGGTGGCGGCGCTGGAGAGCTACGAAGACCGGTTCGTGGCCGGCTTCACCGGAATCTACTGGCGGGTGTGCACCCATCCGATGCTGAGCCGCACGCTGGAAACCGACCCCGAGGCCGTCCTTCCCGCGCTGACGACTGGAGCGGGGCCGGCGCTGGAACTGGCCACCACCTACCTGGCCGGGCACATAGCCAACACCGCCCGGCAGGGCGGCGTCACGGTCGACGACCCCTACGCAGTCGCGGAGGTATTCGTCCGCCTGACCCACTCGCTGGTGCTCACCCAGCGCGTCCGCGATCCGCTCAACAGCCGAGCCGACGCGGAACGCTATGCGCGGCAACACTTGCTGCCGCTGGCGCTGGCGGCGGTCCGCAACCCCAGCAACGCGTCCCGGTGAGGTGAGTCAGGAGCCGAGCGGTCACACCATCTCGGGCGCGTTCAAGTGGGCGATCGCCAAATCGAACTCGGCGACCTCCAGTACCTCGGCGCCGGCGTCATTGACGGCCGTGGCCCAGATCGACTGTTCGCCGGCGCGACTGGCCACCAGCGCCGCTCGGTCGTCGAAGCTGACCGACGACACCGCCCGACCTGACTGCCGGTCCACCATCAAGGTGGCGCTGCAGAACCCGTCGAAGTCCTCCATCTCGGGCATCATCGCCATCTTGTAGGTGTCGATCATCCGCTCCAGGCGGGCCGGCTCGGTCCGCAGCCAGGTGACGCGCACGCCGGCATAGCGTCGGGACCTGTGATCGCGGCGCACCACGGTGATCTCCCAGCGGGTGATCTCGGCGGTGGCGTGGAAAATCTCGGTGGCGCGGTCGCACATCTGCTGGGCGCTGACCTCACTGGCGCGCAGAGTGTCCTCGTCCAGCCATGACGAGGTGATGATGCACCGGCCGGCGTCGCGGTCGACCAGCATGGACATTCCCGCGCAGCCTTCCGTGTCGGCCAGGGTCGGCATCACCATGCCGCGGACGTGGGTGATTCCCTCATCGAGAAAGGATGGGTGGGCGTGGATCGAGGTTGCGCGCGCGAACATGTCGGCCTCCGGGTGAGCGCGACGCCCCGGCGGCGTCGCCGGTCCCTTCCACCATGCTCCGGCGATGGCGCGGGGACAACCCCTATGCCGCCCCCAATTCAGCTGCCTAGTCGACCCCTTCTTCGATGGGGGCCGGCTCGGGGCGATGCTCTGCGTCCAACTCGGCGATCCGAGCACCGATCCGTCCCCGCAGCGCGAGGGTGCCGATGACACCGCCGAGCACTGCGATCAGCAACGCGACCCAGGAGAACCGCGACAACCAATGCTCGGCCGCCATCCCGGCGTAGTACACCAGGGCGGTGGTGCCACCGGCCCAACAGATCGCTCCGGCCACGTTGGCCGCGAGGAACTGCGGATAGCGCATCTTCAGCGCCCCGGCCAGCGGCCCGGCCAGGATGCGCAGCAGCGCGATGAACCGGCCGAAAAACACCGCGCTGGTACCCCAGCGGGCGAACAGCCCTTCCGCGTAGGCGACGTGACCGGGACCGAAGTGCTTCGGGAATCGCTCGCCCAGACGGTCGAAGAGCGGCATGCCGAAGCGTCGCCCGATTGAGTATCCGATCGAGTCGCCGATCACTGCACCGATGATCGCCGCCGTCGCGACCCCGGCAGGGTCGATGTCCAAGTCAGGTCGCGACGACAGCAGCGCGGCTCCGACCAACATGATTTCGCCCGGCAGCGGGACGCCCAGGCTCTCAATGCCGATCACCCCGCCGACGAGCAGATAGACCAGCAAGGGCGGGATCGACTGCAATAGGACGTCCACCGACATGCGGCCAAGCATGCCTGACGCCCGGCCGGAATCGCCCGCCGCCACCGTCGCCACCCGAATAAGAGTCACCTTGTAGCGTTACTCGGGCGCATGCCCACGCGCTGGCGATCGAATCAAGGAGCGGTAGTGGAGTTCAACCTCGCCCAGGTGTTTTCGGCGGTAGCGACGGCATTCCCGGACCGGGACTGCATCATATTCGGCGACCAACGGTTCGGCTACGGTCAGATCGAGGACCGGTCCCGCCGGCTGGCGCGGGTCCTGAACGGGTGGGGACTGGGGGCGCGCCGCGAGCGCTCCGAGCTGGCCGGGCATGAATCCGGGCAGAGTCACCTTGCGCTGTACCTGGCCAACGGCAACCAATATCTGGAAGGCATGCTGGGCGCGTTCTACGCCCGGGTCGCCCCGTTCAACGTCAACTACCGCTATGTCGCCGACGAACTGATCTACCTGCTGACCAACGCCGCCACCGACGCCATCATGTACCACGGCCGTTACGCTCCTACGCTGGCCGAGGCGCTCAAGCAGGCCGATGACCGACTGCAGGCGATACCGCTGATCCACGTCGACGACGACTCCGGCAACGAGCCGCTGCCCGGGGCGGTGCGCTACGAGGAGTTGCTGGCCGCCACGTCCGCCGACCCCCTGGACCTGCCGTTGTCCCCGGACGACCTCTACATGCTCTACACCGGCGGCACCACCGGCATGCCCAAGGGCGTGCTGTGGCGCCAGAACGACATCTTCATCAACGCGATGGGCGGCCGCCCGTTCGGTGCCACCGAGGCGGTCGGCAGCATCGAGGAGATCGTGGAACGGGCGCAGGCCGGCGGGCCGGGTTCGATGACGGTGGCGCCGCTGATGCACGGCGCCGCCCAGTGGACCGCGTTCACCAGCCTGCTGGGCGGACGACCGTTCGTCATGGGCGTGACCACCGACCGTTTCGATCCCGCCAAGACCTGGGACTTGGTCAGCCGGGAGAAGGTCATCTCGCTGTCGATCGTCGGTGACGCCTTCGGCCGCCCGCTGGCCGACGCGCTGGTGACCGGCGATTACGACCTGTCCGCGTTCTTCGTACTGGCCAACGGCGGCGCCGCGCTGACCCCGGCCGTCAAGCAGCGATTCCACGATCTGCTGCCGCACGTGACCATCATCGACGGTGCGGGATCGTCGGAGGCCGGCGCCCAGATGGGCCAGACATCCAGCAAGGACCAGACGGGCAGCGGCCGATTCACCCCCAACCCCGGCGCGGTGGTGGTCAGCGCGGACCTGAGCCGGGTTCTGCAGGCCGGCGACGACGAGATCGGCTGGTTGGCACAGCAGGGCATGGTGCCGCTGGGGTATCTCGGTGACCCGGAGAAGACCGCGCACACCTTCCCGGTCATCGAAGGCGTCCGGCATTCGGTCCCCGGCGATCGGGCCCGCTGGGATTCCGACGGCGGCATCGAACTGCTCGGCCGCGACTCGGTGACGATCAACTCCGGCGGCGAGAAGATCTTCGCCGAGGAGGTCGAAGCCGCGGTCGCCCAGCATCCCGCCGTCTACGACGTCGTGGTGGTGGGCCGGCCCAGTCAACGATGGGGCAACGAGGTCGTCGCCGTGGTGCAGTTGGCCGAGGGCGCCGATGCCGCGGCCGACGACATCATCACCGAGGCGGCCCGTTATGTGGCGCGCTACAAGTTGCCCAAGGACGTGGTGTTCTGCGCGAAGGTGCAGCGCTCGCCGTCGGGCAAGCCCGACTATCGCTGGGCCAAGGATCAGGCGGCAGCGGCACTGTAGCGGCTAGTCGAATTGCGGCTTGCGCTTCTCCCGGATGGCAGCCAGGCCCTCGTGCACGTCGGGACCGGAGAAGCCGAGGAACTCCAGCCCCAGCGCGGTCTCGAAGGCCGGCGCGAACTGCCGATACCAGTAGTTGAGGCTGTGTTTGGTGAAGCGGATCGCGTCCTGGGCGCCGTGCGCCAGGTCGTCGGCGATGCGGGTCGCGGTGGCCAGCACCTCGTCGTCGTCAACGCATTTGGCGACCAAGCCGATCCGCTCAGCCTCCTCGCCATGCAACGTCTCACAGGTCAGCAGGTAGTACTTGGCCTTGGCCATGCCCACCAGCAGCGGCCAGCAGATTGCCGCGTGGTCGCCGGCGGCCACCCCGAGTTTGGTGTGACCGTCGATCAGTCGGGCGGTGCGCCCGGCCACCGAGATGTCCGCCAGCAGCGCCACCACCAGGCCCGCGCCGACAGCCGGCCCGTTGATGGCCGACACCACCGGCTTGGAGAAATTGACCATGTTCAGCACCAGGTCGCGGGCCTCCCGCAGCACCTGCATCCGCCCGGCGTAGTCGCCGATGGTCTTCTCGATCAGCTCGAAGCTCCCGCCGGCGGAAAAGGCATTGCCCTCGCCGCGGACCAGCACCACCCGCACCTTGTCGTCGCGGTCGATCACCGGCCAGATGTCAGCCAGGTCCCGGTGCATCTGCGGACTCACCGAATTGAGCCCGGCCGCGTCCAGGATGAGCTGCAACACACCACTGTCGCCGGTCTCGAGCCGGATGCTGGGGAAGTCACGGTAGTTCGAGTCGTCAGCCATCATTCGTTTCTACCCGACCGTCCCCGGTGGGGTCAGCAACAACCCTTGCCTTTCGACACGGCGGGGTTGGCTCCGCCGCCGGGCTTGTGGGCCAGGATCGCGACCCCGGCCAGCTGCCCGCGGTGCGCCCGGAAGGTGCGCCGCATCGCCAGCACGCGACTGCGTGCATCATGTTGCAGCAGAAGGTTTTTCGCGAACCGGAGCGCTCCGAAGAAGCCTTCGTCGGCCAGCAGTCGACGCGGTTCGAGCAATACCATCGGCGCGGTGCTGACCGCGTCCACGACCAACTCGTGCTCGGCCAGCAGTTGCATCCACTCGGCGACGGTCAGGGGGCACGCGTTGACCTGGAGCGATGTCGCCAGCGACTGTGCGATGTCGGACTTGGCCTGTTCGTCGATGCTGTTCGGAATCAGGGCCAGTTCGTGGATCCCGTACCGGCCGCCCGGGCGCAGCACCCGGGCCGCCTCGGCGATGATCGCGTTCTTGGCGGCATCGCTTTGCATGCTCAGTAGCGCCTCACCGATCACGACGTCGGCGCTGCCGTCGGTCAGCCCGGTCCGGGCCGCGGTGACCCGTAGCACTGCGCCACGGTCGCCGACGATGCGTTCCACGCTGCGGGCGGCGTTGGCGTCGTGTTCCACGCCGATATACGAACGCGGCTGGTGCGCAAGGATTTCGGTGGCGGTGCGACCCAGTCCCGGGGCCAGTTCCACCACGTCGGAGCCGGGCAGGCCGACCCGCTCCAGCAGGCCGCGGGTCAGCTCGATGCCACCGGGCCGCAGCACCCGCTTGCCCAGCCGGGCCAGCAGCCAGTGGCCCGCAACGGCTGCGTCATCGCGGTCGGCGGACGGTAGCTGCTGCGCCCGGGTGCGCACCATCAGTCGGGTGCCATCAGGCTCAAGAATTGCCGCTTCTGGTGAATCGTCAAGTAGCGCAAACCATCCGAACCGACAACGAACTGGCGCCGGGATCGCTTGGGCATCCACAACAGCGCGCCGGCGGCCACTTCGATCCTGCCCAACTCGGTGGTGAGCGAGCCACTGCCGGACAGCACGTGGATCATGGCGTCGAACTCCGGGCCGACATACATGCCGGTGTCCTGGCCGGCCGAAAGGCTGGTGACGTCGGCGTCGATCTCGCGGCTCTGCACATCGAGCTTCCAGACCACCCCAGCCGGGTCGGGTTCTACGCCGTCGCCGGTGGTCGTGGTGTCGGTCAGAATCCACGGCACCGCGGTGGAGGCGAGCCGGGAGATTTTGGTCCGCCACAACGCGCCGCGTTCACGACCTTTTTCCAGGTACTCCCAGCCGAAGCTACCGGGGTGTTCGCGCTCGAATTCTTGGCGCAGCGGCTCCGGCTCGTGGTCGTTGAGCAGCACAAACGCTTCGCCGGCGGCCAGCTTGCCGAAGGTTGCGAAGATCGTTTTGTGCTTCTCCGGCCTGGGGATCACCCGGGCGTCGAGTTCGGCCTCCGGCATTTAGGTCTGCCTTTCTAGTTTCTCCAAAATTCCTTGTGTAAACTCTACGCCTATGGCATATGTGATCGGGAAGCCGTGCGTTGATGTGATGGACCGGGCCTGTGTGGAGGAGTGCCCGGTTGACTGCATCTACGAAGGCGGTCGAGCCCTCTACATCCACCCTGATGAATGTGTGGACTGCGGAGCCTGCGAGCCGGTGTGCCCGGTCGAGGCCATCTACTACGAGGATGACCTCCCGGACGAGTTGCAGCCCCACCAGGTCGACAACGCGGTCTTCTTCACCGATCCGCTGCCGGGTCGCGACGAGGCGCTCGGCTCACCCGGTGGCGCAGCCAAGATCGGCCCCCTCGGTATCGACACCCCGCTGGTGGCCAGCTTTCCTCCCCAGGGGGAGTGAACAACATCGCCAAGCTGCCTGGACCACTCGGAGGACGTCGCCTCGACGTCCTCCGGCTGGTACAGGCTGCGGACGCTCCGCTGGGCATCGCGCAAATCGCCGATGAGTTGGGAGTTCACCCCAACACGGTGCGCTTCCACCTCGACACCCTGGTCGAGGAAGGTCGGGTCGAGCACGCCGAACCCGACCACAAGGGCCGGGGCCGGCCGGCGCTGATGTTTCAGGCGGTCCGGCAGATGGATCGTGGCGGCACGCGTCGGTTCCGGCTGCTCGCCGAGATCCTCACCATCGGCTTGGCTGCCGACCAGGATCCCGGCGGCAAGGCGTTGGCGGCGGGGCGGGCGTGGGGGCAGCGGATGCGGCCGCTGGACCACCCGAGCGAACCCGTCGATGCCGAGGAGTCGACCGAACAGCTCGTCGACATGCTCGACGAGTTGGGGTTCGAACCGGAGCGGCTCGAACCCGGTACCGCGGGCGAAGAGCAGCTCGGGTTGCGGCACTGCCCGTTCTTGGAACTCGCCGAGACCTCCACCGAAGTCGTCTGTCCGATCCATCTGGGTCTGATGCAGGGCGCGCTGGAGGCCTGGGACGCACCGGTGACGGTCGACCGCCTCGACTCGTTCGCCCAGCCCGACCTGTGCGTGGCGCACCTGAAATCGGTGCCCCTCGGCCAGCCCCGGCCGGCCACGAACGGGGCCCGGATTGAGAAGTCCCCCGCGGGGCCGGTACGCGTGGAAGGAACCACCGGGTGAGTATCGGCTCCGCTGTTGCGATCGCCGCGACTTTTCTGTGGCTGGGCATGGTGACCGCGATCTCGTTCATGGAAGCGCCGTTGAAGTTCCGGGCGCCCAACGCGACGATCCCGATCTGTCTGGGTATCGGCCGGTTGGTCTTTCGGGCCCTCAACGCCGCCGAACTCATCCTCGCCGTCGCCATTGCGGCGACGTTCGCGACCGAGCGGCCGACACCGGCCATCGTGATGACGTTCGCGGTCGCCGTCGCGATGTTGTTGGCTCAGCTGGTGGTGGTGCGACCCCGCCTGAGCCGCCGCGCGGACCAGGTGCTGTCCGGGCTGGATGCGCCCCGCTCCCGCGCGCACTACGCCTACGTGGGCTTGGAGCTGATCAAGGTCGCCGCGCTGGCGCCGCTGGGCATCCTGCTGCTGGCTCGCTGAGCTCCCCGACTCGAAGAACACCACCCACCCGCCCGCCGAACCGAAGGACCACCGATGGAATCGACCTCACTGAACGCACTGGCTGACGAGAAGCTGGCCGAGGCGAAGCAACACCACAGTGGGCGCTCGGCCCACACCGTCTACGGCGGCTCCGTGCACCACCTGCGCCAGACCCTGGTCGCGCTGCAAGCCGGCCAGGCGCTCGCCGAGCACGACAGCCCCGGAGAGTCGACTCTGCAGGTGCTGCGCGGCCGGGTGCGGCTGACCGCCGGCGACGACGCCTGGGAGGGCTCGGCCGGCGAGCTGGTGACCCTGCCGCGCACGCGCCACGCGCTGGAGTCGCTGGAGGACGCGGTGATACTGCTGACCGTCACCAAGAGCGCCTCGCACTGACCGTGCCCGCGACGCAACTCGGCACGCCCTGGTCGCTGGGCGCCGGGCTGCGGATGCCCATCGTCAATGCCCCGATGGGCGGCGTGGCCGGCGGGCGGCTGGCCGCCGCGGTCACCGCGGCGGGCGGACTGGGCATGATCGGGATGGGTAGCACCGCCACCGCGGCATCGCTTGCCACCGAGCTGGCCCAGCTCGGGCAGTCGCCGCGGTTCGGAATCGGCTTGGTGGACTGGGTGGTTCGCAGCCAGCCAGACCTGCTCGACGCCGCACTGGCAGCCCGCCCGGTGCTGCTATCGGTGAGCTTCGGAGCGGACCTGTCCTGGGTGGACCGCGCCCATGCGGTCGGAATCCTGGCCGCCACCCAGGTCTATGACGTCGAGACCGCCCGGCGCGCGCAGGACGCCGGGGTGGACGTGTTGGTGGCCCGTGGCTCCGAGGGCGGCGGGCACGGGGCGATCAGGCTCGCCACGCTTCCGCTGCTCGACGCGGTCCTGGACGCCGCGACGGTGCCGGTGCTGGCCGCCGGCGGGATCGCGTCGCCGCGCAGCCTGGCAGCGGTGCTGGCCGCCGGCGCCGCGGGCGGCTGGCTGGGGACCTGCCTGTCGGTCTGCCTCGAAGCGCTGACCGGTGACGCTGCCCGCGATGCGTTGATCGCGGCGGCCGGCACCGACACGGTGACCACCCGGGTGTTCGACGTCGGTCAACGGCTGGACTGGCCGGCGCGGTTCCCGTCGCGGGTGTTGCGCAACGACTTCGTCAGCCGCTGGGCGGGCCGCGAGGACACACTCTCCACTGATCAGGGTGCCAATGCCGAACTGGCCGCCGGGATCGCCGCGCAAGATCAGCGCCTGGCCCCGGTCGACGCGGGTCAGGGCGTGGGAATGCTCATCGACAGCCGTCCGGTGGGGGTAGTCCTCGACGAGCTATGCGCCGGGGCGCAGCGGTTGCTGGCGCGCTGGGCTTAATCCGGGGCCGATGGGTCACCGGCGCTCAGCACCACGCAGCACCGGGACGGATCGGCGCATAGCCGAGCGTGCGGGCAGTGCGGTGTCAGTGCATCGGTGACGCCGCTGATCAGTGCGAGGTGCATGGTGCAGGCCAGTTCTGTCTGGGACTGGGCCAGCGCGTGAAACGGGCAGTTGGTCAAATAGACCTCGTTGCCGCCGTTGCGCGGTTCGTAGCCGTGTTCGTCGAGCACATCGGTGGCCAACTCGAGCGCGGCCGCAGCGTCGGTTGGCGGCTGCCCCTCGGTGGCCGCCGTTCCGAGGGCACGGCCGTAATTGCGCGCCAGCCTGTCGAGCACCTCCGTCACCAGAGTGCCGGAGTGGACGGATTCGGCGATCGCATCGGCCATCAACCGGCCGGCCAGTTCATACTCCCGGGGCGGCAGGCTCACCGCGATCTCGTACGGGGCACGCCGGTAGCGCTTCGACGGGCGGCCCGCGCCGGGTCGCAGCGGCAGCCACATCACGGCTGACCGGGGCGGGTTGGGAGACGACAAAACGATACAGCTCGCGGCGAACCGGATCGGCGAGTGCGCCGATGCCTGTCACGTGGCGGTCCAGAGTAGCCATAGTCCGGAAATTTCTATCAGACAAAAGTCTTGACGTTAGATTCTACTCGTTCTAACGTACAAAGCGTAGTTATTTAGAAGCGAGGAGGATGTCATGAGTACCACCAATCCGGGTTCACTGACCCTTTCGGAGCGGTTGAAGGACCCGCTGTTCGAGGCGTTTTTCTTGCTGCGCACCCTGTTCACAGTCGCCCCGATCCTGTTCGGCTTGGACAAATTCTTCAATCTGCTGACCCATGTCCCGGGCGGCGCAGGCTCGAGCCACTGGGACAAGTACCTTGCCGGCTGGATCAACGACATCCTGCCAGGCAACGGTGACCAGGCCATGTATCTGATCGGCGTCATCGAGATCGTCGCCGGTGTCCTGGTCGCGGTCGCGCCGCGGATCGGCGCCTGGGTGGTGGCGGCGTGGCTCGCCGGCATCATTCTCGACCTGCTCACCTTGTCCGGCTACTACGACGTAGCCCTGCGCGACTTCGGTCTGCTGGTCTCCGCGGTGGTGCTGGGACGGCTGGCCCAGGCCGTGCACACCCGTCACGCGACCTGATCGCTGTCACAACCCGACTCGCGACCGCGCCAC
>JBDTEP010000209.1:0-2564 GCA_039922455.1 Mycobacterium sp. | reverse complement strand
ACTGCCCGGGCGGCCAGTATTGGGAACCGAGCACCAACACCTGCATGCCAGTCGGCCAGGGGCCGACGCCGCTGGAATGCCCGGCCGGCGAATGGTGGAACCCCTTCGGCAACGCCTGCCGGCCACTCGGCCAGGTCTGAACCGCGGCAACGACCGCTAAGGAGACCGCCCATGTCAGTGCCGCCGCTGCTGCAGAGCCGGCAGCTGGTCACCGAGATCCCCGGACCCGGCTCGATCCAGTTGTCGCGGCGCCGCACGGCAGCCGTAGCGCGCGGGGTCTCCAGCGTCCTGCCGGTCTATGCCGCACGGGCCGGCGGCGGCATCGTCGAGGATGTCGACGGCAACCGGTTGATCCGCCAAGGGCATCGGCGGCGGGCTACCGCTGGCGGCGGTCACCGGCCGCGCCGAGATCATGGACGCCCCACAGGTCAGCGCCCTGGGCGGCACGTTCGGCGGCAATCCGGTGGCCTGCGCCGCGGCGCTCGGGGCATTCGCGACAGTCGAGGCCGATGATCTGGTGGGGCGGGCCCGCCAGATCGAGCGGGCGTAATCGTGCTGACCTGCGGGACGTTCGGCAACGTGGTGCGACTGCTGCCGCCGCTGACCATCACCGACGGGCTGCTGTCCGAAAGTCTCGACGTGTTGGCCGACGAACTGGGGAAGCTGTAGCCGACGATTCAGTCGGTGTCGCGATCGGCGACCAGTCCGGTCAGCAGGTCCGTGATGCGCGCCAGACCGGCCGCGGTGGCGTCCAGCCGGGTCCGTATCTCGGCGAACCCGTCGCCCATCTGTCCCCGCAGGTCGACCAGGTCATCGCGCATGGCGTTGAGGCTTGTCGTGGTCGCCTGACGAAAATCGCGCAACTCGCCGCCCACCTGCTCGATGTCGCGATCGGCTCCCCCCGCGAGCACCCGTGCGGCCACAGCATCCTGCCTGACCTGCTGCAGCTGCCCGGTCAGTTCATCGACGCGTGATTCCAGCGCGTCGACCCGGGCTTCGAGGTTTGCCGAGGGCTCGGTCATGTGACGAAAGCCTACCGAGCTGCCACCGAAGGCGTGACCGTCCATGCACAGCGGCCGCCGCCCCCTACTCGAACGACCCCCGTCCGCCGAAAGGAGGCGGTGCCGCCAGGCCCAGTCCCCCGGCCCCGGGCGGCGGCACCATGCCCAGATGGGTCCAGGCGGCCGGGGTGGCTACGCGGCCGCGCGGGGTGCGGGCAATCATCCCGGCACGCACCAAAAATGGCTCGCAGACCTCCTCAACGGTGGCGGGCTCCTCGCCCACCGCGACCGCCAGTGTGGACACCCCCACCGGTCCCCCGCCGAAGCTCCGGGTCAACGCCGACAGCACCGCCCGATCCAGCCGGTCCAGGCCCAGCTCGTCGACGTCGTAGACCGCCAGGGCGGCCTTGGCCACGTCGCGGGTGATCACCCCGTCAGCACGGACCTCGGCGTAGTCGCGCACCCGACGCAACAGCCGGTTGGCGATCCGGGGCGTGCCCCGCGACCGCCGCGCCACCTCCGCCGCGGCCTCGGCCCCCAGCTCGATCCCGAGGATCGCCGCCGAGCGCGCCAGCACTCGCTCCAGTTCAGCCGGCTCATAGAAATCCATGTGCGCGGTGAACCCGAACCGGTCCCGCAGCGGACCGGTCAGCGCACCCGACCGGGTGGTCGCCCCCACCAGGGTGAACGGCGCTACTTCCAGTGGAATCGATGTCGCCCCAGGACCTTTGCCGACAATGACGTCGACGCGGAAGTCTTCCATCGCCAGGTACAGCATCTCCTCGGCGGGCCGGGCGATGCGGTGGATCTCGTCGATGAACAACACGTCGTGTTCGACCAGGTTGGACAGCATCGCCGCCAGATCACCGGCGCGTTCCAGCGCGGGACCCGACGTCACTCGCAACGAGGTGCCGAGTTCGCTGGCGATGATCATCGCCAGCGACGTCTTGCCCAGGCCGGGCGGACCGGACAGCAGAATGTGATCCGGTGTGCCGCCACGGTTCTTGGCGCCCTCGATCACCAATTGCAATTGTTCTCGGACCCGATGCTGACCGATGAACTCAGCCAGGCTGCGCGGGCGCAGACCAGCCTCGATGTCGCCCTCGCCGACCGTCAGCGCCGGGGACACCTCACGGTCTTCGGGTTCACTCACTTGGTCTTCCCCAGCCGGCTCAGCGCGGTCCGCAGGGCATCAGAGGTGTTCGCTTCGGGATCATTGACCAGCACCCTGTCGATGGCCTCCTCGGCCTGCTTGGCGGCGAAGCCAAGCCCGACAAGGGCTTCCACCACCGGCGCCCGCACCGGATGACCGTTCACGACGAGGCCGTCGGATGCCGCCGCCGATCCGATCTTGTCGCGCAGTTCCAGCACCAGTCGCTCGGCCCCGCGCTTACCGATCCCGGGTACCCGGGTCAGCGCGGTGATATCGCCGTCTGCCAGCGCCCGGCGCAGCGCGGCCGCGTCATAGACCGCCAGGGTGGCCAGGGCGATCTTGGGCCCGATCCCCGACACCCCGATCAGCGTTAGAAACAGATCGCGCGCATCGGCGTCGAGAAAGCCGTA
>JBDTEP010000208.1:0-6435 GCA_039922455.1 Mycobacterium sp. | reverse complement strand
TTCGCCGACGCGTCGGCGGCCGGTGAGGTCGACTACGTCCAGAAGCTGATCGACTCGATGTTCGCCGGGGCGATGAGCAACGGCGAACCGACCGAGGAGCAGTACCACATCTCCCGGGTGATCTCCGACGTGTGGTTGTCCAATCTGCTCGCCTGGCTGACCCGGCGGGCATCGGCCACCGACTTCAGCACCCGACTGGATTTGGCGGTCCGGTTGCTGATCGGCGGCGACGACCGCCCCACGATCTGACCAGACTCGCAGATGCGCCTCAAGCCCGGTCGTCCTGACCTCGCCGGATATGCGCACCGCTTCACCGTCGCGGCCGCCGCACCTGCTGCACCCCTGTGGGTGACCTGGCTGGGCGTATCGACCGTGCTGATCGATGACGGATTCTCGGCGCTGCTTACCGACGGCTACTTCTCCCGGCCCGGCTTGGCACGGGTGCAGTTCGGCAAGGTGGCTCCCGTACCCGCCCGCGTCGACGGCTGTCTGGCCCGCGCCGGGGTGCGGAATTTGGCGGCGGTCATCGCGGTACACACCCATATCGATCACGTGCTGGATTCGGCGTTGGTCGCCGAACGCACCGGCGCGGTACTGGTCGGTGGCGAGTCTGCCGCCAACGTGGGTCGCGGTCACGGCTTGGCCGAGGATCGTCTCGTCATCGCGGTGCCGGATCAGCCGATCACGTTGGGCGCCTACGACATCACGCTGATCGAGTCGCGGCACTGCCCGCCGGACCGGTTCCCCGGTCCGATAGCCAGCCCGGTCATTCCCCCGGTACGGGCGACGGCCTACCGGTGCGGTGAGGCGTGGTCGGCCGTGGTGGCGCACCGCCCGTCGGGCCGGCGCCTGTTGATCGTCGGCAGCGCCGGGTTCGTCCCCGGCGCACTGGCCGGGCACCGCGCCGAGGTCGTGTATCTGGGGGTGGGCCAACTCGGTTTGCAGCCCGCCCGATACCTGGTCGACTACTGGTCGGAAACGGTGCGCGCGGTCGGGGCGAAGTCGGTCGTGTTGACCCATTGGGACGACTTCTTCCGCCCATTGTCGAAACCGTTGCGCGCCTTGCCCTATGCCGGCGACGATCTGGACGTCTCGATGCGGATCCTAAGCGAGTTGGCGCAGGCCGACGGTGTTGCACTGCACCTTCCCACGGTGTGGCGCCGTGAGGATCCGTGGACCTGAAGCCGGCCCTTGCACTGCTGCTGCTCGCTGTGGTGCTCGGGTTCGCGGTGGCCCGTCCGCGGGGCCGGCCGGAGGTTCTCGCCGCGGTGCCGGCCGCTGCCATCCTGATCGCGACCGGAACGATCTCGATGCACGACGCGGCCGCCGAGGCTGCCGGGCTCCTAGGGGTCGTCGCCTTCCTGGGTGCGGTGCTGGTGCTGGCGCAGCTCTGCGACGACGAGGGCCTGTTCGAGGCCGCCGGCGCGGCGATGGCACGGGCCGACGTCGGGCCGCCACAACATCTACTGCGCCGGGTCTTCGTCATTGCCGCCTCCGTGACCGCGGTGTTGAGTCTGGACGCGACGGTGGTGCTGCTGACCCCGGTGGTGCTGATGATGGCCCGCCGCCGCCGGGCCCCGATGCGTCCGCACGCCTACGCGACCGCGCACCTGGCCAATACCGCGTCGCTGCTGCTTCCGGTGTCCAACCTGACCAACCTGCTGGCGTTCCATCAGGCCGGAGTGTCCTTCATGAAGTTCACCGCCCTGATGGCAGCACCGTGGCTGGCCGCTACGACAGTCGTCTACCTGATCTTTCGGTGGTTTTTCCGCGCCGATCTGCGTGGGTCACCGGTGCATCTGCAGGCCGGCCCGCCGCCGCCGGTCCCGGTATTCGTGCTGGCGGTGCTGGGCCTGACGCTGGCAGGTTTCGTGATCGCCGAGACGTTCGGTGTTGCACCGGCCTGGGTGGCGTTCGCCGGTGCCGCCGTCCTGGCTGTGCGCGCCGTTGCGCAGCGGCGCAGCACAGCGGCCGGCATCCTGCGGGCCGCCAATGCGGGCTTCCTGGTGTTCGTGCTGGCCCTCGGCGTGGTGGTGCGTGCCGTCGTCGACAACGGGCTGGGCGATCGCATGAGTGCGGTGCTGCCGGAGGGCTCCGGACTGGTGGCGCTGCTGGGTGTCGCGGCGGTGGCCGCGGTGCTGGCCAACGTGGTCAACAATCTGCCGGCGACGCTCATCCTGGTGCCGCTGGTGGCGTCCAGTGGCCCGGTCGCGGTACTGGCGGTGTTGATCGGTGTCAACATCGGACCCAACCTCAGCTACACCGGATCGCTGTCGAACCTGCTGTGGCGCCGGGTGCTGCGCCGTTATCGAGTTCCGGCCGGCGTCGGTGAGTACACCCGGCTGGGTTTGTGCACGGGTCCGGCGACCCTGCTGGTGGCGGTGCTGGCACTGTGGGCCGGCGCCTGGGTGCTGGGGGTCTAGCCGCGGCGATCGCAAGCGCGGCGAAGCCGGGCGCTGAGGGTCACCGGCATCGGTTCAGCGAAACGACTGCGGCAGCGGCATTCCCAGCTCGGCCAGCACGGTGCGCAGCCGGGTCGGATAGTCGGTGATAAGACCGTCAACGCCCGAGGCGATCTGCTCGCGCATCGCATCGGCCTCATTGACCGTCCAGGGAATCACTTTGAGCCCCGCGGAGTGTGCGCGGTCGACGAACGCCCGATCGACCACCGAGTAGTCCGGGGACACGGTGTCGGCACCGACCGCCACCGCACCGGCAATCGGGTCGTCGCCTTGTTCCCATAGGGCTACCCGCGGGATGGTCGGTTCGGCGGCGCGGACCATCGACAGGGTGCGCCAGTCGAAGCTCTGAATCTCGACTGCGGCCAGCTTGCCCGCTGCACGCACCGCCGCCAGAATGACGTCGACGATCTGCTGCGGACTTTCGGAGCTTTCGGGGTCGACCTTGGTCTCGATGCTGGAGCGCACGTCGGCGCGATACGCGTCGGCGAGCGCGAAGACCTCCGGTAACGTCGCTATCACGTTGCCGCGCACCACTTCCGCATCGGGGAATTCACGCGACAGCTGACCGCAGTTCAGGGTGCGGACCTGCGTCAAGGTGAGGTCGCTCACCCGCTTACCCACGTACGGGTACTGCGGGTCGCCGGGAAAGACCGCGCCGGTATCGACGCACTTTTCCGGCTCGATCACCGCGTCGTGCCAGACCAGCGGTTGGGCGTCGCGGGTCAGCACGACATCCAATTCCAATGTGCTGACCCCTAATTCAAGGGACTTGGCGAAGGCGCGCAAGGAATTCTCTGTGGTTTCACCTCGTCCGCCGCGATGCGCCTGCAGATCGAACGCCGTCGGTAACGCCTGCGCGGACGCGCACGGAACCACCGTTGCCGCGACCAGGAACGCCAATGCTGCTGCGGCGCAGCGGATCACCGTCGTTGACGGGCGATCTCGGCAAGTACCACCCCGGCGGCCACCGACGCGTTGAGCGACTCGGTTGGCCCGGCCATCGGTATTGACACGATCGCGTCGCAATTCTGCCGGACCAGTCGGGACAGGCCCTTGCCCTCGGAACCGACGACCAGCACCATCGGACCCGTGCCGTCCAACTCTTCGACCACGGTGTCGCCACCGGCGTCCAAGCCGACCACCTGTAGGCCGCGATCGGCCCAGGCTTTCAGGGTCTGGTTCAGGTTGGGCGCGCGTCCGACTCGAAGCCGTGCTGCCGCACCGGCACTGGTGCGCCAAGCCACCGCGGTGACCGACGCCGACCGACGCTGCGGGATCAGTACGCCGTGTCCGCCGAATGCCGCCACCGATCGCACGATGGCGCCGAGGTTGCGCGGATCGGAGATGTTGTCCAACGCGACGAGCAGTGGCGGCGAGCCGTCCTGGCGCGCGGCGGCGAGCAGATCGTCGGGATGCGCATAGTTGTACGGCGGAACCTGCAGCGCGATCCCCTGATGCAGGCCGTTGGTGGTCATCTTGTCCAGGTCCGACCGCGGGACCTCCAGGATCGGCAATCCCGAATCAGCTGCCCGGGTAACTGATTCCGTCAGACGCTCGTCCGCCTCGGCGCCGAGCGCCACATACAGCGCGGTCGCCGGGATCCCGGCGCGCAGGCATTCCAGCACCGGGTTGCGACCCAGCACGGTTTCGCTCTCGTCGGTGCGCTTGGTGGCCCGGTACACCCGCTGCTTGGCAGCGCGCTTGGCCGCTTTGGCCGCCGGGTGGTAGTCCCGCTGGTGTGCGGGCGGGGTGGCGCCGCGACCCTCGAGCCCACGGCGGCGTTGACCGCCGGAGCCGACGGTCGGGCCCTTTTTGGTGCCGGGTTTGCGCACCGCACCTTTGCGCTTGGAATTGCCGGCCATTTACTCGGTCTCCTCGACCATCAGCGACCACTGTGGACCGTCACCGGTGTCGGTGACGTCGATCCCAGCGTCTTTCAGTCGACCGCGGATCTCGTCGGCCAGCTCCCAATCCTGTTCGGCGCGTGCCGTCGCCCGGCGCTCGAGCTCGGCACGCACCAGCACGTCGACCGCCGCCAGCGCCGCCGACGTCTCGTCACGCGATTCCCAGCGCTCGTCGAGCGGGTCGCAACCTAACACGCCCATCATGGCGCGGATGGCCCCGGCTGCGGCCAGCGCACCGTCATGGTCTCCGGAGTCAAGGGCCCGGTTGCCCTCCGCGCGGCTCCGGTGTACTTCGGCCAGCGCGATCGGCACCGATAGGTCATCGTCGAGCGCCGCGGCGAAACGGGGTGTCCAGTGGCCGGGAACCACCGCCCCCACCCGGCTGCGCACGCGGTGCAGGAAATCCTCGATGCCGACGTAGGCGTTGACGGCGTCCTGTAGGGCGGCCTCGGAGAACTCCAGCATCGACCGGTAGTGCGCACTGCCCAGGTAGTACCGCAGTTCGGCAGGCCGGACCCGCGCCAGCACCGCCGACATCGACAGCACATTGCCGAGCGACTTGCTCATCTTCTCGCCGCCCAGGGTGACCCAGCCGTTGTGCAACCAGTAGTTGGCGAACCGGTCTCCGGCGGCACGACTCTGGGCGATCTCGTTCTCGTGGTGCGGGAAGATGAGGTCCATCCCGCCGCAGTGAATGTCGAACTCGGGGCCCAGGTAGGACCGGGCCATCGCCGAACACTCCAGGTGCCAACCCGGACGGCCCGGCCCCCACGGCGTCGGCCAGCTGGGTTCCCCGGGTTTGGCGCCCTTCCACAGCGTGAAGTCGCGCGGGTCGCGTTTACCGGTGGCCACCCCCTCGCCTTGGTGCACATCGTCGATCCGGTGGCCGGACAGCTGGCCGTAATCGGGGTAACTGAGCACGTCGAAATACACGTCGCCGCCGCCGGCATAGGCGTGCCCCGCGTCGATCAGCCGCGCGATCAGCTCGACCATCTGGGTGATGTGCCCGGTGGCGCGCGGCTCGGCCGACGGCGGCAGCACCCCCAGCGCCTCGTACGCGGCAGTGAACTCCCGCTCGTAGGTGGCGGCCCACTCCCACCAGGGTCGGCCGGCCGCGGCGGCCTTGTTCAGGATCTTGTCGTCGATGTCGGTCACGTTGCGGACGAAGGCGACGTCATAACCGCGGGCGGTCAGCCACCGGCGCAACACGTCGAACGCCACCCCGCTGCGGACGTGACCGATGTGCGGCGCCGCCTGGACGGTCGCACCACATAGATATATGGACACGTGACCGGGCCGCAGCGGGACAAAGTCACGAACGGCGCCGGTTGCCGTGTCGTGCAGCCGCAGGCTGGGACGATCGGTCACGACGGGCCAGCTTACCGGGCGGGCAGACCGCAGCCGTCGTCACCGGTGTTCGACGGCCGGAACACCCGGTCCTATCAGGCAATTACCAGGATCAGGCACCTGTTGCCACATGTGTGGACAGGCGGCCACCATTGGCATATATTGCGGCAGTGAGCAGACTTCGGGTAGCAGCCTCGGGAGCAGTCTTGGCTGCGGCCGCATTCGCGTCGGCGGCAACGGCGTACGCCGATGAACCGAACAACCAGGCGGTACAGGCGGCGGCGGTCGCCCCCGATGGCGCCCCGCAGAATCAGCCCGTAGAGCAGCTGAACCAGCCCGCAGAGCACCAGCAGGCGCCGGCCGTCGCCGACCCGAACGCGCAGAACCCACAGAACCAGCACGATCCGCAGGCTGATCCCGCAGCTGCTGATCCAGCGGCCGCGGCGGCGGGCGCTGGCGGCGCCGGCGGGATGGGTGCCTCCATCGGCAGCTCGATGGCGATGATGGCTCCGATGCTGGCGATGTCGGCACCGATGATGATGATGCCGCTGCTCAGTTCGGGCTTGGGCGGGCTTGCCAAGGGCGCTCCGGCGGCCGGCGCGGATGCCGCTGCGGCCGCCGGTTCGGCCGCGGCTTCTGATCCTTTCGGCATGGCATCCCCGGCCGAGGTTGCCATGCCCGCCGCCGCGACGTTGCCGTTCGACCTGGGCCAGAACCTGACC
>JBDTEP010000207.1:0-15965 GCA_039922455.1 Mycobacterium sp. | reverse complement strand
TGTCGCATGCCGCGCTCGCGTACCAGTTCGGCGACAAGACCGGACTGTTCACCGCGGTCGCCGCGGAGGGGTTCCGGCTGGCGGCCGAGATGATCGGCCCGACCGCGACCGGGCCGGACGGGTTCGTGACGGGCGGCCAGGCGTACGTGCGGTTCGCCGTGACACACCCGGGCCACTTCGAGGTCATGTTCCAGCCGTACCTGTACCGGGCCGACGACCCCGGACTTGCCGCCGCCCGCGACGCCGCCTTCGACGTCCTGTACGGCAGCGCGCGCGCAAGCCTGACCGCGCACCGGAATGCGGACGCCACCGATGACGACGTACTCGGTCTGGTCATGGCTGGTTGGTCGATGTCGCACGGCTTCGCGACCCTGTGGCTCACCGCGAACCTGCCCGAGCGTCTTCGCGGCGATCCCGTTGTAGCCGCTGAACTGGTAACCCGCGGTGCCAGCACGCTCGGCGAGCTGGTCCGAAACCAGCGACGCACCGTGCCTTCGTGACCGCTACAGCGCCCGAATCTCACCGGTCAGGTACGGGTAGCCCTTGGCGACGTTACGCAACGCCAGATCCCAGCCGCCGTCAACCCGGTCGACATACAGCCCGGGACTGGCCGGTAGCAGCATCGGCTTGCCGAACCGCACCGAGTAGTCCACCGTGTCCGGAAGCGACCCCTCGATATTCGCTAGAACCGTTGCGGCAGAGAACATCCCGTGGGCGATTGCGGTCGGGAAGCCGAACAGCTTAGCGCCGATCGAACTGGTGTGAATCGGGTTGTGGTCGCCACCGGCCGATGCGTAGCGCCGGATCTGTCCGGGGGTGACCCGCAGCATCGCGCTCGGCGGTCCCAGCTTGGGCTGCCGGGCCGGCGGCGGTTTCGGCTCGTCGGACAGGCTGGTGCGCTGCTGATGCAGGAACGTCGTCACTTGCTGCCAGGCCGGGTCGTTGCCGACGTTGATGTCGGTGACGATGTCGACCAGCAGGCCCTTGCGGTGCTCACGCAGATTCTGTGCCTGCACGCTGACGCCGACGGTGTCGGTGACCGCGATCGGCCGGTGCTGGGTGATCCGGTTCTCGGTGTGCACCGAGCCCATGGCGGCGAATGGGAAGTCGAACCCCGTCACCAACGACATGACCGTCGGGAACGTCAGCGCGAACGGATAGGTCAGCGGCACGTGATCGCCGAACCGCAGCCCGGTGGCTGCGGCGTACTCCGCGACGTGGCCGGGGTCGATGGCCAACTCGGCGACCCGCAGCGTCCGGTTCGGCAGCGTGCCGGGGCGCGAAACGAACGGCAGTGCCCCGGCGACCGCGCGCAACATGTTCCTCATGCCACTCGGTTGTGTCATGTTGCTCAGGCCCCTAGCATCGCTTGGCCGCAGACCCGAATCGTGTTGCCGGTCACCGCGTTCGACGCCGGGCCGGCGAAGTAGGCGATCAACTCGGCGACGTCGACGGGTTCGCCGCCCTGGAACAGCGAGTTGAGTCGACGGCCGACCTCGCGGGTGGCCAGCGGGATGGCGGCCGTCATGTCGGTTTCGATGAACCCGGGGGCGACGGCGTTGATGGTGATGCCCTTGCCGGCCAGCACCGGTGCCAGCGCGTCGGTCAGCCCGATCATGCCGGCCTTGGTGGCCGCGTAGTTGGTCTGGCCGCGGTTGCCGGCGATCCCGGCCATCGACGACAGGCCGATCACCCGGCCACCCTTGCCGATGCTGCCGTTGGCCACCAAGCCTTCGGTAAGGCGTTGCGGCGCTAGCAGGTTAACCGCCAGCACCGAGTTCCATCGGGTGTCGTCCATGTTGGCCAGCAGCTTGTCGCGGGTGATGCCGGCGTTGTTGACCAGCACGTCAGCCTTGCCACCGTGGTGCTCGCGCAGGTGTGCGGTGATCTGATCGACCGCGTCATCAGCGGTGACGTCCAGAGCCAGCGCGGTGCCGCCCACCCGGGCGGCGGTCGCGCCCAGCGACTCGGCGGCCCCCGGCACGTCGATCGCCACCACCGTGGCACCGTCGCGAGCGAACACCTCGGCGATGGTGGCCCCGATGCCGCGAGCGGCGCCGGTGATGATCGCGACCTTGCCATCCAGCGGCCGGTCCCAGTTACCGGGCGCAGTGGCGTTGTCGGCGCCCACGTAGAACACCTGCCCGTCGACGTAGGCCGAGCGGGCCGACAGGATGAACCGCAGCGTTGATTCCAGGCCGGTGGCGCCTGGATTGGCGTCCGGCGACAGGTACACCAGCTGCACGGTGGCGCCGCGCTGCACCTCCTTGCCCAGCGAGCGGGTGAAACCCTCCAGTGCGCGCTGGGCGATCCGCTCGTCGACACTGCCGGTCTGATCCGGTGTGGTGCCGACGACGACGAGCCGGCCGCAGTGGCCGACGTTGCGCAGCAGCGGGGTGAAGAACTCGTGCAGCGCAGTCAACCCCGCCGGTGTGGTGATGCCGGTGGCGTCGAAGACCAGCCCGCCGAACGAGTCGGCCCACCGACCGCCCAGGTTGTCGCCGACCACCTGGTAGTCCTCGGCCAGCGCGGCGCGCAGCGGCTCGGCCACCCGGCCGGAACCGCCGATCAGCAGCGGCCCGGCCAGCGCCGGCTCGCCGGCGCGGTAGCGACGCAGCGTCTCGGCCTGCGGAACGCCGAGCTGCTTGGACAGGAACGACCCGGGGGCCGAGTTGAGGATCTGGGACAACAGGTCCGAAGGGAGTTTGGGGGCCACTGAGCTGCCTTCCGTCTGGGGACGTGGCTGGTGCAGGCCACGGTGTCGACAACGAACTTACTCCAGAGTAAGAATACTGGGTAGTATCACCCCAACCGTCCCCGGCAATGCGGGGCGCCCACCATCAGACGGAGAGATCGTGGCATCTGTACCTGCGGCTAAGCCCGCCAAGACACCCGCCGGCACCGGTGAGCGGCGCCGCGTCGCCGTCCTCGGGGGCAATCGCATCCCGTTCGCACGCTCGGACGGTGCGTACGCGAGCGCGTCCAACCAGGACATGTTCATCGCGGCCCTGGGCGGTCTGGTCGACCGGTTCGGCCTGGCCGGCGAGAAGCTGGACGCGGTGATCGGCGGAGCGGTGCTCAAGCACAGCCGGGACTTCAACCTGATGCGGGAATCGGTGCTCGGCTCGGCGCTGTCGCCCTACACGCCGGCGTTCGATTTGCAGCAGGCCTGCGGTACCGGGCTGCAGTCGGCGATCTGCGCCGCCGACGGTATCGCCGCCGGCCGCTACGAGGTGGCGGCCGCGGGCGGGGTGGACACCACCTCCGATGCACCACTGGAGGTGGGCAACGAACTGCGCCGCACGCTGCTCGCGCTGCGCCGGTCCAAGTCGAACCTGCAACGCCTCAAACTGGTCGGCAAGCTGCCCGCCGCCCTGGGTGTGGAGATCCCGGCCAACAAAGAAGCACGGACCGGTCTTTCCATGGGCGATCACCAGGCGATCACCACCAAACAGATGGGGATCAAGCGGGTCGACCAGGACCTGTTGGCCGCGGCCAGCCACCGCAACATGGCCGCCGCCTACGACCGCGGTTTCTTCGACGATCTGGTCACCCCGTTTCAGGGTCTTTACCGCGACGACAACCTACGGCCCGGATCGAGCCCGGAGAAGCTGGCCACGCTCAAGCCGGTGTTCGGTGCCAAGTCCGGTGACGCCACCATGACCGCGGGCAACTCCACCCCGCTCACCGACGGCGCGTCGGTGGCGCTGCTGGCCAGCGAGGAGTGGGCGGCCGCTCACAAACTGACCCCGTTGGCCTATTTCGTCGACGCCGAGACCGCCGCCGTCGACTACGTCAACGGCCCCGACGGGCTGTTGATGGCCCCGACCTTCGCGGTGCCGCGACTGCTGGCCCGCAACGGGCTGAGCCTGCAAGATTTCGATTTCTACGAGATTCACGAGGCGTTCGCCTCCACGGTGCTGTGCCACCTGGCGGCGTGGGAGTCGCAGGACTACTGCAAGGAACGGTTGGGGCTCGATTCCGCGCTGGGCGCCATCGACCGGTCCAAGCTCAACGTCAACGGCTCGTCGCTGGCCTCCGGGCACCCGTTCGCGGCCACCGGTGGGCGGATCGTGGCGCAGGCGGCCAAGCAGATCGCCGAAGCCAAAGCGACCAAGACAGGTGCCGCGCGGAACAAGCCGGTGCGTGCGCTGATCTCGATCTGCGCTGCCGGAGGGCAGGGCGTGGCCGCCATCCTGGAGGGTTAGCGCCGGGTCGGCGCCAAGTGGACCGCCGATCGCCAGCGCGGCGAGGCGGTTAGCCTGGGGTCCATGCAGATCAGCATCCTCAGTTCCCTCAGCGAATCCGGGGGCCGCTCCCCGATCGATGCAACCGTCGACAACCTCGCGCAACTGCGTGACGAGGGCTTCCGCCGGGTGTGGATGACCCAGATGCCTTACGAGCCGGACCTTCTCACCGTGCTGGCGGTGGTGTTGCGTGAGGTCGATCGCATCGAGGTCGGCACCGGGGTGATCCCGATCCAGAACCAGCACCCGATGTTGCTGGCCCAGCGGGCCCTGACGCTGAACCTGATCAGCCAGGGCCGGTTCGTCCTCGGTCTGGGGATGACACATCAGGCGGTCACCGAGGGCATGTGGGGTATTCCCTGGGACAAGCCGGTGCGCCGGCTGCGGGAGTACCTCGACGGTCTGCAGCCGCTGCTCGCCGGTGAGGCCGCCAACGCCACCGGTGAGACCGTCACGACCCGTGGTGCGCTGCAAATCGCCGGGGCGTCCGCTCCCGATGTGTACATCGCCGCGCTGGGGCCGCAACTGCTGCAGTTGGCCGGCCGCCGCACCGCGGGCACGGTGACCTGGATGACCGGACCCAAGACCCTGACTGAGCACATCGGGCCGAGCCTGCGGGACGCTGCGGTCGCGGCCGGCCGCCCGCGGACCGCGGTACGGGTGGTGGCCGCCCTGCCGGTGAGCGTCACCGATGACACCGCGACGGCCCGCGCCCAGGCCGCCGAGCAGTTCGCGATGTACGGCTACCTGCCGTCGTATCGCGCGATGCTCGACCGGGAGGGTTACGCCGGCCCGGCGGACGTGGCGATCATCGGCGACGAGAGCGAGGTCGCCGAGCGCATCAACGCGCTGCGCGCCGCAGGGGTCGACGAGTACGTCGGTGTGGTGTTCGACGCCTCGCCCGAGGTCCGGGCCCGCACCCGGGGGGTGCTGCGCCGCCTCGACTCCGACTAGCAGATATGAAAGTGGCCCCCGGGATGATCCCGGGGGCCACTCTCATGTCTGCGGTCAGAACGCCGCTTCGTCGAGCTCCATGATCTCGTTGTCGATGCCCTCGAGCACCGAGCGGGTGCTGGTCAGCAGCGGCAGGAAGTTCTTGGTGAAGAACGACGCCACCGCGATCTTGCCCTCGTAGAAGGCCCGGTCGGCGCCTTGGATTTCGGTGCCGCCGGCGTCCAGGGCTTGGATGGCTACCGCGGCCTGGCGGGCCAGCAGCCAGCCGAGCACCAGATCGCCGACGCTCATCAGGAAGCGGACCGAACCCAGCCCCACCTTGTAGA
Organism: Mycobacterium sp.; assembly: GCA_039922455.1. Taxonomy (GTDB): domain Bacteria; phylum Actinomycetota; class Actinomycetes; order Mycobacteriales; family Mycobacteriaceae; genus Mycobacterium. The sequence goes on along the minus strand of JBDTEP010000207.1, from coordinate 10,438 downwards.
TGCTGGAGATATCCTCCTGCGCAGCCATCAGGTAGCCGGTCAGTGTCGCCGCCATGCCCTGCACGTCGGCCAGTGCGGTGGCCAGCAGCTCACGCTCCGCCTTGAGCCGGCCATTGCCGGTCTCGTTGGAGATGAACGTCTGAATCTCACCGGCGACGTGGCCCAGTGCGGCACCCTTGTCGCGGACGATCTTGCGGAAGAAGAAGTCCTGCGCCTGAATCGCGGTTGTGCCTTCATAGAGCGAGTCGATCTTGGCGTCGCGGATGTACTGCTCGATCGGGTAGTCCTGCAAGAATCCGGAGCCGCCCAGGGTCTGCAGGCTCTCGGTGAGCTTGGCGTAGGCCTGCTCGGAGCCGACACCCTTGACGATCGGCAGCAACAGGTCGTTGACCTTGACCGCCAGCTCGGCGTCCACCCCGTGCAGGGTCGTGGCCACTGCGGCGTCCTGGAAGCTGGCGGTGTAGATGTACAGCGCTCGCAGGCCCTCGGCGTATGCCTTCTGGGTCATCAGCGACCGGCGGACGTCCGGGTGGTGGGTGATGGTCACCCGAGGCGCGGTCTTGTCGGTCATCTGGGTCAAGTCGGCGCCCTGCACCCGCTCCTTGGCGTACTCCAGCGCGTTGAGGTAGCCGGTGGACAACGTGGCGATCGCCTTGGTGCCGACCATCATCCGGGCCTGCTCGATCACGTCGAACATCTGCGCGATGCCGTTGTGCACCTCGCCGACCAGCCAACCCTTGGCGGGCACACCGTGTTGGCCGAAGGTGAGCTCACAGGTGGCCGAGACCTTCAGCCCCATCTTGTGCTCGACGTTGGTGACGAACGCGCCGTTGCGCTCACCGATTTCACCGGTGGAGAAGTCGAACAGGAACTTCGGCACGAAGAACAGCGACAGGCCCTTGGTTCCCGGCTTGGCGCCCTCGGGGCGGGCCAGCACCAGGTGGAAGATGTTCTCGAACAGGTCATCGGAGTCGGCGGAGGTGATGAACCGCTTGACGCCGTCGATGTGCCAGGAGCCGTCTTCCTGCTGGACGGCCTTGGTACGTCCGGCGCCCACATCCGAGCCGGCATCCGGCTCGGTGAGCACCATGGTCGAGCCCCAGCCGCGCTCGGCGGCGATGACGGCCCACTTCTTCTGCTCTTCGGTGGCGACGTGGTAGAAGATGTTGGCGAATCCGGCGCCGCCGGCGTACATCCATACCGCCGGGTTGGCGCCGAGTATGTGCTCATGCAGCGCCCACATCAGCGCCTTGGGCATCGCCATACCGCCGAGTTCGTCTTCGAGGCCGGCCTTGTCCCAGCCGCCGTCCAGAACGGCGCGCACCGACTTCTTGAAGGACTCGGGCAGCGTCACCGTGTGAGCGACCGGATCGAACACCGGCGGGTTGCGGTCACCCTCGACGAATGAGTCAGCAATGGGCCCCTCGGCCAGCCGGACCATCTCGCCGAGCATCTCGGTAGCGGTGTCGACGTCCAGATCGGCGTACTCGCCCTGACCCAGTACCTGGTCCAGGCCGAACACCTCGAACAGGTTGAACACCTGGTCACGGACGTTGCTCTTGTAGTGGCTCACTACATCCTCCTCATGGAATGCCACCTGCGGTTGGGTACTCAGGCATAAGTTACCCACCAGTAATGTGCCCTGAAATATACCCGGTGGAAGTCATAGCGCAAGCAAGTGTGAGCTACATCCTCCTATCTAAGTAACCAACCGGTTGGTCTCGGTCAGATGAGGCGTAGATCACAGCTGATCTGACGGCATCGTGGCCGGGCAGGTAGGGTTCATCAGCGACCAGACTCGAACGAGGCGAATGAATCCCCGGTGAACCCCCACGTGAATTCCGCGAGCAACTTGACCCCGTCGTCATTACGGGAAGCCTTCGGGCATTTCCCCTGCGGCGTGGTGGCCGTCGCCGCCGAGATCGCCGGCATCCGGGTCGGCTTGGCGGCCAGCACATTCGTGCCGGTCTCGCTGGAGCCGCCGCTGGTGTCGTTCTGTGTGCAGAACACCTCGACGACGTGGCCGAAACTCAAGGATTCGCCCCGGCTGGGCATCAGCGTGCTGGGCGAGGAGCACGACATGGCGGCCCGCTCCCTGGCCGCCAAGACCGGTGACCGGTTCGCCGGGCTGGAGACGGTGACCAGCGGAGGTGCGGTGTTCATCCAAGGCACCGGGGTGTGGCTGGACAGCACGATCGAACAGTTGGTACCCGCGGGCGACCACACCATTGTGGTGCTGCGGGTCTGCGACATGAAGGTTGATCCAGAGATCGCTCCGATTGTGTTTCACCGCAGTGGTTTTCGCCGTCTCGGAGGTTAGCGGCCCCGGCCAGTTGCGGTCCACGGCCGAGGCGCTGGTGGCCGAGGCGGCCGTATTCGTACGGCAGCGCCGGGCTGAGGTGTTCGGCACCGATGCGGCCGAGTCGGCGCCCGGCACCCTGGTCCAGACGAAAAGCAGTCCGACCGATCCGGTGACGGTGGTCGACACCGAGACCGAGCGCTTCATCCGGGACCGGCTGACGCAGCTGCGGCCCGGGGATGCGGTGCTGGGCGAGGAAGGCGGCGAGTCCGGGGGCGCCTCCGGCCGCGAACCCGGCGCCGTCACCTGGGTGGTCGACCCGATCGATGGCACCGTCAACTTCATGTATGACATCCCGGCCTACGCGGTGTCGGTGGCGGCGCAAGTCGCAGGGGTATCGGTGGCCGGCGCAGTCGCCGACGTGGTCGGTGACCGGATCTACTCGGCCGGCGCGGGACTGGGCGCCCGAGTCAGCGATCGGCAGGGCAGCGCGGCGTTGCGCTGCACCGACGTCACCGAGTTGTCGATGGCGCTGCTGGGAACCGGGTTCGGGTATTCACCCCGGCGTCGGGCGGCGCAGGCGGCGCTGCTGACCAAACTGCTGCCGACGGTGCGCGACGTGCGCAGGATCGGATCGGCAGCCTTGGACCTGTGCATGGTGGCCGCCGGACGGCTGGATGTGTATTACGAGCACGGGATCAAGCCGTGGGACCATGCGGCCGGATCGCTGATCGCGGTCGAGGCGGGCGCGCGGGTGCTGCTGCCAGGCCCGGAGACCGACGGCGGGACAGTGATCGTCGCCGCGGCGCCGGGCATCGCCGACGAATTCATCGCGCTGCTGCAGCGCGAGGGGGGCTTGGCGCCGATCCCGGAGTAGCCCCGGCGGGTGCTACCCGGTATCAATCAGCCTTGCGGCGGAAGATCTTTCGGCCCGCCCAGGCGATCGGGTCGTACCGCTGGCCGACCACCCGTTCCTTCATCGGGATGATGGCGTTGTCGGTGATCTTGATGCCCTCCGGGCAGACCTCGGTGCAGCACTTGGTGATGTTGCACAGTCCCAGGCCGGCGTCGTCCTGGGCGAACTCGCGCCGGTCGGCGGTGTCCAGCGGGTGCATCTCCAACTCGGCCAACCGGATGAACATCCGCGGCCCGGAGAAGACCTTCTTGTTCTCCTCGTGGTCACGGATCACATGGCAGACGTCCTGGCACAGGAAGCACTCGATGCACTTGCGGAACTCCTGGGAGCGCTCCACGTCGCGTTGCTGCATCCGGTACTCGCCGGGCTTGAGCCCCTCCGGCGGTTTGAACGCTGGCATCTGCCGCGCCTTCTCGTAGTTGAACGACACATCGCTGACCAGATCTCGGACCACCGGAAAGGCCCGCATCGGGGTCACGGTGATGGTCTGGTCCGGGGAGAACATCGACATCCGCGTCATACACAACAGTCGCGGGAAGCCGTTGATCTCTGCCGAACACGATCCACACTTACCGGCCTTGCAGTTCCAGCGCACCGCCAGGTCCGGCGTCTGGGTCTGTTGCAGCCGGTGGATGACGTCGAGCACCACCTCGCCCTCGTTGACCTCGACGGTGTAGTTCTGCAACTCACCGCCGTCGGCGTCACCGCGCCATACCCGCAGCTGGGCGTCGTATGTCATGGCGCTACTCCTCTTCCTCGCTGGCGCTCGGCATCGTCGTCAGCGCGTGTCATTTCGCGCTCCGTCCCGGGTGCTCGGCGAGCTCACCGTCGGTGTAGTACTTCTCCAGTTCGGCGATCTCGAACAACTCCAGCAGGTCCTCGCGCATCCCCGACTGTGCCTCGGGGGTGATTGCGATGTCGGGGACCGCGCTGCCGTCCGCGACCCGGCAGACCAGCAGGGTCTTGCGCCAGTCGGCGTCCATGCCCGGGTGGTCGTCGCGGGTGTGGCCGCCGCGACTCTCGGTGCGTTGCAGCGCAGCCTTGGCCACGCACTCGCTGACCAGCAGCATGTTGCGCAGGTCGACGGCCAGGTGCCAGCCCGGGTTGTAGTGCCGGCCGCCCTCGACGGCGAGAGCGGCGAATCGGGTCTTGAACGCCTCGATTCGGATCAGGGCCTGCTCCAGCTCGCCGGCATTGCGGATGATGCCGACCAAGTCGTTCATCGACTGTTGCAGCTCGGCGTGCAGCGTGTAGGGGTTCTCCCCGGCACCGCCACCGGGCGGACCGTCGAACGGCGCCAGTGCCAGTTTGGCCGCGGCGTCCAGCGCCGCCGGCGCCACCGCCGGACGACTGGCCAACCCCTGTACGTATTCCGCCGCGCCCAGCCCGGCGCGACGGCCGAACACCAGCAGGTCCGACAGGGAGTTGCCGCCCAGCCGGTTGGAACCGTGCATCCCGCCGGAGCATTCACCGGCGGCGAACAACCCGGCAACCGCTGATGCGCCGGTGTCCGGGTCGACCTCGATGCCGCCCATCACGTAGTGGCAGGTCGGCCCGACCTCCATGGCGTCCTTGGTGATGTCGACCTCGGCCAGCTGCATGAACTGGTGATACATCGACGGCAGCCGACGCTTGATCTCCTCCGGCGTCAGCCGCGACGCAATGTCGAGGAACACCCCGCCATGCGGCGAACCCCGCCCGGCCTTGACCTCGGAGTTGATGGCACGAGCCACCTCGTCACGGGGCAGCAGGTCGGGGGTTCGCCGGGCCGAGTCGTTGTCCTTGAGCCACTGGTCGGCCTCGGCTTCGGTCTCGGCGTACTGACCTTTGAACACCGGCGGGATGTAGTCGAACATGAAGCGAGCGTTCTCGGAGTTCTTCAAAACCCCGCCGTCGCCGCGGACGCCCTCGGTGACCAGGATTCCCTTCACGCTGGGCGGCCATACCATGCCGGTCGGGTGGAACTGGACGAACTCCATATTGATCAGCGTCGCGCCGGCTCGCAGTGCCAGCGCGTGCCCGTCGCCGGTGTACTCCCAGGAGTTCGACGTCACCTTGAAGGACTTGCCGATGCCGCCGGTGGCCAGTACCACTGCCGGCGCCTCGAACAGCACGAATTTGCCGCTCTCGCGCCAGTAGCCGAACGCACCGGAAATGGCTCCGGTGGCATCATCTTTGAGCAGTTCGGTGATCGTGCATTCATGGAAGACCTTGATGCGGGCCTCGTAGTCGCCGAACTCGGCGAAGTCCTCCTGCTGCAGCGAGACCACCTTCTGCTGCATGGTGCGGATCAACTCCAGGCCGGTGCGGTCCCCGACGTGGGCCAGCCGCGGATAGGTGTGGCCACCGAAGTTGCGTTGGCTGATCTTCCCGTCCTTGGTGCGGTCGAACAAGGCGCCGTAGGTCTCCAACTCCCAGACCCGTTCCGGTGCCTCGCGGGCATGCAACTCGGCCATCCGCCAGTTGTTGAGGAACTTCCCGCCACGCATGGTGTCGCGGAAGTGCACCTGCCAGTTGTCCTTGGAGTTGACGTTGCCCATCGACGCCGCGCAGCCACCCTCGGCCATCACGGTGTGCGCCTTGCCGAAGAGCGACTTGCACACCACCGCCACGCTCAGGCCCTGCTGGCGGGCTTCGATCACCGCGCGCAGGCCCGCGCCGCCGGCACCGATCACGACGACGTCGTAGGAGTGCCGTTCGACTTCAACCATGAATTCTCGCTTACCCTTCGTGTGAGTGCGGCACTCAGCCGATGAACCGGAAATCGGTGATGGTGCCGCTGGCCACCAGCGCGATATAGAAGTCAGTGAAGGCCAGCGTGGCCAGTGTGACCCAGGCGAACTGCATGTGCCGGCCGTTGAACCAGCTGATCTTCGTCCAGAGCCAGTATCGGACCGGGTGCTTGGAGAAGTGGTTGAGGCGGCCGCCGAACACGTGCCGGCAGGAATGGCAGCCGCCGGTGTAGGCCCACAACATCGCCACGTTGGTGAACAGGACGATGTTGCCCACCCCGAACCCGAAACCGCCCGGTCCGGTGTCGGAGTGCAGCGCCGCGATCGCGTCGTAGGTGTTCAGGACGGCCAGCGCGAAGGCGGCGTAGAAGAAGTAGCGATGGCTGTTCTGCATGATCAGCGGGAACCGGGTCTCGCCGGTGTAGTTGGCGCGCGGTTCCGGGACGGCGCATGCCGTCGGTGACTGCCAGTAGGCTCGGTAGTAAGCCTTCCGGTAGTAGTAGCAGGTGAGCCGGAAGCAGAGCAGGAACGGCAATACCAATGCCCCCAACGGAATCCACCGGGGGAACTCCGGCAGCCAGACACCGAGGTGGCTGGCACCCTGCACGCACGATGCGCTGATACACGGTGAGTAAAACGGCGTCAGGTAGTGGTACTGGTCAACCCAGTAGGCACTGCCCCAGAACGACCGGACCGTGGCGTAGACGATGAACAGGTTCAGGCCGAGGTTGACCCGAAGCGGTGACAACCACCACCGGTCGGTGCGCAGAGTGCGTTTCGCGATCCGTGCACGGGTCGCCGAGAAGACGCCGGTGCCAGGCCGGTTCACGGCGGGTGCGCTCATCTGGGGGTTCCCTTCGGCTGTATTCGTCGGAGGGCGCCCCTAATAAGCAGCACCCGGTGGGTCAGTACCGGCCCTGGCCGCCGACGCCCTCGTCGTCGACGTCGCGCCAGAATTCGCTGTCGTACTCGGTGTCGGGGATGGCGATCTTCTCCTGGACGTTCTCAGCGGCCCAGCGCTCCAAGTCGAGTTCCCCGGCGTCGGATTCCAGGAGTTGGACGTCGGTGAGGATGCGCTCGGCGTCCATTTCGATGCGGCGCATGCCGGGGATGTCGCCGAATCGGGACTTTAGGCTCAGCACGCAGCGACGCAGGTCGCCTATCAGGGCGTGCAGTTCGGCGAGTTCGGTAGTACTCGACACCGGACCTCCTCGGGTGTTACGGATCACAGTACGGTCACCCGATGCTAGTCACATCATGAACCGGACGTGAGACAGCTCACGTTGTTGTCGTGTCGTATTGCCGACGCGAAAAACCCCCGACACACGCTGTGTGCGGGGGTTTTCCGTGCTAGCGCGCCGGTCGGCGCCTCACTTGGCGATGGTGATCCGTTGCGGCTGGGTGCCCGCGTGGACGCCGGCCACCCGAACGGTCAACACACCGGCGTCATAGGACGCCGAGACGGCGTCACCGGTGACGTGCGCCGGAATCCCGAACGAGCGCTGGAAGGCGCCGTAGCGCACCTCGCGCAGCGTGCGGTTCGCATCGGTCGGGTCGGTGTCGGCATGCTCATCGCGGCGCTCGCCGCGGATGACCAGTCGCCCACCGTCGAGTTCGACGGTCACATCCTTGTCGACGTCGACGCCGGGGAGTTCCAGGCGGACCACCGCGTCGTCGCCGTCCTTGACAATCTCAGCTGCTGGGCGCAGACCGCCCGGCGCGGGTGTCCGCCAGTCGTTGGCCGTGGCCGGGCTGAAGAAATCGCGTACCCACCGGTCGGTGTCGAATGGGCGGGGCCACAGGGTCAGTGTGCTCATCGGTGTCCGTACCTTTCTTGAAGGGTGATTGCCGCGTGCCGGTCGGGTACCGGCCCGTCATAGAAGAGAACTTGAGTCGACCGCGCTAAAGTTCCGAATCGCGTTCGCCCTCGGTGAACAGCTCCACAGTCCAGGGCTGCGGTGAACGAACTCACAGCGGGGTGAGCACACCGTCACACGCTTGTAACGCATGGCGATATTCCTGCAATATCGGCTTTCTAACGTCATGTGCATGGCCTTGATCGAAACGCCCCGCGCTGTTCGGGATCTTGTCGTGGTCGGCCACGGCATGGTGGGCCACCGCTTTGTGGAGGCGCTGCGCGGCCGGCCCGGCAGCGGAAGCTGGCGGGTCACCGTGCTCGCCGAGGAATCTGATCCCGCCTACGACCGGGTCGGATTGACCTCCTATACCGACGGCTGGGACCGGTCCCGGCTGGCGCTACCGGGCAATGACTACGCCGGCGACGACCACGTGCGACTGATGCTGCGCGCCCGGGTCACTGAACTCGACCTGGTCGAAAAGTCGGTGCTGACGGCCGACGGGCAGCGCTACCGCTATGACGCGCTGGTGCTGGCCACCGGGTCGCGCGCGTTCGTGCCCCCGGTTCCCGGCCACGACCTGCCTGGTTGCCACGTCTACCGGACCCTCGATGACCTGGACGGTATCCGGGCCGACATCGAGTGCATGGTGGAAGCCGGACACTCCCGAGCCGGTGTGGTCATCGGGGGCGGGCTGCTCGGGCTGGAAGCCGCCAATGCGCTGCGTGGATCCGGGATCGAGCCACACATCGTCGAGATGGCGCCGCGGTTGATGCCGCAGCAACTCGACGAAGCCGGCGGCGTGCTGTTGGGTCGAATGATTTCCGAGCTGGGTATCGCAGTGCACGTCGGGGTGGGCACGAGTGCGATCGAGCGTCGCACCCACGAGTACGGATCACCGACGCTGGCCGTGCGACTTTCCGACGACACCATGATCGAGGCCGGCCTGGTGATCTTCGCCGCGGGGGTGCGCCCCCGCGACGAACTGGCCCGCGAGGCGGGGCTGAAGATCGCCGATCGAGGTGGCGTACTCACCGACATGTCTTGCGTGACCAGCGATCCCGACGTCTACGCGATCGGTGAGGTCGCCGCGATCGAGGGCGTCTGCTACGGGTTGGTCGGGCCGGGTTACACCAGTGCTGAGGTGGCCGCCGACCGGCTACTGGAGGGTGCAGCCGAGTTCGGTGAGGCCGACATGTCCACCAAACTCAAGCTGCTCGGCGTCGACGTGGCCAGCTTCGGTGACGCGATGGGGGTGACCGAGAATTCGCTGTCCGTCGTGATCAATGACCCGGTGAAACGCACCTACGCCAAGATCGTGCTCTCCGACGACGCCAAGACGCTGCTCGGGGGCATTCTCGTCGGCGACGCCTCCTCCTACGGTGTGTTGCGTCCGATGGTCGGCGCCGAGCTGCCCGGCGATCCGCTGGATCTGATCGCCCCGGCCGGCTCGGACGCCGGCGGTAAGACCTCGCTGGGGATCAGTGCGCTGCCCGGGGCGGCGCAGATCTGCTCTTGTAACAGCGTCAGCAAGGCGCAACTGTGTGATGCGATCGCAGATGGCTGTCACGACGTGCAGGCGCTCAAGGACCGCACCAAAGCCGGAACCTCATGCGGCTCCTGCATCCCCCTGCTCAAAGAGCTGCTGATCGCCGAGGGAGTGGAACAGTCGAAGGCGTTGTGCGAGCACTTCGCCCAGTCGCGTGCCGAGCTGTTCCAGATCATCCAGGTCACCGGAATCCGGACCTTCTCCGAACTGCTGGAGCGTTTCGGCTTAGGCCACGGCTGCGACATCTGCAAACCGACCGTCGCCTCCATCTTGGCCTCGACCGGCTCCGAGCACATCCTGGAGGGTGAGCAGGCCGCACTGCAGGACTCCAACGATCATTTCTTGGCCAACATTCAGCGCAACGGCAGCTATTCGGTGGTTCCCCGGGTGCCCGGCGGCGAGATCACCCCCGAGCACCTGATCCTGATCGGCCAGGTCGCCCAGGAGTTCGGTCTCTATACCAAGATCACCGGTGGGCAGCGTATCGACATGTTCGGCGCCCGGGTGGATCAGTTGCCGGCGATCTGGCGCAAATTAGTCGACGCCGGCATGGAATCCGGTCAGGCATATGGCAAGTCGCTGCGGACGGTGAAGAGCTGCGTGGGCAGCGATTGGTGCCGTTACGGCCAGCAGGACTCGGTCAAGTTGGCCATCGACCTGGAGATGCGCTATCGGGGTTTGCGTGCGCCGCACAAGATCAAGATGGGTGTGTCCGGTTGCGCCCGGGAATGCGCCGAGGCACGCGGCAAGGACGTCGGCGTGATCGCCACCGAGGTCGGCTGGAACCTCTACGTCGGCGGCAACGGCGGTATGACGCCCAAGCACGCCCAGTTGCTGGCCAGCGACCTCGACACCGAGACGGTGTTCCGCTATGTGGACCGGTTCCTGATGTTCTACATCCGCACTGCCGATCGACTGCAACGCACCGCACCCTGGCTCGAGTCGATCGACGGCGGCCTCGATCACGTCCGCGAGGTGGTCTGTGCGGACTCCTTGGGTCTGGCCTCCGAATTCGAGGCGGCGATGGCCCGTCATGTCGACAACTACGCCGACGAGTGGAAGGGCGTGCTCGACGACCCGGAGAAG
>JBDTEP010000206.1:0-8229 GCA_039922455.1 Mycobacterium sp. | reverse complement strand
TGCGACTCCGGCGGCACCATCGGCACCCAGATGCGCCGGATCGGCGACGGGGTGGACTGGAGTCGCGAACGGTTCACCATGGATGACGGCCTGTCTCGGGCGGTCCGCACCATCTTCAAACGGCTCTACGACGCGGGGCTGATCTACCAGGCCGAACGATTGGTCAACTGGTCGCCCGTGCTGGAGACCGCGATCAGCGACCTCGAGGTCAAATACGAAGATATCGAAGGCGAGCTGGTCTCCTTCCGATACGGCTCGCTCGATGACGCCGAGCCGCACCTCGTGGTGGCCACTACCCGGCTCGAGACCATGCTCGGTGACACCGCGATTGCGGTGCACCCCGACGACGACCGATACCGCGACCTGGTCGGGACCAACCTGGCGCACCCGTTCCTGGACCGGGTGATCGCGGTGGTGGCCGACGCGCACGTCGATCCCGAATTCGGCACCGGCGCCGTCAAAGTCACCCCCGCCCACGATCCCAATGACTTCGAGATCGGCCTGCGGCACCAACTGGCGATGCCGACGATCCTGGACACCAAGGGCCGGATAGTCGGCACCGGAACGCAGTTCGACGGTATGGACCGCTTCGAGGCGCGGGTCGCGGTGCGTGAGGCACTGGCCGCTGCGGGGCGGATTGTGGCCGAGAAGCGGCCCTATCTGCACAGCGTGGGACATTCCGAGCGTAGTGGCGAGGTCATCGAACCGCGGCTGTCCATGCAGTGGTGGGTCAATGTCGAGTCGCTGGCCAAGGCCGCCGGCGACGCGGTGCGGGACGGCGACACCGTCATCCACCCGAAAAGCCTGGAGCCGCGCTGGTTCAGCTGGGTCGACGACATGCACGACTGGTGCATCTCCCGGCAGCTGTGGTGGGGCCACCGCATCCCGATCTGGCACGGGCCGGACGGACAGCAGGTGTGCGTCGGGCCGGACGAAACTCCACCGGAGGGCTGGGCGCAGGATCCCGACGTGTTGGACACCTGGTTCTCCTCGGCGCTGTGGCCCTTCTCCACGATGGGCTGGCCGGAGGCCACCCCCGAGCTGGAGAAGTTCTATCCCACCACCGTCTTGGTGACCGGGTACGACATCCTCTTCTTCTGGGTCGCCCGGATGATGATGTTCGGAACCTTCGTCGGCGGCGACGACGCGCTCACCGCCGGAGGCACCCGCGGGGCCGGGGTTCCCTTCCAGAATGTGTTCCTGCACGGCCTGATACGTGACGAGCACGGCCGAAAGATGAGCAAGTCGCGCGGCAACGGCATCGATCCGCTGGACTGGGTGGACACCTTCGGCGCCGACGCCCTGCGGTTCACCCTGGCCCGCGGCGCGAGTCCCGGCAGCGACTTGTCGATCGGCGAGGACCACGCCCGTGCTTCGCGCAACTTTGTCACCAAGCTGTTCAACGCCACCCGGTTCGCCCTGCTCAACGGCGCGCGACTGGCGCCGCTGCCGTCGCCCGATGAGCTGACCGACGCCGACCGCTGGATTCTGGGACGCCTGGAAGAAGTGCGCGCCGAAGTGGATTCGGCGTTCGAGGGCTACGAGTTCGGCCGGGCCTGCGAGGCGCTGTATCACTTCGCCTGGGATGAGTTCTGCGACTGGTATGTCGAATTGGCTAAAACCCAGCTGGGTGAAGGACTCCCGCACACCACCGCCGTGCTGGCCGCGGTGCTTGATACCCTGCTGCGTCTGCTGCATCCGGTGATCCCGTTTGTCACCGAGACCTTGTGGCAGGAGCTCACCGGAGCAGAGTCCCTGGTGATCGCCGACTGGCCGGTGGCATCCGGGATTTCCCCGGATCAGGTTGCCGCGCAACGGATCACCGATATGCAAAAGTTGGTGACGGAGATTCGTCGGTTCCGCAGTGATCAGGGTCTGCGTGACCGGCAGAAGGTTCCGGCGCGGTTGGCCGGTATCGACGACGCCGACCTGGCCACCCAGGTGGCCGCGGTGACCTCGCAGGCCTGGCTGACCGAGCACGGAGCGGGCTTCGTGCCATCGGCCACCGTGGAGGTGCGGTTGGCACACGGCACCGTCGTCGTGGAACTGGACACCTCCGGCACCGTCGACGTCGTGGCCGAACGTCGGCGCCTGGAAAAGGATCTGGCGACAGCGCAGAAGGATCTCGGCGCCACCTCGGCGAAACTGGACAACGACGCGTTCTTGGCCAAGGCGCCGCAAGAGGTGGTCGACAAGATCCGGGCCCGCCAGCAGCTGGCCCGCGACGAGGTGGACCGGATCACGACGCGTCTGGGGGACCTGACATGACCGACCACCCCGTCGGCACCACCGAACCGACCCCGGACGAGATCGCGGCGCTGCTGCAGGTCGAGCACCTGCTTGACCAGCGGTGGGGCGAAACCAAGATCGAGCCGAGCTTGACCCGGATCAACGCGCTGATAGAGCTGCTCGGCTCCCCTCAGCGCGGCTATCCGTCGATCCACGTGGCGGGCACCAACGGTAAGACGTCGGTTGCCCGGATGATCGACGCCTTGCTCACCGCGCTGCACCGGCGAACCGGGCGCACCACCAGCCCGCACCTGCAATCGGCGGTCGAGCGCATCGCGATCGATGGCGAGCCGATCAGCCCGGCCAAATATGTGGAGACCTACGCCGAGATCGAGCCTTTCGTGCAGATGGTCGATGCGTCCTCGCAGGTTGACGGCGGTCCGGCGATGAGCAAGTTCGAAGTGCTCACCGGGATGGCGTTCGTGGCGTTCGCCGATGCCCCGATCGACGTCGCCGTCGTGGAGGTCGGCCTAGGTGGCCGTTGGGATGCCACCAACGTTGTTAACGCCCCGGTGGCTGTCATCACCCCGATCAGCATCGACCACGTCGACTACCTCGGCGACGATATCGCCGGGATCGCCGAGGAGAAGGCCGGCATCATCCACCGTTCCACCGACGAGCTAACTGACACCGTCGCGGTGATCGCCCGTCAGGCGCCCGAGGTGATGGAGGTGCTGCTGGCGCAGTCGGTGCGCGCGGATGCCGCGGTGGCGCGGGAGAATTCGGAGTTCGCGGTGCGCAGCCGCCAACTCGCGATCGGTGGTCAGCTGCTGGAACTGCAGGGGCTTGGCGGGGTGTACTCGGAGATCTTTTTGCCGCTACACGGTGAGCACCAGGCACATAACGCGGTGCTGGCGTTGGCGGCGGTGGAGGCGTTCTTCGGTGCCGGCGCCGAGCGTCAGTTGGACATCGACTCGGTCCGGGCCGGCTTCGCTGCGGTCAAGAGCCCCGGCCGGCTGGAGCGGATGCGTAGCTCGCCGACGGTGTTCGTCGACGCCGCGCACAACCCGGCCGGCGCCACCGTCCTGGCCGAAGCGCTGATCGAGGACTTCGGTTTCCGGTTTCTGGTCGGCGTGGTCAGCGTGCTCGGAGACAAGGACGTCGATGGCATCCTGGCTGCGTTGGAACCGGTGTTCGACCGAATCGTGGTGACCCACAACGGCTCTCCGCGGGCGTTGGATGTAGAGACGCTGACCGCGGCGGCGGTGCGGTGCTTCGGCGACGACCGGGTCATCACCACCGAGACGCTCGGGGATGCCATTGATACAGCGACCGCGTTGGTGGACGCGTTCGACTCCGACGGCAAAGCCGCCTCGGGGACCGGCATCGTGATCACCGGCTCGGTGGTCACCGCGGGGGCGGCCCGCACGCTATTCGGGAGGGACCCGGCATGACCGAGCGATCCGAGGCGCCCGACCCGTGGCGGGGTTTTCGCGGCGTGATGTCTTTGACGCTGATCCTGGAGGCGATCGTGGTGCTCTTGGCACTGCCGGTGGTCAACGTGGTCGGCGGCGGGCTGACACCTGCGTCACTGGCGTATCTGCTCGGCCTGGCCCTGGTGTTGGTGCTGCTCACCGGCGTTCAGGGCCGGCCTTGGGCGATCTGGGCCAATCTGGCGCTGCAGTTGGTCCTGGTCGCCGGTTTCGTGGTCTATCCGGGGGTGGGTGTGATGGGACTGATATTCACCGCAGTGTGGGCGATGATCGCCTATTTTCGGGCCGAGGTGTTGCGTCGCCGGTGACGAGGCGGAGCGAATCGATGCTTCGGAGCGGCGTGTCGATACCGTTCGTGACGCGGATCGGCTGTTCGGTACGCTGACGCCCGTGAACGAGCGGACATTGGTGCTGATCAAGCCGGACGGGGTCAACCGTCGGCTGGTGGGCGAGATCATCAGCCGGATCGAGAAGAAGGGCCTGACGCTGGCGGCGCTGGAATTGCGGCCGGTGCAGCAGGCGGTAGCCCGGCAGCACTACGGCGAGCACGAGGGCAAGGCGTTCTTCGCGTCGCTGCTGGAGTTCATCACCTCTGGCCCGGTGGTCGCCGCTGTGGTGGAGGGGCCGCGGGCGATCGAGGCATTCCGGCAGCTGGCCGGCGGTACTGATCCGGTGGCCAAGGCCACGCCGGGCACCATTCGCGGCGATTTCGGGCTGGAGACTCAGTTCAATCTGGTGCACGGTTCGGACTCCCCGGAGTCGGCCGAACGCGAGATCGCGCTGTGGTTTCCCGACTTGAAGCCGGCTGCGCCCACATCTCGCATGACACTGGCCTGATGTCGGAGTTATCGCCTTCCGCGCGGGTTCCGGCGGTTGTGTGGGATACTGGCCAACGGGTGAACGTCACCGGATCGGTGTCCGACACCCGAATGAAGACTTAGGCGAGTGCGACGGTTGCGCTTTGTGATGCGGCGCCGATCACCGGTCCTCATTCAGCCAGGCACCGAGTCGGTTCCACCCGAGCCCCTCGGAGCGAGACCACCACAAACCCGGGGAAATGAACCGGGTGGAATAACGAGAAGCCCTCGCGTGGCCGCGTCGAAGCGACGCGCCCGGGGGCTTGAGGAGACGTACGTGGCAGACGATGGTCAATTTTCAGACGTAACAGCGGCACCGATCCCGAATGAGGACCTGCCGGACCGCCTGCGGGTGCACTCCCTCGCGCGGGTACTGGGCACCACCAGCAAACGGGTGCTCAACGCCCTGATCGAGCTGGACGGCCGGTCGCGCAGCGCCCATTCCAGCGTGGACCGTGTCGAGGCAGTCCGCGTCCGCGACCTGCTGGGCTCGGCCGACGCGCCGGCCATCGCAGAGTTGGCCGACGAGTCCGGCCAGTTGCCCGACGAGCCGGAGTCCCGGCTATTGCTGGAGACCGCCCCGGAGGCGGCCACCACCCGGGTCGATTACATGCCGTTGTTCGTGGCGCCCCAACCGGTGGCCCTCGAACGCGCGGTTCCCCGCGAGACCGACCACGGCCCCGAGCACGGACCCGACCAGGGCTCCGATGCCGGCTCCGACGATGACGACGACCTCGGCGCCGACGTCGATGCCGCCGATGAAGACGATGCCGACGACGATAACGGGGACCGGCCGGCCAACCGGCGCCGCCGTCGCGGCCGTCGCGGCCGCGGCCGGGGCCGGGGGTCGGAAGGCTCAGCCGCCGACGAAACAGACGATGCCGACGACGCCGAGGACGACTCCGCCGATGAGTCCGATGAGACCGGGGACGCCGAGGACGCCGGTGACGACGATGAGGACGGTTCGGCCGACGAACCGGGCAGCCGGCGTCGCCGCCGCCGCCGGCGGCGCAAGTCAGGTACCGGTGATGACGAGGGCGCCGCGTCATCGGATGACCCGCCCAACACCGTCGTGCATGAGCGCGCCCCGCGGGCCAGGTCCGCCAAGACCAGTAGGGGCACCGGCGACGACGAGATCCAGGGCATCAGCGGCTCGACGCGGCTCGAGGCCAAACGGCAGCGTCGCCGCGACGGCCGTGACGCCGGGCGTCGTCGCCCGCCGATCCTGAGCGAGGCCGAGTTCCTGGCCCGCCGCGAGGCCGTCCAGCGCCGGATGGTCGTCCGTGACCGGGAGCGGACCGAACCGCCGAACCAGGGCGACCGCTACACCCAGATCGCCGTGCTGGAAGACGGTGTGATGGTCGAACACTTCGTCACCTCCGCCGCGTCGACATCGCTGGTCGGCAACGTCTACCTGGGCATCGTGCAGAACGTGCTGCCGTCGATGGAGGCCGCGTTCGTCGACATCGGCCGTGGGCGCAACGGTGTGCTCTACGCCGGCGAGGTGAATTGGGAGGCGGCCGGACTGGGCGGCGCCAACCGCAAGATCGAGCAGGCACTGCGCCCGGGTGATTGCGTCGTGGTGCAGGTCAGCAAGGACCCCGTCGGGCACAAGGGCGCTCGGCTGACCACGCAGGTGTCCCTGGCCGGCCGCTACCTGGTGTACGTGCCGGGCGCGTCGTCGACGGGGATCAGCCGCAAGCTGCCCGACACCGAGCGTCAGCGGCTCAAGGAGATTTTGCGCGAGGTGGTGCCCGCCGATGCCGGCGTGATCATCCGTACCGCGTCGGAGGGCGTCAAGGAAGAGGACATCCGCGGCGACGTGGAACGGCTCCAGGAACGCTGGCAGCAGATCGAGGCCGCCGCGGCCGAGACCAAGGGGAAAGCCTCCGGCGCGGCGGTGGCGCTCTACGAAGAGCCCGATGTGCTGGTCAAGGTCATCCGCGACCTGTTCAACGAGGACTTCTCCGAGCTGGTGGTCTCCGGTGACGACGCCTGGGAGACCATCACCGAGTACGTGGGCTCGGTGGCGCCCGAACTGATGTCGAAGCTGACACGGTATCCCGCGCCGCAGAGCGCGGAGGAGCAAGCCGGTCAGGCCGGGCCGGACGTGTTCGCAGTGCACCGCATCGACGAGCAGCTGGCCAAGGCGATGGATCGCAAGGTCTGGCTGCCCTCGGGCGGAACCCTGGTGATCGACCGGACCGAGGCTATGACGGTCGTCGACGTCAACACCGGCAAGTTCACCGGTTCCGGGGGCAACCTCGAGGAGACGGTGACCAAGAACAACCTGGAGGCTGCCGAGGAGATCGTGCGGCAACTGCGGTTGCGTGACATCGGCGGCATCATCGTCATCGACTTCATCGACATGGTGTTGGAGTCCAACCGGGACCTGGTGCTGCGTCGGTTGACCGAGGCGCTGGGCCGTGACCGCACCCGCCACCAGGTTTCGGAGGTGACGTCGCTGGGGCTGGTGCAGCTGACCCGCAAGCGGTTGGGCACCGGGCTGGTCGAGGCGTTTTCAACGTCGTGTCAGCACTGTGCCGGCCGTGGTATCACGCTGCACGCTGACCCTGTTGACTCAGCTGCTCCGGGGCGCAGGTCCGAGCCGAGCAGTACCAGCGGCAGCCGCCGCAGCAAGCGGTCCAGGAAGGCCAAGGTCGACGAACCGGTGGCCAAGGTGCCGGTGCACACCGCCGGCGATCACCCGATGTTCAAGGCGATGGCTGCCGCCGGCGACCACGAGGACGTGGGGGTACCTCCCGCTTGCGGGGGAGAGTCCGGGGAGGGCACGGACGTCGCGGCCACCGCGGAGTCGAAGGCGCAGGCCGACGCGCAGCGGGTGGCCGTCGAGGGCGACCAGCAGGCGGCTCTGGTGGCGGTCGAGGAAGAACTGGACGGCGCCGATGCAGACGACCCTTACGCCGACGCCGCCTACACCGACGCCGCCTACACCGAGGACGAGGACGAGGACGAGGACGAAGTTGACCTCGACGGTGACGACGAGGATGCCGCCGACGAGGACGAGGACTACGACCTCGAGGACCTGGACGAGGACGACGACGACGAGTCCGATGTGGACGACGACGAGGACGTCGATGATGACGACTCCTACCAGTCCGACCAGGACATAGTCGTCGCGGTACCGGCCGCTGAACGTCCCCGGCGGCGGCGCGCCGCGGCCCGCCCGGCGGGTCCGCCCTGCTGAGGAAGGCGTAGGAAGGCCGGTTTGACCCCTTAGTTGCTGGTCAAGTACCCTAGACCAGTTGTCGCCAGGCGGAAACGACCCCGGCTCGGCGGACAGAACCCCAACCAGCTGCGTAAGTCCCGATGGCGTGCGCTGCGAGCGGCATCCGAGAAGTACTCGAGAAGTAGAGGTAGACACCAACGATGGCGACGTACGCAATCGTCAAAACCGGCGGCAAGCAGTACAAGGTTGCCGTCGGTGACGTGCTCAAGGTCGAGAAGCTCGAGTTCGAGCCGGGTGCTTCGGTCTCGCTGCCGGTCGCGCTGGTCGTGGACGGCAGCACCGTCACCACCGACGCCGCCAAGCTGGCGAAGGTCGCGGTCACCGGTGAGGTGCTGGAGCACATCAAGGGCCCCAAGATTCGCATCCACAAGTTCAAGAACAAGACCGGCTACCACAAGCG
>JBDTEP010000205.1:0-7146 GCA_039922455.1 Mycobacterium sp. | reverse complement strand
CGTCCCACCACCGGACGGCAGGATGTTTGCCCGGCTTACAGCGACAAGTCCCGTCCCGTCCGCCGCAGCAGTTGTCGCTGATAGCCGGGCGCAACACCACATGCCCGAAACCCGTGACAGACAAGGGGAGTCGACCCCCGTGGGCTACGCCGCTGCGGCGGCCTCGGATCGATCGGGTTGACCGGAGCCCAGCAGGCCGTTGGGTAGCGACAGCCGGATGACCTTGCGCCACGCCGAGGCCACCTGGCGGTACAGCGGTCCGGCGGTGTACGTCAGGCCGTAGCGGTCGAACAGCTCGGCGACCTGGGGCGCAATCTCCTGGTAGCGGTTGCTGGGCAGGTCGGGGAAGAGATGGTGCTCGATCTGGAAGGACAGGTTGCCGCTCATTAGATGGGTCAGGTTGCTGCCGCTGATGTTGGCCGAGCCGAGCATCTGCCGTAGGTACCACTGGCCGCGGGTCTCGCCGTCGATGGAGTGGTACTCGAAGGTCTGCACCCCTTCGGGGAAGTGCCCGCACATGATGACCGAATGCGTCCACAGGTTGCGGACGAGGTTCGCGGTGAGGTTGGCGGCCAGGGTTGTCGGCGCCGAGATACCCGACAGCAGTGGATGAACCAGGTAGTCGCGGGTGGCGTGACGGCCGATCTTGCGCAGCGTGGCGCCGGCCTGGCTGCGGAACTTCGGGTTGCTGCGGCGGTCTTTACGTAGGTTCTTTCCGAGTTGGAGGTCGTAGGCGGCAATGCCGTACTGGAACAGGCAGGCGTTGAGGAAATTCCACAGCGGTTGGCCCAGATGGAACGGGTGCCAGGGCTGGTCTTCGTCGACGCGCATGATGCCGTAGCCGAGGTCGCCGTCCCTGCCGAGCACGTTGGTGTAGGTGTGGTGCAGCTCGTTGTGGGAGTGCTTCCATCCTTGCGCCGGGGAGGCGTTGTCCCACTCCCAGGTGGTGGAGTGAATTTTTGGGTCGCGCATCCAGTCCCACTGGCCGTGCATCACGTTGTGCCCGATCTCCATGTTCTCCAGGATCTTCGCCACGGCCAGGCCGGTGGTGCCGACCAGCCAGGCGGGCGGGAACACCGACACCAGCAACACGAGGCGGCTGGTGGCTTCCAGGCCGCGCTGGGTGGCGATCACCCTGCGGATGTAGGCGGCGTCGCGTTCCCCGCGGCTGGCCAGGACCGTAGCGCGGATAGCGTCGAGTTCGCGGCCCAGGTTGTCGATGTCCTCGTCGCTGAGATGGGCGATGGGGCTGGTCGGCTTTTTCTGTAATGCGGTCATGTCGTAGGCCTCCTACGTGTGGTTGAGGTGTTCAGACGTCGAGTTCGCAATGCCCGGCGGCCGCCGAGACGCAGGTCTGCACCAGTACGCCGTCGCCGGGATTGGCAGAGGTGAAGTCACCGTTGCGCAGGTCGCGCACCGCGCCGTGGCGCAGCGGGACCACACAGCCGAAACACACGCCCATCCGGCAGCCCGACGGCATCAGCACTCCGGCGTTCTCGCCGGCGTCGAGCAGGCTGGTTGCGCCGTCGGCGTCCACGGTGGTCTCAGACCGGCCGAAGGTGACGGTGCCGCCAGCAACGGCGGCATCGGTGGCGATCACGGCGGCCTGGAATCGTTCGGTGTGCAGCCGATCCGGGCGCCCCGCAGCGGCGTAGTGCGCTTCGAGCGCGTCGAGCAGTGCCGCCGGGCCGCATGCCCAGGTGTGCCGTTCAGCGAGGTCGGGAACCAGGGCGGCTAGGGCGTCAGGGGTGAGCCTGTCGTGGGTTCGGGTGTGAATCTCCACGAGCCGAAGCGGCCCACGGGTGGCCAGGGCGCGGATCTCGTCGCCGAAGATGGCGTCCGCGGCCGTGGGGGCGCAGTGCACCAACACGACGTCGGCCAGTTCGTGCAGGGACTGGCGCAGCATGGCCATCACCGGGGTGATGCCGCTGCCGGCGGTCACAAACAGCGTCTTGGCCGGCCGCGGGTTCGGGAGGACGAAGTCGCCGGCCGCCTGGTCGAGTTGCACCACGGTCCCTACCCGTGCCGCGCGGACCAAGTGTGTGGAGACCAAGCCGTCCGGCACCGCTTTGACGGTGATGGTGAAGCAGCCGCCGGAATCGGCAGGGGTCGTCACCGAATAGGTTCGCCACCGCCGCACTCCGTCGATGTCGACGCCGATCCGCACGTACTGGCCGGCGACCGGGGTGTGCCAACCGCGCCCGGGGCGGATGCGCACGGTAACGGCGTCGGGTGTCTCGGGCTCAATGGTCGCGATGCGACCGCGCAGATCGGTGCCGCTGTGCAGCGGCCGCAGCAGGTCGAGGAAGTCTTCGGGGACCAACGGTGTGGTGACCAACTCGGCGAGCTTGCGCAGCTGGTCGCGGATTCGGCCGACCGGGATGCTTGCTGGCGTGGTGATCGTCATGTCTCCATGGTGGATGATCGATCGAGGTAAAGTCTTGACCATGCCGCGTGAAGTACTGAACGTAATTTATCGTTTGTGAACAATAAATGACGTCGACGCAACTGCAGCTTCCGGAGACAGTGCTGTCGGCGATGTGGTCGGCGCTGCCCTCGGTTGCCGAACGCACGGTCGCCGCCGTCGTCGCCGAGGTGCCCAGCTACACCGACGCGTTCAGCGGCACGATGGGTCGCAGCATCGAAAAAGCGGTGCAGCAGGCGCTGCAGGGGTTCCTTCGGGGGGCCACCGAGCCGCATGCGGCCGCCGAGACCGCCACGTCCATCGGTCCGGCTCTCGACGGCGCCTACACGCTCGGTCGAGGTGAAGCCCGCAACGGCCGCTCCACCGATGTCCTGCTGGCCGCCTACCGGGTCGGAGCTCGAATCGCGTGGCGTGACCTGAGCGCGATCGCCGTCGCCCACGGGTTGGCCGGTGATGTGCTGGCGGTCTTCGCCGAGCTGGTGTTCGCCTACATCGACCAGCTCTCGGCGTTCAGTGTGTCCGGACACGGCGACGAGTTGGCGGTCACCGGCCTGGCCCGTCAACGCAACCGTGAACAGCTGGCGTTGCAGTTGCTCGCCGCGGCCGGACCGGAGGAACTCGCCGTGGCGGCCGAACGCGCCGATTGGTTGCCGCCGCACACCCTGACCGCGGTAGCGCTGCCGGTCAGCCAGGAACGCGGCGTCGTCGGGCTGCTCGATGCGCGCGCCCTGCGACTGCCCGACGACTATCGCGATCCGGGCGGCAACTCGATGACGGTCCTGCTGGTCCCCGGCGCCGTGGGCCGGGCGCGGTCCGTCTTGACCGCAGCGCTGGCCGGCCGGCGCGCCGTGATCGGCCCGGCCCGGGCCTGGATGGACGTCGCAACCTCGGTACACCGGGTGCTGCGGACGATCGACCTGGACCTGGGGTTCGACACGCCCCTCGACACCGACGCTTGCTTGGTCGATCTGGTACTGGGCGCCGACAGCGACGCGCTGGCCGACCTGCGCGCTAAAGTTCTTGCGCCGCTAGATAATCTGAGGCCCGCGGTCAAAGACAAGCTCGTCGAAACCCTGCGGGCATGGCTGCTGCACCACGGCCGGCGGGACAACGTCGCAGCGGCGCTCTTCGTGCATCCACAAACGGTCCGCTACCGCGTCGGCCAACTCCGCGAATGCTACGGAGACAAACTCGACGACCCCGCCACCGTGCTTGAACTCACCCTCGCGCTCGGCCGGCAAGGCCGCGATGTCGAGGCACTGAAATCTCCCTGAGTGCCGAGACGAGACAGGTTCAGGTCATGCACGAAGGCTGGGCCGCCAAAAAGCCACATTGAACTGCGACTTTGGGCGTCACCGCATCGCCATCCGGCTCAGCTGTCGCCTGGTAGATACCTGCCTACTGGCTGCGAACCTCATATCAACTAAAGATTTTCCTTTGAAAACAAGTTGCCTATCAGTAGCTTCAGGCGAAGTTACTCACGAGTAACAAGTGCTGCACGTCTTCCTCACCTGCAGCACTCAACACGAGTCGCTAGGAGCGCTACATATGCATCGTCGCTTGATACTGACTGGTTTGGCCGCCGGAAGTGGTCTGCTGACCGCGGGCTTCCTGCAGGCAGCCGTCGCCGCCGCCGATACCGGCGCGGACCCCAGCGCCACCGGCGCGGACGCCTTCACCATCGGCGGCTACACCTTCGACCCGTTCACCGTGGCTCCCGTCAACGGCGTTCCCGGCGCCCAAGATCACCTCCCCCCCAGCGGCGTCGAGACCGAAGGCTTCACCCCTGTCATCCCACTTAGCACTGCTCCGCCACTGTTGACCCTCGGCGGAGCATCAATCGGTGGCGGCGCCCTCGATACCGCCCCCCAGTACTTCGAGGTCTACAGCCCCAGCGGCACCGACCTCGGCAGCATCGACGCCGGTGAGACCGTCACGAACCTGGCGGGCTTCACCAACACAGAATTCCATGTCAGCGCTGGCTTTCCCGCCGGCGACGGCTCGGCTCTGCCGACCGTGGGATCGGTCTACGACGTCTTCAACCTCGGCAACGGGTATGCGAACGTCTACACCGCCACCCCGGACGTCGGAAGCGCCAAGGGCACCGTCACCGATACCTTCGTGACGCCGTACGGCAGCACCAACCTCGACTCGCTGTTCGGCGGGATCAACGCCGCCAACCCTCTGCAGCCGGGCGACGCTTTCACCGGGCTGGAGATCGGCGACAGCTCCGTCGGCAAAGACGCCTTCAGCATCGGCGGCTACACCCTGGACCCCACCCTGGCGGCCGGCGGTGAGGGCTTTGATCCGGTCGGCTCGATCGTCGGCGCGCCGCCGCTGCTCAACATCGGCGGCGCGGCCCTCAGCGATCCCCTTGAAGGCGGCAATCTCGTCACCCAAGGCTTCACCGTCCTCGGCGGAACCGGGTCGAACCTCGGCACCATCACCACCGGCGAGGAAGTGACGAACCTGCTGGGGATGACCAATACGCAGCTCATCGTCACCGGTGGCACCGCCGCCGACGGTGGGTCCGCCGCGGACCTGCCGGCGACCGGAACGGTGTTGGACGCGTTCAACCTCGGCGGCGGCTGGGAGAATGTCTACACCGCCACCCCGGATGTCACCGCCGCCGACGGCACCGTCACCAGCGGCACCGTCACCGACACCCTCGTGACGCCGTTCGGCAGCATGAACCTCGACTCGCTGTTCGGCAGCGTCAACGCGGCCAACCCGCTGCAGCCGGGCGACGCCTTCACCGGTCTGGAGGCGGTTACCGCCGCCGGCGGTTCGCAGGCCTTCGCGATCGACGGAACCACATTCGACCCCACGCTGGCGGCCGGAGGTGAGGGCTATGACACGGTCTATCAGGTGATCGGCGCACCGCCGCTGTTGAATCTCGGCGGCGGCGTGCTCAGCCTTGGGAGCTTCTTGAACCTCCCGCTGGCGCCGCAGGACTTCAACCTCTACGACGGCACCGGAGCGAGCGCCACCGAGATCGGCAGCGTCACCACCTCTGAGAATGTGACCAACCTGTTGGGCTTCACCAACACGGAATTCACCATCGACACTGTCACCGCGGCCACCGGTCAGTCCGCGTCGGACCTGCCGGCGGTCGGGTCGGTCTATGACGTCTTCAACCTCGGCGGTGGGATCGAGAACATCTACACCGCGATCCCGGGCGTCGATGGCGCCGCCAGCACCATCATCGACACCCTGGTGACGCCGTGGGGGAACTTCGATCTGGATTCGATGTTCGGCGGTATCGACGCCGCCATGCCGCTGGACCCGGGCGACGCCTTCCTCGGCCTCTGAGGAACAGCCGGCCGAACTGACCGACGAAACCAAACATCCCAGGCCGCTTAAGGTCTGGGATGTTTGGTTGGTCAGGACTTGCGGGCCAGGTAGTAGTAGTTCGAGGGGTCCGACTCAAGCTCAGCCACCTCGACGTCGGTGAATCCTGCGTCGCCAAGCATGGCCACCGCGACCTGCCGGCCCCACATCGTGCCCAGGCCGGCGCCGTCCAAGCCCAGCGACACCGGCATGCAGTGCATCAGCGATACGGCATAGCGGTAGGTGTATCTCGGGATTCCGACGTTGTCCTCCAGGAGGCTGGAGGCTTTCGCGTCGGCCATCAGCAGGATGCCGCCGGGTCGCAGGGCGGCAAAGATGTTCGCCAGCACCCGGGCCGGCTGAGCCTGGTCGTGGATCGCGTCGAAAACGGTGATCACGTCGTAGGTTTCTGACCGCACCAGCGCGGCCAGGTCCCGGGCCTCAAAGCTGGTGTTGGTCAGGCCGCGCCGCGCCGCCTCCTGCGTGCCGCGCCCGACCGCCTCCGCCGAGAAATCGATGCCGGTGAATCGGCTCGCGGGGAACGCCTGCGCCAGCACGTTGATCGCATACCCACTGCCGCAACCGAAATCAGCGACATCAACCCCGGACCGCAGCAGCTCCGGCAGCCCGTCGACCAGTGGCAGCACGTCGTCGACAAGCGCATGGTCGAAGACCTCGCCGCTGCGCTCGGCCATCACCGCGTGAAAGCGCGGATATTGGTCGTAGCCCAGGCCACCGCCATCGCGGAAGCACCCGAGGATCTGCTGCTCCACCTCGGCCAGTAACGGAATGTACTGGGCGATCCGCGCCAGATTGCCCAGACCGGCAGCCCGGGTCAGCGCGACGGCCCGGTGCTCGGGCAGTCGGTAGGTCATGGTGGCCGGGTCGTAGTCGACCACCTGCGCGACCGTCAGCCCGCCGAGCCATTCCCGGACGTAGCGCTCGTTGAGCCCGGCCGATTCGGCGATCTGCGCACTGGTAGCCGACGACAGACCGGCCAGCACATCGAACAGCCCGCTCTGATGTCCCAGGCTGATCAGCAACGCAAGGCTGGCACCGTCGATTGCGCCCATGACGCGATCGGCGAACTGCGCGGCGGTCTCTTCGAGCATGGGGATCAACCTACGTCCGCTCACGGCGATCTGGCGTGGCCGCCGACACCGACCGACGCCGCGGAAAGCTGGGCCACCAAACCCGGTCACCGATCAACGAGAACAGTGCCGGAATCACCAGCGTGCGAACGACGAACGTGTCGAGCAGGATACCGAGTCCGACGATGATGCCCAGCTGAGTCAACACGATCAGCGGCAGCACCCCGAGGACGCAGAACACCGCTGCCAACACGACTCCGGCACTGGTGATCACCCCGCCGGTGGCCGACACCGCGCGCA
>JBDTEP010000204.1:0-19387 GCA_039922455.1 Mycobacterium sp. | reverse complement strand
CCGCGCCGCCTATACCGCCGGTGCCGCCCTGCTCGCCGGCTCCACCGGTGACACCGGCCCCGGTAGCGTCACTGCCGTCCTTGCCGAGTCCGCCTGCTCCGCCCGCGCCGCCGTTGCCTCCGTCGCCGTGCACGCCGCCGTTGCCGCCGTTACCGCCGGCGCCGCCTGAGCCGGTGACTCCGCCGGTGGCGGCAAAGCCGGCCCCGCCGTCTCCACCGTTGCCGCCGCTGCGTCCGGCCAGCCCGGCTCCTCCGGCAACACCGTCGGTGCCGCTTCCGGCCAGACCGCCGGTCCCGGCGCTGCCGCCCGCGCCGCCCGCTCCTGCTCCGCCGGCATTGCCGCCGTTGCCACCGGCCCCGCCGTCAAGGTGGGCGGCCGTGCCCGCCGCTCCGACTCCGCCGGTTCCGCCCACGCCGGCAGCGCCACCCGAGCCGCCGGCGCCGCCATTGCCGTTCTCACCTGCGGCGCCGTGAGCTGATGCACCGCCGGCCCCGCCGTTACCGCCCTGGCCGCCGGTCCCGCCGTATCCGCCGTCGCCCGCGTTGCCGCCGTTGCCCTCATTGAGGGTGAAATCTCCGGCGCGGCCGTCGCTGCCGGCCCCGCCTGCGCCGCCTGTGCCTCCGGCCCCGCCGGCACCGCCCCGGCCGCCGTCACCGAACTGCGCTGACAGGCTCGCACCGCCGGCGCCGCCGGCACCGCCCGTGCCGCCGCTGGCACCCACGGCCCCGGCAGCTCCGACTACGCCGGCCCCGCCAGTTCCGCCTGCACCGCCGTCGCCGAAGAACCAGGCGAGTGCGTCGCCGCCGGCCCCACCGACACCGCCGTACACAGCTGCGCCACCGACTCCGCCGGCGCCGCCGTTGCCCATGATCGTTCCGCCGTCGCCGCCGATGCCACCCGCGGCACCGGCTCCGCCGTCACCCCCGGCACCGCCGTCGCCGAACATTCCGGCCGACCCGCCGTTGCCGCCGATGTACCCGGCGAGAATCTGGTCGTATCCGTCGCCGCCGTCACCGAACCACAGACCGCCGGCTCCGCCGTGGGGGTTGTCTGCCGTCCCGTCGAGGCCGTTGCCGATCACATACGACCCGGCGAACTGGTTGATGGTGGTGTCGATCTGGAGGCCGAGCGGGCTGGTGATCCAGACTTGGACCTGCGTGTGCAGCGCGGTGTAGAAGTCGAGACCGAACAGGGCAGAGGCGTCGAAAGGGTTCGAATCGGCGGCCACGCCCGCCGCCGGCGTGAACAGCTCGACCAGCCAGTCCAGGTCCATCGAGTCGGCCCGCGCCGGTGGTGCGGCCGCAAGCGGACCCAACCCGAAGGCCCCGATGGTCCCGGCGGCCAGGAAGGCCCCGATCACGGTGCGCACCCCGCGCCGGCGATGAGGCTGAGGATTATGTCGTCGGCTCATCGCCCCACCTCGTCCGTTTAGCGGGCGAACCCTGCCGGGCGCACCACTTAGAGGCGTGCGATCATCGCCAAAATACTATCTGAGTAATCGCTGAACAACGGACAAGTGGGATTAATTGGCAGAAATGCAGCCGGTTAAGTGGACGATGCTGCGTTTAACGCCGGGTGAGCACCACGATCGGGATCGGCCGGGAGGTGCGGCGCTGGTAGCCGTCGTAGCGATCGGCATTGTTGGCGTTGACGATCCGCCACAGCCGGGCATAGTCCGGGTCATCGGGCAGTACGGGCTGCGCGGTGACGCCGAACCGTTTGGGTCCGACGTTGATCTCGACCTCCGGGTGCGCCTTGAGGTTGTGGTACCAGCCGGGGGAGCGGGGAGCGCCGCCCATCGACGCGACGATCAGGTACGCATCCGCGTCGCGGGCGTAGCTCAACGTCGAGGTGCGCGACTTGCCGGTTTTCGCGCCGACGGTGTGCAGCATCAGGCTGGGCGGCAGACCCGGTATTCGGTGGCCGACCCAGCCTCCGGTCCGGCGGTAGATCAGGTCGTGGAGACCGAGCACTCGGACGCCTATTTTTTCGATCGTGGGGAGATGGTCCATACCTCAGTCTGGCGCAGCAGTGTCCAACCGTGCCAGCGCAGCCCGCAGGATCGCCCCGGTGCGCTCCCGGTCCGGGTCGCGTCGCAACACCACACCCTTGGCGAACGACAGCTTGTCGCCGTTGTGCCGGGGCATCACGTGCAGGTGGATGTGGAACACGCTCTGAAAGGCCGCCCGGCCATCGTTGATCACCAGGTTGTTGCCGTCGGCGTGCAAACCAGAGGCCCGCGCCGCCCGGCCGATCCGCTGACCGACCGCGAGCATGCCGGCCAGCGTCGTGGCCGCGGTGTCGGTCAGGTCGACAGTGTGCAGCTTGGGGACTACCAGAGTGTGGCCGCGGGTGAACGGCCGGATGTCGAGGAATGCCAGGTACTCGTCGTCCTCGTAGATGCGCACGGCCGGGGCGTCGCCGGCCGCCACGGCACAGAACACACAGGACATCACGCCACGCTAACCGTTCAACGCAGCGCCGGCGCCATCGCCTCGATCGCCCGGTCCAGGATCGCCCGGGTGGTGCCGAAATTCAGCCGCGCGAAACCGGCACCGCCGCCGAACGGGATACCCGGGCTCAGTGCCACCCGCGCGTTGGCCAGCAGGTATTCGGCCGGTTCGGCCGGCAGTTCCAGGGTTCGAAAATCCACCCAGGCCAGGTAGGTGGCCTGCGGATTGCTGATCCGCAACCCCGGCACCGCGGCGGGCAGGGTGCGGGTCAGGTGATCACGGTTGTCCCGCAGATAGGCCAGCAGTTGATCCAGCCAGTCGCCGCCGTCGGTGTAGGCGGCGATATTGGCGCGGATGCCGACGGTGGAGGCCCCCATCGTGTGCAGCATGTTGATCCGATCCCACTCGTCGGCATCGTGCTGGTTGGACAGCATCACCTGGGCGCACATCAGGCCGGGCAGGTTCCAGCCCTTGGATGCCGATATCAGCGTGATGACGGTGTCGGCGGCGACGTCGGAGACCGAGGCGGCCGCGACGTGGGGCCGGTCGTAGACCAGCGGGGCGTGGATCTCGTCGGCGATCACCCGGGCACCGTGGCGGGCGGCGATGTCGACGATCGCGCGCAGTTCCCCGGCGCTGAACGCGGTGCCCAGCGGATTGTTCGGATTACACAGAATCAGCGACCCGGCACCGGCGGCGAACGCCTCGTCCAGCGCGTCCAGGTCCATTACGTACCGACCGGAATCCTGTTGTGACATGGGTATTTCCACCCGCTGCCGGCCGGAGACCTGCAGCAGGTCGAAGAACGGCATATAAGCCGGAACCGGCAGCACCACCGGGCTCTCGGGGCGGGTGAGGAACCCGATGACCACCTCCATGCCCTTGAGCACGTCGGGCACCACCCGCACCCACTCCGGGCGGGCGGGCCAGCCGTAGCGGTGCGCGCACCACCGCGCCGCCGCCACCGGCAGCACATCGGAATCCAGCGGTGGATAGCCGAATTCTTCGTTGGCCACGCAGCTGCGCACCGCGTCCAGCACCGGTGGTGCCGTGGGGAAGTCCATCTCGGCGATCCACAACGGCAAGACGTCGGGGCCGAAGTGGTTCCACTTGATCGTGTTGCGTGCGCGCAGCCGGGTCTCGGTCAACACGTCGAACAGGTCGCCCATAGCAGCAGTCTGCCCCGGACCGTGCCCTACCTTGATGGGATGCCGAAAGCCGATCACGAAGACCTGCTCAACGGGCTGCACGGTGCCGTGCGCGCCGAACGCGCCGACCTGATCGAATGGCTGCTGGGGCAGGGCATCACAGCCGAGGAGATTCGCAGCTCGGTTTCGCCGATGCTGTTGGCCTCACGCCGGCTGATCGGCGACGACGGCAGTTATGTCTCGGCGCGCCAGATCAGCGAATCCGCCGGCGTCGACTTGGAGTTACTGCAGCGGCTGCAGCGCGCGGTCGGACTGCCCTGGGTGGACGATCCCGACGCCCCGGTGCAGATGCGCGCCGACGGCAGCATCGCTGAGCACGCGCGCCGCTTCATGGACACCGGCATTGACGCCGAACATGCCTTGCAGACGCTGCGCGTACTGGCCGACGGGTTTTCGCACGCCGCCGACGTGATGCGTTCCACGATGCTCGCCGCAATCGTGAAGCCGGGCGCCACCGAGTTGGAGATCGCACAGCGGTCCCAGCAGATGGTGGCCGCGCTGGCTCCATTGCTGGGCTCATTCGTCGAGGACATGCTGCTGATGCAGTTGCGCCATCAACTCGACATCGACGCCGTCAACGCCGGCGAGCGCTTGGCGGGCGCACCGCTACCGGGCGCGCGACAGGTCACCGTTGCGTTCGCCGACCTGGTCGGGTTCACCCGGCTCGGTGAGATGGTGCCGCCCGAAGAACTGGTTCGGCTCGCCGATCGGCTGGCCGTCCTGGGGCGTGACATCGCGGTTCCGCCGGTGCGGTTCATCAAGACCATCGGTGACGCGGTGATGTTCGTCTGCCCCGATCCGGCGCCAATGGTCGAGGCGGTGCTGAAGCTGATCGAGGCGGCCGAAGCGGACGACAAAATGCCGCGGCTGCGCGCCGGTATCGCATCCGGCGAGGCGGTGAGCCGGGTCGGTGACTGGTTCGGCAGCCCGGTGAACCTGGCCAGCCGGGTGACCGGGGTGGCGCGGCCGGGCACGGTGCTGGTCACCGAGCCGGTGCGGGTGGCGCTGACCGAATCCGCCGCTTTCCGGTGGTCGTTCGCCGGGGGGCGGCACCTCAAGGGCATCAAGGACGAGGTGAATCTGTTCCGCGCTCGGCACTCAGCGCAATAGGGCAGGCCCGGCTGACATGGGGGGCGTCTTACACTTCCTGCGCGGCTGGCTTTCACCCACTGGACCAGCTCTTCGGTTCGGTCATGCCGGGCCTGCTTCGCTGTCGAATTTACGCCTGTGACCGCCGGTGGGCAATGGGTGATTCGGACTCCGACTCAACCGATTTCGGCCATCGCCCAGTACGCCCCGCGCCGGGCCAGCAGTTCGGTGTGGGTGCCCTGTTCGACGATCCGGCCGGCCTGCATCACCAGGATCAGGTCCGCGTCGCGGATCGTCGAAAGCCGGTGGGCGATGATGAAACTGGTCCGTTCCCTGCGTAATTCCCGCATCGCCCGCTGGATCAGCAGTTCGGTTCGGGTGTCCACCGAGCTGGTCGCCTCGTCGAGGATGAGCAGTTGTGGACGGGCCAGAAAAGCGCGGGCGATGGTGATCAGCTGCTTCTCCCCGGCGCTGATACCGGCCCCGTCGTCACTGAGCCGGGTCGCGTAGCCGTTCGGCAGGGCGTCCACGAAGCGGTCGACGTGGGCGGCACGCGCGGCGTCGAGTATCTCGTCTTCGCCGGCGTCCGGCCGTCCGTAGCCGATGTTGTCGGCGATCGTGCCGGTGAACAACCAGGTGTCCTGCAGCACCATCCCGATCGCCGAGCGCAGCACGGACCGGTCCACCGTGGTGATGTCGACGTCGTCGATCAGGATCTGCCCGCGGTCGACGTCGTAGAACCGCATCAGCAGGTTGACCAGGGTGGTTTTGCCCGCCCCGGTCGGTCCGACGATCGCCACGGTGCTGCCGGGCTCCACCACTAGCGACAGGCCCTCGATCACCGGCACGCCGGGGCGATAGCCGAAGTGCACGTCGCGGAACTCCACCCGGCCGTGCGGGCCAGAGCCATTGACCGACACCGGCACCGCTGCAGACGGCGACTCTTCGGGCTCGTCGAGGAACGCGAACACCCGCTCGGCGCTGGCCGTCCCGGACTGCAGCATGTTGTACAGCGACGCCAGGTTCCCCAGCGGTTGGTTGAACTGGCGGACATAGGCGATGAACGCCTGGATGCTGCCCAAGGTGATCTGCCCGGTGGCCACCTGCACTCCGCCGATCACCGCGACCGCGACGTAGCCGAGGCTGGCGATCAGCCCGGTCGCCGGTGACACCAGGCCGGAGAGGAATTGGGCGCCGAACCCGGCCCGGTACATGGCGTCGTTGCAGTCGTCGAATCGCTGCTGTGCCCAGTCCCGGTGGCCGAACGTCCGGACCAGCGTGAAACCGCTGTAGGTCTCCTCGATGTGGGCGTTGAGCTGCCCGGTGGCCGCCCACTGCGCGGCGAACAGTCGCTGCGAGCGCTGGGTGATCGCCCGCACCGCCAGCAGTGACACCGGCACGCCGAGCAGCGTGATGGCGGCCAGCAGCGGCGAGATCGACACCATCATCGCCAAAACCACCAGCACGGTCAGGACGGAGCTGAACAATTGGCTGATCGTCATCGAGACCGACGTCGCGGTGTTGTCGACGTCGTTGGTGACCCGGCTCAGCAACTCGCCGCGTTGCTGGTTGTCGAAGTAGCGCAGTGGCAGTCGGTGGATCTTCTCCTCGACATCGCGGCGCAGTGCCTGCAGGGTGCGTTGCAGAATCACGTTGATCAGCCTTGCCTGCGTCCAGATCATCAGCGCCGCAACCAGATACAGTCCTATCGCGAGCATCAGGATGTGCGCCACCGCGCCGAAATCGATGCCGGCGCCGGGCACCACGTCCATCCCGGACAGCATGTCGGCGTAGGTGCCCTGGCCGGCGGCGCGCGCCATCTCGACGGCCTGCTGTTTGGTCATCCCGGCTGGCAGACCGCGGCCGATCATGCCGTTGAACACCAGATCGGTGGCGTGACCAAGGATTCGCGGTCCGGCCACACCGATCGCGATGCCGCCGAGCGACAGGCTGATGACCGCGGCGATCAGTCGGCGTTGTGGGCGCAGCCGCCGGGCCAGGCGGATGGCGGTCTTGGAGAAATCGCCGGCCCGTGTCCCGGTCCGGTCCGACGCCGGTCCTGTCATGGCGGATCACCTACCCCGGCGGTCACCGACTGGGATTGGGCGAACTCGGCGTAGGTGGGGCTGCCGGCCAGCAACTCTGGGTGGGTTCCCGCGCCGACCACCCGTCCATCGTCAATGACGATCACCTGATCGGCCTGGGCGACCGTGGAGATCCGCTGCGCCACGATGATCACCGTTGCATCGGCGGCGACCTCGCGCAGGGCCGCGCGCACCCGCGCATCGGTGTGGGTGTCCAGCGCCGAGAACGCATCGTCGAACAGGTAGATCGAGGGCCGGCGGATCACTGCCCGCGCGATCGCCAGTCGTTGCCGCTGGCCGCCGGACAGGTTGATCCCGCCCTGAGCCACCGCCATCGCCAGCCCGTCGCGGTGGGCTGCCACGAAATCGTCGGCGGCGGCCACCGCCAGCGCCTCCCACATCTGCTCGTCGCTGACCGTCACACCCGCCGGGGCGCCGTAGCGCAGGTTGTCGGCGACGGTGCCGGAGAACAGGTAGCCGCGTTGGGGCACCAGCCCGATACCCGCCCACAACTGCTCAGGGTCGCGGTCGCGCACGTCTATGCCGTCGATGAGCACCGCGCCGTCGGTCACGTCGCGCAGTCGGCAGATCAGCGACACCAGGGTCGACTTTCCCGAGCCGGTCGAGCCGACCACCGCGGTGGTAGTACCGGGCAGCGCGGTCAGCGACACGTCGTGCAGCACCGCGCGGTCGGCGCCGGGATAGCTGAAGCCGACGTCGGTCAACCGGACCACGCCGGTCGCGGCCGGCGGCGACACCGGGTGCGCGGGGGTGCCGATCGCCGGTTCGGTGGACAGCACCTCGGTGATCCGCTCGGCGCACACCGAGGCGCGCGGCAGGATCGCCAGGATCATGGTGGCCATCAACACCGCCATCAGGATCTGCATGAAATAGGACAGGAATGCGATCAGCGAACCGACCTGCATCGCTCCGGCATCGATGCGCAGCCCGCCGAACCAGATCAGCGCGACGCTGGAAGCGTTGATGGTCAGCGTGGTGGCTGGCAGCATCAGCGCCTGTAGGTTGCCGACGGTCAGCGAGGTGTCTGACAGCGCCCGGTTGGCGCGGTCGAACCGGTCCCGTTCGACGGGTTCGCGGGCGAACGCACGGATCACCCGGATCCCGGTGAGCTGGTCGCGCAGCACCCGGTTGATGTTGTCGATCAACATCTGCATGCGGCGGAACAACGGCAGCATCCGCGCCACGATCGCATAGTTGGCCACCGCCATAACCGGCACGCTCACCGCCAGCAGCCAGGACAGTCCGGCGTCCTGGTGTACCGCCATCAGCACCCCGCCGATGCTCATGATCGGCGCGGCGACCAGCACGGTGGTCCCGAGCTGCATCACCAGCTGAATCTGGCGGACGTCGTTGGTGGTGCGGGTCAACAGCGTCGGCGTCCCGAACCGCGTGGTTTCACTTTCGGAGAACGCGATCACCTGGCCGAACACCGCCCGGCGCAGGTCGCGGCCCAGGCCGGTCCCGGCGCGCGCGCCGTAGTAGACCGCCGCGACGGCGCACAGCACCTGCAGGCCGGTGACGCCCAGCATCACCGCGCCTAGGCGCGCGATAACCGCGGTGTCGCCGCGGACCACCCCGTCGTCGATGATCGTGGCGTTGACGGTCGGCAGGTACAGCGACGCGAGCGTGCTGATCAGTTGCAACATCATCACTGCCGCGATCGGCCAGCGGTAGGGCCTGATGTAGCAGCGCAGCAGCGCCAGAAGCATGGGGTTACTGTCGCACATCCGTGTGGGCCAGGCGCGGCGGCGGCGGACGCCGGGCGACACAAACCGACTGGTCACCCGGTGTGTCGTGGTTGACCGGCGGTGGTGCCGCTACAGTGCATCGTGTGCGGCTCACACTGACGGTTCCGGCCCTGGCGGTCGCTGTTGTATTACCGATGGTCGCCGGGTGTTCCGACTCCGGCTCGACCGAAGCCCAGTCCGGCCCGTCCTCGGCGACCGCGTCCGAGCAGGGCAGTCACGGGCCGTCCTTCCCGCAGTGCGGGGGCATCAGTGACGAGACCGTCGGCAACTTGACCAGGGTGTCCGGTCTGGTCAACACCGCGCAGAATTCGGTGGGCTGCCAGTGGCTGGCCCGGGGCGGGATCATGGGCCCGCACTTCTCCTTCTCCTGGTACCGCGGCAGCCCCATCGGGCGTGAACGCAAGACCGAGGAGGTGTCGCGCACTTCGGTGGAGGACATCAACATCGACGGCCACAGCGGCTTCATCGCGGTCGGCACCGCGCCGACGATGGGCGACAACCTGTGCGAGATCGGTATCCAGTTCAAGGATGACTTCATCGAATGGTCGGTGAGTTTCGCCCAGAAGCCCTTCCCGGATCCGTGCGACGTCGCCAAAGAGCTGACCCGCCAGTCGATTGCGAACTCCAAATGAGCCGCCGGGCTTATGCGGCGGTCCCAGCTTCGCCTCTCCTTCGTCGAGCCTCGCTGAACCGCCGGGCACTGGCCGCGACGGTGGCGCTGCTGGCGGTGCTGATCGCGCCGACGGGTTGTTCGCGCGAGGTCGGTGGTACCGCGGTCAAGGCCGGCGCCGGCGACACCCCGCGCAACAACAACTCCGAGCGGCAGTACCCCAACCTCCTCAAGGAGTGTGAGGTGCTGACCACCGACATCCTGGCCAAGACGGTGGGTGCCGATCCGCTGGATATCCAGAGCACGTTCGTCGGCGCGATCTGCCGCTGGCAGGCGGCCAACCCGGCGGGGCTGATCGACATCACCCGGTTCTGGTTCGAGCAGGGCAGCCTGGACAACGAGCGCAAGATCGCCGAGTTCCTGCAATATCAGATCGAGACCAAGTCCATCGTGGGCGTGCCGTCGATCGTGATGCGGCCGGCCGACCCGAACGGTTCGTGCGGGGTGGCCAGCGATGCCGCCGGCGTGGTCGGCTGGTGGGTCAACCCGCAGAACCCCGGGATCGACGCGTGCGAGCAGGCGGTCAAGTTGATGGAACTGACGCTCGCGACCAACTCGTAACGGAGCAGTCAGACGTAGCGGTCTAGGCCCATGCGGTGATGCAGGATCCGCACGACGTCGACGACGTCTTCAGCGGTACTCCGATAGAACAGCCTGTGGGACCCGAAGCAAGCTCGCGGTAGCCGGAGCAGATCTCGTCGCGGGCGCGTCCCAATTGTGGTTGCGCCGCGCGCGTTCGATGGCGCATTGAAGTTAGCGCAGGTATTCCTCGGCCTGGTCGACGCCCCAGCGGTCGCGCGGGCAATCCCAGATCTGCTCCAGGTCCCTGGGACGTAGTCCGCTTTGTCCTACTTCAAGTAGGATATGTGGATGGCCAAGAGCAAGGTATCGGTAACGATCGACCGGGCCGTACTGGCGGCCGCGGACGCGGACGCCAAGGCTGCCGGCTTGAATCGATCGGAGTTGATCGAGCAGGCGCTACGCACCGAGCACTTACGCGCGGCCCTGAAGAACTACACGGCGCAGACCGTCCCCGCGCTTGAGATTAACGCCTATGCGAACAAGGTCTACCAGGCCAATCGAGCCGCTGGCTTGTGATTGCCCCGGGCGACATCGTGCCCCGCCGGGACACCGACCACGAGTTGTACGTGGTCGTCCTGTCGAACTCGCTTCACCTCGTCGCCGACACCGGGCGCGTCATCATTTGTCCCTTCATCCCGGGTCAGATCCCTGATGCCGCCATGGCGATGATCGTCGCCGTGGCACAACCAGAAGGCGCCGTTCTGCCCGAACTCGTTCAATGGCTCCCGCTGGTAGCGCTTGATGAGCCGATCGGCAACATCGGCGCTGCAGCACTACAGGAAACGGCGACGGTGGTGACGGCCCTCATCTCTTGACGGTTCGCCCGCGGTACCGAGACGAGGCGTACCTGCTGCCCGGTAGCTGCGACCCGCTGGATGTGGCGTGGAGCGCACCGACGAAGGTGAATTCTTGGACCGGGTAGGCGGCCGCCGACGCCCTCTAACGAGTTTGCCGCACTACGGTCAGCCGGTGCGCGCGCCGGCTGACCGGTCGGTGAAAGGTTGTTACATTACTGGGATATGCAGCTAATGCAATTATCTCGCGCATGCCAGTGGCTACCGCGATTTTTAGTGATTATATGTAGTAATCAGCTACGGCAGACAGCAGATAGAACTCGTTCTAGAAATTACTTTGATGGCAGTGAAGTCACTGCCTCGCGGGTGATGATCTGAGGGGCGTGGTGGCGCTATCGCTGGGCACAAAGCAGCCAGGCTGGCTCGTCGCCTGAATCCGGTACAGCGGGATTTCAGGTGGGCAAACCCAACTGCCTGGCGGCGGGCAAATCCACTGTCGTTGCGCGGGAGGACGTCCCAAGGAGGAGACAATAGTGAGATTCCACGGTCTTCTAGATCTGGGCTGGAAGATCGACCTTCATGAGGGGCTTGGCAGTTGGGTACGACGAATATCAACGGGGCACGTGGAAGTCGACCAGTGCGGCACCACCGAGTCCGAGGCCATGCCAGCCTCCGTCGACACGCAGCACGGCGATACCGGAGGTGGGGAACTTCGTGGCAAGGCGCGCTTCGACCCGCGGGTCGGTGCCGCGGACGCCGGCCAATCCGAGTGCCAGCTGCGACATCGTCGGCTCGTGGCCGACCACCAGCAAGGTGGCGACGTTCTCGGCGACGACGTTGATCTCATCGAGCACCGCGCCCGGGGTGGCTTCATACAGCTGATCGACGTAGCGCACCGGCGCGTCGACGCCCAGCTTCGTGAAGGTCTGCCGGGTGCGGATCGCGGTCGAGCACAGCACCGTGTCGATACCGGGAAGATGCTCGCGCAGCCAATCGCCGGCTAACCCAGCCTCTCGGATGCCGCGCGGTGCCAGCGGACGATCGTGATCGGCAACTCCGTCGGGATATCCGGACTTGGCGTGTCGCAGCAGGATCAGGGTGCGGGGGTGATCACTCACTGGGACCACGGTAGTCGGCGACGTGATAGCGCATGTGCCATCGCTTTCGAACCCATGTCACCCACCCATTCGCGTTACTGATGCGCCGGGTGTGGCGCACGGGATGACGTCGCCACCCGGCCGCCCGGACCTGCCGATCAAGGTCCAAGGACTTGTCGGTGGCCGGCCATACACTCGCGATGCCGTCCGGGTTCCGGTCAGTTTTTCCTCGCGATGGAGGTTGCCTTGCTTGTCGTGCACGCCGCCGACATCCATCTGGACAGCCCGCTGCGTGGACTCCGCCGGATAGGTGAGGACTACGCGCAGGAACTTCGGCGCAGCACCCGTCGCGCGCTGGAGAACCTCGTGGCCCTGACGATGGATCGCAAGGCGGATCTGCTCGTCATTGCCGGCGACCTGTACGACGGCAGCTGGCACGATTTCAGCACCGGGCAATTCTTCGTCGAACAGATGGTCGTGCTCAAGGAATCCGGCATTCCGGTCGTCATCGCCTCGGGGAACCACGACGCCGCCAGCCAAATCACCCGCTCGCTCACCCTGCCGCCGGGCATCCACCTGATGGCCACCGACAAGCCGGAGAGCATCACCTTCGACGACCTCGGGGCCGTGGTGCACGGTCAGGGGTACGCGATTCGAGATGTGCAGGAAAATCTCGCCGCCGCCTACCCCCACCGGATTCCCGACCTGGTGAACATCGGGGTGCTGCACACTGCCGCTACCGGTTCACCCGAACACGACACCTACGCGCCGTGCTCTGCCGCAGATCTGGCGGCGCTGCGCTACGACTACCTGGCACTGGGGCACATCCACAAGAGAGTCGCGGTTGTCGACGGCGAATTCCCGGCGCACTTCAGCGGCAACCTTCAGGGCCGAAACCCCAGGGAGACCGGCGCTAAGGGTGCACTCGTGGTGGAACTCACGACTGACTCGCCGGCACAG
This sequence comes from Mycobacterium sp., assembly GCA_039922455.1. Classification (GTDB taxonomy): domain Bacteria; phylum Actinomycetota; class Actinomycetes; order Mycobacteriales; family Mycobacteriaceae; genus Mycobacterium. The sequence continues at coordinate 6,681 of JBDTEP010000204.1, read as the reverse complement.
GTGACATTCGCGGCGCTCGACGTCGCCCGATGGGACCGGATCGAGATCGATACCGCTGGGATGGCGAACAGTGACGAGCTAGCCGTCGCCACTCGGGATCGGATGCGCGAGACGGTCCACGAAGCGGAGGGGCGGACCGTCATCGTGCGGGTGGAAATCACCGGAACGACGAAGCTGGCGGGTCGGCTGGCCGATGCTGAGTGGCTGCACGCCGAAATGACCGCAATCGCCACCGATGTCGGTGTGGTCCTGGACAAAGTTACAGCGCGGGTCCAGCCTCCGCCCGCGCCTGACCCTGATGCGCAACGACTCAGGGCGGCGGTGGACGAGGCCGCGGCGGCGCTGGGAACAGACGAGGCGGGGGCCAGGCGCGTCGTAACTGCACTGGACCGTGAGATCCGAGACATCGCCCGTGGCGTGGCGGGAAGCGCCGCCGATCTCTCCGATCCGGCGGTGGTGCGGGATCTGCTCGACAGGGCGCGCGATGCACTGGACGCCCGACTCGCGGAGCGGCAGAGCTGATGCGGATCGAACGCCTGATCTTGACGGCCTATGGCCGGTGCCGCGATATCGGTATCGATATCGGCGACGGCGTGACAGTAGTTCTCGGAGTCAATGAAGCAGGCAAGTCGACGTCGCTTGACGCGCTCAGCGACTTTCTGTGGGGCATTCCGAAAAGCACCCCGCGCGCATCGGAATTAGGCCGGCCCCAGCTCCGGGTCGATGCTGTCCTCGCAGTGCACGGACAGTCTCGTACCGTTGTGCGCAAGTCCACCGGACTGTTCGCCGACGATCTCGCGACAGCGTTCCTAGCACCGTGGAATCCAGAGAATCGCTTGACCGCGCAGTGGTGGCGAACACGTCTGGGCATCAACCATTCCGATCTACAGCGGGGCGGCAACGAGGTATTCGCCGGGAGCGGCGACCTCGCCGACATCATCTTCGCCGCTCGGGAAGGGCATAGCGCTCGCGAAGTACTCAAGGAGATCACCGACCAGGCCGACAAAATCTTCAAGCCGGACGGCCGCGCAAAGAAGGTGCAATTACGTCTTGCGGTGGAGGAGCACTGCCGGGCCGTCGCGGACCGCGAAAGCCGACTCACCCGCGCGGGCGCCGTCGTGACGCAACGCGGAGCTGTCCAGGATTTGGAGGCCAAGCACCGACACCTCCGTAACGAGGTTACGGCTACTTCTCAGGCATTGAAGCTGACAGAGGAGAACGGACGCGTCATCGGCAGTGTCCTCAGACTCAATCAGGCAAGCCGTGAACTTGAAGCCGTTGACCGGGAAGGTGACCGCCTCTCGCCGTCCGAGCTGACAGAGTATGCCGATGCCAGCGTCGAGTGTCGGAATGCGGGGGAGCGGATTACCAAGCTGGACAATGAAATCGACTCCAAGACTCGGACCATTGATGCTCTGTCGGTCGATGACCGGTTGTTGGATGATCGGACAACGTTCAACAGGCTGCAGCCAGACGTCAAGGTCCGCGTCGAGGATCTCCGTCGAGCGGGCGAGGAGTTCGGTGCCGCCGTGGCGGAGGCAGCGACCCGACTTCGAGAGCTGTTGGGCAGCATCGGAATTGAGGCCGTCGATGATCTCGGTATGGCGGTGGCCGACGCCAGGGTCAGGGATGATCACGCAGCGACCTTGAATGACCTGGCCGACCGACTCGAGTGTCTTGAGCGGAAACGTCGCGAGGCCAGGGACGAGCGCGACAGTGCCCTGACTGAGCTATTGGGCAAGGGCATCAACGTCGACATTGCAACATCGACAGCGCCTGACGAGGAAGCGATGAACAAGCTTCGTAAGGCGCTGGTCCAGGTGCGTAACAACGAAGCGACCGCGACGACGCTGCTTGTCGAGGCGACCGGCGCTGTGCAGGCAATGCAATCAGGTGCATTGGGCTCACACACCGGGGCGACGCTGAACCACAACGGGGTCCTCAAAGCGGTCCTCATCGAAGCACGCACGAGTCGGGATGCGCAGTGGCGCACAATCAGACGATCCTGGGTGACCGGTGACCTTCCCGGATCGGCTGATCGTGTTGATCTTGCCGCCGAATTCGATGCGCGGTTGGCCTCCTCCGATGAGGTCGCCGACGACGAGGCAGCCGAGCGGTCGCGAGTCGCGGCTCTGGACGCTCGCACCGAGGTGCAGATTGAGGGGCTCGAGGCCGCTCGGGAAAAGCAGCGGGACGCAATGGGTTACCTGGAGGCTCAATCCGAGGATCGTCAAAAGGCGGAGAGTGAATGGGCGGCGACCTGGACGAATCTTGGGATCGCGAGCATTCCTGACGTCGACAACAGTTCGGCGGTTGCCGGACTGCTCACCGCCGCGCACGTCGCACATGCTCGGGAGGGTTCCGCCGCCGAGCAGGTTGCTGAAATCAACGACCTCTGGTGTGCGGCGGCGGAACTGGTCGGACTTCCCGCGGCGATGACAAGTGCGGCGTGGCGCAAACGAGTGCAGGTGCTCGAGGATATCGAGACCGTTCATGGGCAACGCGCCAAGGACCAGAAGCGTGAAGCGCAGGCACGCGGCAAATGGGACGAATTCGTAGCCGAGGCAGTCGAACTTCTCCAACGGCACGAGGTGATCGACCCGGGCCAGCAGGTAACTCCGGCAGTCATCGAGCAGGGTTTCGCGAAACTCGGGCGACATCTCGACGCGGCCACCGGGGCCGCGGCTAAACGCGCGACCTACCACGAGCAGATCGAGGAAATGCGCACGGAGCGCGAAGAAGTCCTGCAGGCCCGACAAGCCGCGGTGGACTCCTTGCGACGATTGGTCGAGATTCATGCCGTGGATACGGAGCAGGATCTTGCGGTGCTGGCCGAACGCGCCGAGCGGGCTGCCGAACCACTCGAACAGCAACTGGAGGCGACGAAGGCAATCAGGAACGGACTCGCTCCGGGCAGTGACCTCCTGGAGGTCATCGGACGCTTAGCTGGACACGACGAGGTGACCGTCGAGCAGGCCCTTGAGGACGCAAAAGTCCGCGACCAGGAGGCGCGTAACGCCGCTGAGCAGATCTTGAGCGAATGCACGTTGGCGTGCGATCGCCTCACCGAACTCGAGAAAGCTGCTGGCGCCGCCGACGCCGAGGACGCAGTGGTAGCACAACAGGCGGAGGTGGCTCGGCTCGCAGAGGCATGGGCGATCTTGGCGTTGCAACGAAAGCTCTTGGAGGACGTCCTCGATGGCCTCGGATCTGGCGACACCCGTCCACTTCTCGACCACGCTGGAAGGCTTCTCGAACAGCTCACCGAGGGGCGATGGGTCGCCCTGCGTGCCGACGATGACGGCACCTCACGCAAACTGCGGGTGATCCGTGCTGACAACACGCCATGCGACACTTCGCAACTCTCCGAAGGCACTGCCGACCAGGTGTTCTTCGCACTCCGGCTGGCGGCGGTGGCCGAGCTTCATAACGATCGAGCCAGAGCCGGCGAGGTCGCGCTGCCATTCGTGCTCGACGACGTGCTGATGGCCTTCGATGAAGAGCGGGTGAGAAGTGCGCTGAAGATCCTGGTCTCGCTGGCACCTGGCTTGCAGGTCATCGTGTTCACGCACCACCAGCACGTTGCGGACGCGGCGGCACAGTTCACGGAGATCATGGTGTCGCGACTGCCGTCGGCCGCGTCGATCGCGGATCCTCTCGATGGCGATCTGATTTGCGCCCAGGCCTGACAGGGCGACGTGCTCGTTCGCCGGGGAAGCCCGTCCCCGTCAATCCTTCATGAAACCGATCGCCGTGTAATCCAGATCTGCCAAACCAGGTGCCCCGAAGTTTGCCAGCGATGTCCGCACGGCCACATTGCCGGTGGTCTGGATCAGCGGCAGGCTGAACCCTTCGGCCCACAGCAGCGCGTCGACCTCGTTGGCGCGGGCCCGCGCGACGACCGGGTCCAGCGCTTGCAGCGTCTCCTCGATCTTCGCGTCGATAGCCGGGCTGCCGATCTTGCCGAAGTTGGCCTCCCCGTAGGAGGCCGAAATCTGATTCAGCCCGGCCAGCGGGAAAGCGTCACCGACCCAGCTGAATTGGGCGATGTCGAAGTCGCCGACGTTGACGTAGTCGGTGAAGAAGCCGCCGCCGGCTTTGGCGTCCAGCTGCAACTTGACGCCGATCTGGGCCAGATTGTGCTGGGCCACCTGGGCGAACTGCCGGGTGCTCGACGCGTCGTAGAACAGGTGCCGGATCACCAGCGGGCGACCGTCCTTCGCCCGGAACTTCCCGTGCATCGTCCAGCCGAGTTCGTCGAGTTCGCGCTTGGCGCGCTCCGGGTCGTAGGCCACCACCGCACTGTTGTCCTGGTAGCCGTCCTGCCCGGCGACGTAAATGTGGTTGTTCAGTGGCACCGGGTCGGCGGTCAGGCCCCGCTGGGTAACCCGCGCGATGGTGGCCCGGTCGATACCGCGCATGACCGCCAGGCGTAGCGCCTTGTCGGACAAGATCGCGCCGGGCGCCCCGTTGAACGTGAAGTGGCTCCAGGCCGGCGTTGGTGCCCGGCGGATCGAGAGGCCCTCGGTGCGCCGGGCGATCGTCAGTTGATCCAGGGTGGCCACGCCGGTGGCGTCGATGGTGTGGTTCTGCAGCGCCGGCATCCGGGCGGCCTCGTCGAGCACCAGGTAGGTGATGCTGTCCAGCCTCGGTGCCTTACCCCACCAGGCGGGGTTGCGGGTCAAGCTGATTCGCTGGCTGGTGCGGTCCAGCGTCGACAGCACGAACGGCCCGGCCGAGGGCCCCGGCCGGGTCAGCTGAGCCTTGTTGAATACCTCCGGGGTGGCGGTCATGCCGGCCGGCAGCAGCATCGAGTTGCCGGCGAACATGCCCCGCCACTCCGCGTAGGGCTTGGCGAACCGCATCACGGCCTGCCGGTCATCGACGCCGCGGGTTACCGAGGCGACCCGTTCGGCGCCGTTGGTGGTCGCGATCGCGAACCCGCCCTCGGCGCCGCTGGTGGCATGGATCTGGCCGGCGATGTCCGCCCAGGTGATAGGCGTCCCATCCGACCACTTCGCCTTGGGGTTGATCGTGTAGGTGACCACCTGTGGGTTGGTGCCGGTCAGCTCCACACTGGTGAAATAGTCGGTGTCCACCGTCGCCGCACCGTCGGCGCCGATGACGAACGCCCGCGGCATGGTGGCCTTGAGCATCGCGGCGTTCTCGGCCAGGTTGCCGTCGATGTGCAGCGGGTTGAAATTCGGCGGGAACTGCGCCATGGACAGCCGCAGGCTGCCCCCTTCGCGCAGGCTCGCCGGATCCTGTGGATTGATGTCGCTGACCGTGCCGACCGCTGCGGCACCTTCCGGGGCGGCGATGTCGACGGCCGCGCATCCGCTGAGCACCAGCACGACCGCCCACATCGTGACCGCAACCTGTTTGACTCTGCGTCCAGGGCGCATCCTTCTCGTAAAACTTCGCCCTGAGTGCAGAGTCAACCTTTCATTTCCGGACGTCGTATTCATGAGTTCGGCTCCGGGTGCGGCACGGCTGCCAGCAGCCGGCGGGTGTAGTCGTGTTGCGGGTCACCGAAAACCTGCTCGGCCTCGCCTTGTTCGACGATCGCCCCGGCGAACATCACCGCCACCCGGTGCGCCAGATGCTTGACCACCGAAAGATCATGTGAGACAAACAAGTAGGATAATCCAAGTTCGTCTTGCAGGTCCAGCAGCAGATTGATGATCCCGGCCTGGATCGACACGTCCAGTGCGGACACCGGCTCATCGAGGGCCAGAATTTTCGGCTGCAACGCCAGTGCGCGGGCGATGCCGATCCGCTGCTTCTGCCCGCCGGAGAACTCCGCCGGGTACCGCAGCGCGTCGGCGCGGCGCAGCCCGACGAGCTCCAAGAGTTCGGCGACCCGGTTGTTGGTCGACTTCTTGTCGGACCCGTTGGCGCGCAACGGTTCCGCCAGAACCTCGAAGACCGGCAGTCGCGGATCCAAAGAGGCCACCGGATCCTGGAACACCACCTGCAGGTCACGCCGCAGGGCGCGGCGGCCGGGCCGCGTCAGAAGGGCGACGTCGGTGCCCAAGACCTCGATCGAACCCGACTGCGGCGCAGTAAGTTCCAGGACCTGGTGCAGGGTGGTCGATTTACCCGAGCCCGACTCGCCGACGATCCCGAGGGTGCGGCCCTGCTGCAATTCGAAGCTCACACCATCGACGGCCCGCACCTCGCCGACCCGCCGGCGCAGCACGCCCTTGGTCAGCGGGTAGGTCTTGACCAGGTCGCGCACCCGCAGCACGGTGGGCGACTCACCGGGCGCGGCCGCCGCAACCTCGGTGCGCACGCGAAAGATCTCGACGGCGCTGCGCCCGGCCACCTGGTCGGTGTGGATGCACGCCGCCGAATGATCAGCCCCGACGGTCACCAGATCGGGCTCGCGGACCCGGCAGTCGTCGGTCACCAGCGGGCAGCGTGGAGCGAACGGGCAGCCGGGCTCGACACCGGCCAGCGACGGTGGTGCACCCGGGATCGGCACCAACCGGGTGCCCTGCTCGGCGTCCAGTCGCGGTACGGAACCCAGAAGGCCTACCGTGTAAGGCATTTGCCGATCCCGATACAAAACCTCGACCGGTGCGGCCTCCACCACCCGCCCGGCGTACATCACCAGTGCCCGGTCGGCGAATTCAGCGACCACACCGAGGTCGTGGGTGATGATCAGCACCCCGGCAC
>JBDTEP010000203.1:0-2882 GCA_039922455.1 Mycobacterium sp. | reverse complement strand
CGCGGGGGCGGAGGTGTGTGCGTGCGCGGATCCGATCTCATCGGCCGGCCCGACCGCTCCCGCCACCACGAGCGCTGGGATTCCGGCCGGCGGAGCCGCCGGGGGCGGGCCGGGCGTCGGTTTCGGGCCGACCGCCACCCAAGGCTTCTACGCGATGTGCTCGCAGGCGTCGTCGGCGTCGCGTTCCGCGAGCGCCCGCCGGTCAGCATCGGCGCCGGATTCCGCCACCGAGGCCGAGGCCGCTGCGGCCGGGGCGGCCGCCCAAGAACCCGGGCGCGCGCGCCGTCGGCGGCAGCGCATCCAGCAGCGCGGCTTCGGCGATGAGTTCATGACCATCGGAGTGACCCCGGACTGGGCACAACCGCCTGGTGCCGCGGCGGCCTCGGACCGGGGTGCCGGCCCGCTGGGCTTCGCCGGGACGGCCGCCGACTCGGGCCGGCGGGCGGCGGGGATCACCGTACTCACCGGCGACGGGCTCGACACGGCGCCGCGGATGCCGATGCTGCCGGGAAGTTGGGACGAAGACTAACCGCCGCGTAGGAACTACAGCTGCGGCCAGTGCGCGCGCCACTCATCCGCACTGACTTCGCCGAGCGGGTCTCCGTGCCGGGTGGACGCGATCTGCTGCTCGACCCCTCGCACCGTATCCATCAGTTCCAAAACCGCTGTGCGCAAGTCATTTTCCGCATCGACGTGGCCCGCTACCGTGACGGTGGTGACCGCGTCGGGGATCACGTCGCCGGGCACGCCCGCCCGGGTGAGACGCTGCAGCACCTTCTGCGCCAGGGCCAAAGCCGGCTGGGCGGTCGACAGGTCATCCATGATCGAAGACCTGGAGCTCTTTTCCAACGCCTTGCGCTGTTCCCACTGCGCCACCTGATCCGCCAGCGAGATCTCCTCGCCGGCCAGCACCGCCGGCACCCGGTTGTCCAGCTTGCGCAGCAGGGCGTCGGCGACGTCGTCGATGCCGAACGGATGCTCCGGGGCTTCTTCGGCGATGCGGGCGTGAAACAGCACCTGCAGCAGCACATCGCCGAGTTCGTCACGCAGCTCGTCGGAGTTGCCGCCGCGCACGGCGTCGAACAGCTCGTAGGTCTCCTCCAGCAGGAACCGGCGCAGTGAGTCGTGGGTCTGTTCGCTCTCCCACGGGCCGGCGGTGCGCAGCCGGTCCATTATCGCGACCGCGTCGATCAGCCGCTCCCCTGCGGGCGGGTCCGGTGCCGCGATCAACGCCTCACCGGCTGCCAGGCGGGCGAGGACTTCGGGATGGTTGCGGTCCGAGGACAGCAGCACCGCAGCGTCTGCGCCGGACAGCACCGAGCGGGCGGCGGGCAACGACCACGGCACCACGATCGGCAGTTCCTCGGTGTAGAGGATGTCGCCGACCAGCAGCGGCAGGGCTTCCACCGGCACCAGTGCGGGCCGGCGGGGATCGACCAGGACGACGGTCATCGGCCCGTCACATCGACCTGGCCCTGCGGTTTGCCGCCGAGTGCCGAGATCAGGTCGGCCACCATCTGGACGAGTTCGACGTCGCGGATGCGCGGCGCGCCGACAGTTGCACCGGCACCTCCGGAACGAGGTATCGGGACCTGCACCATGGCGGTGGTGGCGCGGTAACTGGCGGCCGGGTGCAGCCGCTTGAGCCGCAACTGGGCGGAGTCCGGCAGCGTCATCGGGGCCAGCCGCAACGTCGTCCCCGACGCCGCCGTGACTTCGGTGATACCTACGGCGCGGCACAGCAGCCGCAGCCGGGCCACCGCAACCAGCCGGTCGGCCGGTTCCGGCAGCGGCCCGTAGCGGTCGGTCAGTTCGTCAATCACCGCGGTGATGGCCGCATTATCGGGCGCTGCCGCCAGTCGCCGGTAGGCCTCCAGGCGCAGTCGGTCTGAGTTGATGTACTCCGGCGGCAGGTGAGCGTCGACCGGTAGGTCGATGCGGACGTCCTTGATCTCCTCGGTGGTGAGCGTCTCGCCTTCAGCGAGATTCGAGGCCGCTCGGTAGGCTTCGACAGCCTCGCCGACCAGCCGCACATACAGGTCGAAACCCACCCCGGCGACGTGCCCGGACTGCTCGGCGCCCAGCACATTACCCGCACCGCGAATCTCCAGGTCCTTCATCGCCACCGCCATCCCGGCGCCCAACTCGTTGTTCTGGGCGATGGTGGCAAGGCGGTCGTGAGCGGTCTCGGTCAGCGGCGAATCCCGCGCGTAGAGGAAGTAGGCGTAGCCGCGTTCCCGGCTGCGCCCCACCCTGCCCCGCAACTGGTGCAGCTGAGACAGCCCGAAGGTATCGGCGCGTTCGACGATCAGGGTGTTGGCGTTGGAGATGTCCAGGCCGGTCTCGATGATCGTGGTGCACACCAGGATGTCGTATTCCCGGTTCCAGAAGCCCGCCACCGTGGTCTCCAGCAGTTCCTCGGGCATCTGGCCGTGCGCGACGACGACCCGGGCCTCGGGCACCAGCGCACGCACCCGGGCGGCGGCCGCGTCGATGGAGCTGACCCGGTTGTGCACATAGAACACCTGGCCGTCGCGCAGCAGTTCGCGGCGCAGCGCGGCCGCCACCTGCTTCTCGTCGTGCGGGCCGACGTAGGTCAGCACCGGGTAGCGGTCCTCGGGCGGGGTCAAGATCGTCGACATCTCCCGGATACCGGCCAGGCTCATCTCCAGCGTGCGCGGGATCGGGGTGGCGCTCATGGTGAGCACGTCGACGTGGGTGCGCAGGGACTTGATGTGCTCCTTGTGCTCGACGCCGAACCGCTGCTCCTCGTCGACGACCACCAGGCCAAGGTTCTTCCACGTCACCCCGGTCTGCAGTAGTCGGTGGGTGCCGATCACCACGTCGACGCCGCCGTCGGCCAGCCCCGCGATCACCGCCTT
>JBDTEP010000202.1:0-10960 GCA_039922455.1 Mycobacterium sp. | reverse complement strand
CTGACCGCGGCTATCACCAAGGTTCTGCACGACAAGTACCCGAACCTCAACGAGTCGCGTGCATTCGATCAGATCGACAACGCTCCCGAGGAGCGCCAGCGCGGCATCACCATCAACATCTCCCACGTGGAGTACCAGACTGAGAAGCGGCACTACGCCCACGTTGACGCGCCGGGCCACGCCGACTACATCAAGAACATGATCACCGGTGCCGCCCAGATGGACGGCGCGATCCTGGTGGTCGCGGCCACCGACGGCCCGATGCCGCAGACCCGCGAGCACGTGCTGCTGGCCCGTCAGGTTGGTGTGCCCTACATCCTGGTGGCGCTGAACAAGTCCGACATGGTCGACGACGAGGAACTGCTCGAGCTCGTCGAGTTGGAGGTGCGCGAGCTGCTGGGTGCCCAGGAGTTCGACGAGGAGGCCCCGGTGGTCCGCGTGTCGGCGCTGAAGGCGCTCGAGGGCGACGCCAAGTGGGTCAAGTCCGTCGAGGACCTGATGGACGCGGTCGACGAGTCCATTCCGGACCCGGTGCGTGACACCGAGAAGCCGTTCCTAATGCCGGTCGAGGATGTCTTCACCATCACCGGCCGTGGCACGGTGGTCACCGGGCGCGTGGAGCGTGGCGTGGTCAACGTCAACGAGGACGTCGAGATCGTCGGCATCAAGACCACGATCACCAAGACCACCGTCACGGGTGTGGAGATGTTCCGCAAGCTGCTGGACCAGGGTCAGGCCGGTGACAACGTCGGTCTGCTGATCCGCGGTGTCAAGCGTGAGGACGTCGAGCGTGGCCAGGTTGTGGTCAAGCCCGGCACCACCACCCCGCACACCGAGTTCGAGGGTCAGGCCTACATCCTGTCCAAGGACGAGGGCGGTCGTCACACGCCGTTCTTTACTAACTACCGGCCGCAGTTCTACTTCCGCACCACCGACGTGACCGGTGTGGTGAGCTTGCCGGAGGGTACCGAGATGGTGATGCCCGGTGACAACACCGAGATGAGCGTGAAGCTGATCCAGCCCGTCGCCATGGACGAGGGCCTGCGGTTCGCCATCCGCGAGGGTGGCCGCACCGTCGGGGCCGGCCGGGTCGTCAAGATCATCAAGTAGTACTCAGCTCAACGTAACGGCCCCCGGCGTCTTCGTCGGGGGCTTTTGCGTTGGCGCCGGCCGTGGTGGGCACCTAGAACATGTTGCATTTTCAGCTGCTAGCCTCTTCGCGTGAGCGAGAACCAGAAGCAGAGCCTGCAGGGCAAGGTGGCATTCATTACCGGCGCGGCGCGCGGTCAGGGCCGGTCGCATGCGATCCGGTTGGCGGCCGAGGGCGCGGACATCATCGCCGCCGATATCTGCGGGCCGGCGTCGGACTGCATCAGCTATCCGGCGGCCACCCCCGAAGAGTTCGCCGAGATGGTCCGCGGGGTCGAGGCGCACGGACGCAAGGTGCTCGCCCGGGCCGTCGACGTCCGTGACGACGCCGCACTGCGCGAGCTCGTCTCGGACGGGGTGGAACAGTTCGGCCGGCTCGACATCGTGGTGGCCAACGCGGCGGTGCTCAACTGGGGGCGGCTGTGGGAGCTCACGGACGAGCAGTGGAACACCGTCATCGACGTCAACCTGACCGGCACCTGGCGCACGATCCGAGCGTCGGTGCCGGCGATGATCGAGGCCGGAAACGGCGGCTCGATCGTGATCGTCAGCTCATCGGCCGGCTTGAAGGCAACCCCCGGCAACGGACACTACTCGGCGGCCAAGCACGCCCTGGTGGCCCTGACCAACACGCTGGCGCTGGAGGCCGGCCAGTACGGGATCCGGGTCAACTCCATCCACCCCTACTCTGTCGACACCCCGATGATCGAGCCGAAGGTGATGGCCAAGATCTTCGGCGAGCACCCCGACTATCTGCACGCCTTCCCGCCGATGCCGTTGCACCCCAACGGTTTCATCACGGCTGACGAGGTGTCCGACGTGGTGGTGTGGCTGACCGGTGACGGCTCGGGAGTCCTGTCGGGTATGCAGATCCCGGTCGACAAGGGTGCGCTGAAGTACTGATCGATTCCGGCCAGGGGAACAGGGGTAGGGGAAGCGACGTGCCCGAAAGCGGGATCGTCATCGTCGGCGGCGGCCTGGGGGCTGTGCGCACCGCCGAGGAGCTGCGGCGTGAACAGTACTCGGGGCCGATCACTATCGTCTCCGACGAGACCCGCCCGCCGTACGACCGGCCGCCACTGACCAAAGAGGTGCTGCGCGGCGAACGCGACGACACCACGCTGGAACCGCCGGAGTTCTACGCCCGGCACGACATCAGCCTGCGGCTGGGCTGCGGCGCTCGCGGTGTCGACACCGCGGCGCAGACTGTGACGCTGGCCGATGACACCGTGCTCGGTTACGACCAGCTCGTCATCGCCACCGGGCTGGTGCCGCGTCGCATCCCGAGCTTCGGTGATCTGGACGGCATCCGGGTGGTCCGGTCATTCGACGACAGCATGGTGCTACGCGGGGAGGCGGCCGGCGCCCGGCGAGCGGTGGTGATCGGTGCCGGCTTCATCGGTTGTGAGGCGGCGGCCAGCCTGCGCAAGCTGGGGGTCGATGTGGTGCTGGTCGAGCCGCAACCCACCCCGCTGGCCGTGGTGCTCGGTGAGCAGATCGGCGAACTGGTGGCGCGGCTGCACCGGGCCCACGGTGTGGACGTCCGCGGCGGCGTCGGGGTCGCCGAGGTTCGCGGCACCGGACGTGTCGAGAGCGTCGTGCTCACCGACGGTTCCGAGCTGACCGCCGACCTGGTGGTGCTCGGCGTCGGCTCGCGGCCGGCGACCGGGTGGCTGGACGGCTGCGGCATCGACGTCGACGGGGTTGACGGGGGCGTGTTGTGCGACGCGGCCGGGCGTACCAGCGCGCCGAAGGTGTGGGCCGTGGGCGACGTGGCGTTCTGGCGGGGCCGCGACGGCCATCAGGTTCGGATGGAGCATTGGAGCAACGTCATCACCCAGGTACGGGTGCTGGTGCCGACGATGCTGGGGCGGGAGTCGCTTCATGACGTCGCGGTGCCCGCGTACTTCTGGAGCGACCAGTACGACGTCAAGATCCAATGCCTGGGCGAGCCGGAGGCCACCGACACCGTGCACATGGTGGAGGACGACGGACACAAGTTCCTGGCCTACTACGAGCGCGACGGCGTGCTGGCCGGTGTGGTCGGCGCAGGCCGGCCCGGCAAGGTGATGGCCATGCGGGCCAAGATTGCCGCCGGCGCCCCGATCTCCGAGGTACTCGGCTAACGGAGTCATCTTTTCGCGCGAGCGTGGTCGCGTCACGAGCGCGATCACCCCCGTTCGTTGTTGAGATTGCGCCTAGGGCTGTGCCTTTCGTGGATCAGCAACCCTAGGCGCAATCTCAACAGCGCTCTGGCCCGGCTATCGCCGATTTCGCGGTCAGCGGGCTGGGGGTAAGCCTCCGCAAGCGTGCGCCGCTTTGGCGCGAGCGTTCGTGATAACGGCCGACACGCCGCATCGGCGGCCGGGGACACGCACGCTCGCGCAGGAGCGTGGAGAACGTTATTCTCCATACAGAGACTGAGGGGTGCGAGCGATGGATGGCGTGGGACCTCGGCGAGGCAGCCAACCCGTTCAGCGCGCACGCGTTGCAGCGGGCCGGCAACCCGGTCGAGATCGTCGGCGCCGCACTGTTTTTGATGTCGGACGCGTCCAGCTTTACCACCGGTTCGATCGTGCGGTCCGACGGCGGCATACCCTGAGCAGAGGAGCAACAGATGGCATGGGATTTCTCCACCGAGCCGGAGTTCGAGGCCAAACTGGACTGGATCCGGACCTTTGTCCGCGAGGAGGTCGAACCCCTCGAAGTGCTGTTTCCCGGCTGCGAATACCTGCCACTGGATGAGCAGCGCCGTCGGATCGTCGACCCGCTCAAGGACCGGGTGCGCGAGCAGGGGCTGTGGGCCCCGCACCTGGGTCCCGAACTGGGCGGGCAGGGTTTTGGCGCGCTCAAGCTGACCTTGATCAACGAGATCCTGGGCCGCACCAGTTGGGCGCCGATCGTGTTCGGCACCCAGGCCCCCGACACTGGTAACGCCGAAATCCTGGCCCGGTTTGGCACCCCGGCCCAAAAGGACCGCTATCTGGCCGGGCTGCTGTCCGGTGAGATCTTCTCCTGCTTCTCGATGACCGAACCGCAGGGCGGCTCCGACCCCCGGGTGTTCACCACGAAAGCGGTCCGAGACGGTTCGGATTGGGTGATCACCGGGCGAAAGTACTTCTCCTCCAATGCTTCGGTGGCGTCGTTCTTCATCGTGGTGGCGATCACCGACCCGGACGTACCGGTGCACGTCGGGGCGTCGACATTTTTGATCCCCGCCGACACCCCGGGTTTGGTGATCGAAGCCACCCACCATCTGGTCGGCTCCCACCACCACGAAGCCGGGCATTCGCTGGTGCGCTACGACAATGTCCGGGTGCCCGCCGAGGCGATCCTCGGCGAACCGGGCCAGGGGTTCTTGATCTTGCAAAGCCGGCTGGCCGGCGGCAGGTTGCATCACGCGATGCGGTCGATCGGGGTGGCGCAGCGCGCCATCGACATGATGGCCCGGCGCGCTAAAAGCCGTTTCACCCAGGGAAGTTCGCTGGCCGACAAACAGTTGGTGCAGGCGTTCATCGCCGATTCGTTTGCCGAGGTGATCCCGTTCCGGTTGACGGTGCTGCACGCCGCGTGGCTGATCGACACCGCCGGGGAGAAAGCCGCCCGCGCCGAGATCGGGGTCTGCAAGATCCTGGCATCGCAGGTCCTCAAGTCGATCGGGCTGCGCGCAATCCAGGTGCACGGGGCGATGGGCCTGACCGAACAACTGCCGTTGGTGAATGTGTTGTTGGGCGGGGTGGCGCTCGGGTTGGCCGACGGCCCCACCGAGGCGCACAAGGTCAACCTGGCCCGGCTGCTGCTCAAGGACTACGAGGCTGAAGATCCGGAGTGGCCCAGCGAATTCCTGGGCAACCGCATCGAGGCCGCCCGGGTGAAGTACGGCGGGTTGGTTGACGATATCCCGGCGCTGCCATGACCACCCGGGTGGCCGCCGCGGTGCACCGCGCGCTCGACGACCGGCAGCGGGAGGCCACCGCCGAAGTGGAACGAATTCTGGCCGCGACGGTGACGGTGCTGGCGCGAACCGCGCCGGACGCCCCCCGAGTGTCCGACATCATCGCCGAGGCGGGCTCGTCGAACAAGGCGTTCTACCGATACTTCGCCGGCAAGGACGACGTGGTCCTGGCGGTGATGGAACGCGGTGTTGGGATCGTGGTGTCCTACCTGGAGTATCAGCTGGCCAAGGAACCCACCCCGGAAGGCAAGGTGGCGCGCTGGATTCGCGGCGTGCTGGCACAGGTCTCCGACCCGCACCTGTCGAGCCTGAGCCGGCTGGCGAGCACGCAGCTGGTGCTCAGCGCCGACCGACGGCTCTCCGATGACGACATCTTGGCGCCGTTGCGTGACCTGCTCACCGAACCGGTCACCGCGCTCGGCGGCGACGACCCGCGCCGCGATGTCGCTCTGGTCTTCGGCTGTACCGTGTCGACCATGCGTGACTACCTCAATGCCGGCCAGCGCCCCAAGCGCGCCGACATCGACCATCTGGTGGCGTTCTGCCTGCGCGGGTTGGGCGTCTGATGCGGGCCGTGGTGTGCCGACAGTACGGCCCACCCGAGGATCTGGTGATCGAAGAGCTTCCCGACCCAACGCCCGGACCCGGCACGTTGGTGGTCCGGGTGCGGGCCGCGGCGGTGAACTTTCCCGACATGCTGATGATCGGCGGCAAATACCAGCTGAAGATCCCGGTGCCGTTCACGCCGGGCAGTGAGTTGGCCGGCGACGTGATCGCAGCCGGTGACGGGGTGCCGTTTCGTCCCGGTGACCGGGTGGTCGGCACTTCGTTCGTGGGCGGGTTCGCAGAGCAGGCACTGCTGCCCGCCAGCGTGGTGACCGCGATACCCGACGGCGTCGACTACGCAGCGGCGGCCGGATTCGGTGTCACCTACCGGACCGCGTACCACGCGCTGCGTTCGGTCGCGCGGGTGAAACCGCAGGACTGGGTGGTGGTGCTCGGCGCCGCCGGCGGCGTCGGGCTGGCGGCGGTCGATCTGGGCGTGGCGCTGGGCGCGAGAGTGCTTGCGGCGGCGTCCAGTTCGGAGAAGCTCGACGTGTGCCGGCAGCGCGGTGCCGCCGCGACCGTCGACTATGACCGGGAGGATCTCAAGGAGCGGATCCGGGCGATCACCGGTGATGGCGCGCAGGCGGTGCTAGACCCGGTCGGCGGGCCGTACGCCGAGCCGGCGCTGCGCGCCCTGGCCCGTGGTGGGCGCTTCGTCACGCTCGGCTATGCCGGCGGATCGATCCCGGCGATCCCACTGAATCTGGTGATGCTGAAGGGCATTACCGTCCACGGTATGGAGATTCGGACGTTCGCCACCGATCATCCGGCGTGCAACGAGCGGGACCTCGCCGAACTGAATCAGTTGTTCGCCGAGGGCACGCTGACCCCCTACATCGGTGCTCGATTCCCACTCGCCGACACCGCCGCGGCGGTGCGCTACGTGGCCGACCGCAAAGCCGTGGGGAAGGTCATCATCGACGTCTGAGCCAGATCAACGTGTTGTGGCTCGTCACGCCGTCGTTCGTGGTGGTTGCCGACAGGGTGAGCTGGTCGCCGTCCACGCCGGCCTGCCGCAACTGTGGCCCCGCCAGTAGCTCCGGTAGCGCAGAGACGGTCACGTCGTGGCGCACCGTCGCGGTGTCTTCGTTGACGTGGAATCGGCCGCCGTAGGCGATGTAAGTCCCGTCGGGGAGATCGGCGTCGGTCCCGGTGGTCAGTTGCGCCGACATGTAGCCGTCGCCGGTGTAGAGGATCAGACCGCGCGGTGCTACGCCCAGTGGATGGGAGACCGCGCCGGTATCGGCGTCGCGGGAGTCGAAGGACGACAGTTCCCAGCCGCCGAGGATTGCGTCGCGCAGCGTAGTCATCACGCCATGATGACGGTTCGGCTCACCGGCTCGGCGGCCGCCTGCCGGCCACCGAGACCCCGGCGCAACGCATAGAGCAGCGCATCGCGGGTCTCCCGGGGGTCGATGAGTTCATCGAAGCCGAGTTGCGCAGCGGAGTGGTAGGAGGCCTGCAACTCGGTGTCGCGCAGCTTGGCGGCCAGATCCTCGCCGGCGTGCGTGGCTGCACTCTGCGCGGCCGCCCCCATCGCCCCCATCGTCGCGCCCGGATAGGCGAACGTCGCCACCTGGGAGTCGAACCCGAGCAGTGACATCACCATGGAACCGAATCCGTAGGCCTTGCGCAGGGTCAGATGCAGTTTGACGGTGGTGGCCGCCGTCTGGGCGGCGAACATCCGGGCACCGGCCCGCAGCACACCGCTGCGTTCCGAACGGCTGCCGGGCAGTATGCCGGGATTATCGGCCAGGAACACGATCGGCAGGTGGAACGAATCGGCCACCATGATGAAATGCGCGGCCTTGTCCGCGGCGTCGGCGTCGATCGAGCCGGCCAGCACCTGCGGCTGGTTGGCCACCACCGCGACCGGCTGGCCACCCAGATGGGCGAGTGCGCAGATGATCGCCCGCCCGAACTGCGGCTGCACCTCGAACCAGTCGGGCCGGTCGAAGATGACGTCGAGTACCGCGCGCATGTCGTAGCCGCGACGGTTGTCGCGGGACACGATGTCGAGAAGTTCGGGGGTGAGCCGCGGCTCACCGGTCGCATCGGCGCGCAGCGCCGCCGGGTACGACCAGGCGCTGGACGGGAAGTAGGACAGATACCGGCGAACGTCGTCGAGCACCGCCGCGTCGTCGGCGGCGAGGTTGTGGATGACGCCGCTGGGCAGGGCGACCTCGGGACCGCCCAGGTCTTCCTTGGAGATATCTTCACCCGTCGACTCTTTGACCACCGGAGGACCGGCGGTGAAGATCGCGCCGTGCGGGCTCATGATCCGGAAATCACAGACCGGGGCTACCAGGGCGCCGTGCCCGGCTGACGGACCCAGCACCGCGGCGACGGTCGGCACCCGGCCCGAGCATTGCGCCTGGGCCAGTAGGTCGGTCGGGGTACGCCCGTAATGCTCACCGGTGGGGCGGAATCCGGCGCCCTCCAACAGCATCACCAACGGAATCTTGTCGCGCAGCGCCAGTTCGGCGATGCGGTACCGCTTGGCGTTGCCGCCGGGTCCGATGCTGCCCGCCAGCGTGGTGAAATCCTCGGCACCCACCATCGCCGGGGAACCGTTGATCAGACCGGAGCCGACCACGATCCCGTCGGCCGCGATCTGCCCGCCGACCAGGGTGCCCAGTTCGCGGAACGTACCCGGGTCGACCAGGTGCCCGATCCGGGCCCGTGCGTCGAGTTTGCCCTTTGCGCGGTGTTTGGCTACGCGCTCGGGGCCGCCCATGGCCCAGGTGTGCTGACGCCGCCGGTCCAGATCCGCTAGCGTCTCCTGCCAGCCGTGTGTCATCTAGCAGTCCTCATTCGTTGACCATACTGAATTGCTTACTGTAGCGTCTGTCCAACCCATTGGCCGACGAAGTGCTGGCCCACCTCAAGGAGATGATGGCGTCGTGAAAACGATTCCGCGGTATCCCGCCGAGGTGACCGGCGACTGGCTTTCGGCTGTGCTGAGCACCCCCGCCGAGCCGGTCGTGGTGGCCGCGGCCGACGTTGCTCCGGTGGGCACCGGCCAGACCGGCGCCACCTACCGGGTATCGGTGAGCTATGCCAAAAACCCCACCGGTCTGCCGGACACTTTCGTGATCAAACTGCCGGCCACCGACGACACCGTCCGAGACCGGGTCGCGCTGGGCTACCGCAGTGAATGCGCCTTCTACACGTCGGTCGCCGATCGGGTCGCGATACCGATACCGCAGTGTTTCCACTGCGAAAGCAGTTCTGACGCAACCGAGTACGCATTGTTGCTGGCCGATTGTGCGCCCGCGACCCAAGGCGATCAGATCGCAGGCTGCGATGAACAGCAGGCGCGGCTGGCGGTGACCGCGCTGGCCGGGCTGCATGCGCCCACCTGGCGCGGTGCGGAGTGGCTGACCTTCTCCGGCCTGGCGATGACCCAGTTGGACGAAGCCGGCGCCAAGGGGATGGGTGACGTCGCCAAGATGAGCGCCGAGATCGCCGTGGACAAGCTCGGCGCCATGCTGGGCGACGCGGACTGCCAAACCCTTACCGCCGCGCTGGACCTGGTGACGCCGTGGTTGCTGGCGCCGCTGAACCGGTTCAGTCTGATCCACGGCGACTACCGGCTGGACAACATGCTGTTCACCCCCGACGGTAGCCGGGTCTGGGTTGTCGATTGGCAGACGCTCGGCGTCGGCCTGCCCGCCCGGGACCTGGCTTACTTCACCGCCACCAGCCTGGAACCCAGTCTGCGGTCGGCGATCGAGGGCGACCTGGTGTCGACGTATCACAACGCTCTGTTGGGTCACGGTGTTGCCGACTACGACCGGGAAACCTGTTGGCAGGACTACCGATTCGGGGCGCTACAGGTGCCGCTGCTATCCGCGCTCGGGTTCGCATTCGCGGTGGGCACCGATCGTGGCGATGACATGATCGTCACCATGCTGCGCCGCGGCTGTCAGGCTATCCGTGACCTGGGCACGCTGGACCTGGTGCGGCAGATAGCGCTTTGACTCGGGCGACGTTTCGGGTGCCCGAGTTGTTGCGAGGTATCGCACCTACTACAACCAGATGCTGGCGCGCGTGGTCGGGCCGGTTCGAACCCGTGACCTGATGTTCACCGGCCGCACGTTCGCCGCGCAGGAAGCACTGGATTGGGGCAGGGTGGCGCGTGTGGTCCCACACGACGAGCTGCCCGACGCCGCGCGCGACGTCTTGGCGCAATGCTGCCGGACGGCGCCGGCTGTGCGTGCGGTGGTCAAGCGAGCCTGGGCCTCTACCTCGGCTTGTTCGATCGGATCGGGATGAGCACCAGCCTGCGCGCCGGAGGCCGTCGAGGGCTTCCAGTCGTTCAAGCAGCGCCGGTCACCCGACTGGGTGCATCCCGCCCGGCGGATCGACGGCCGGCTATAACGGAAGACGCCGATCGGTCGGAATTCCACCAGATAGTCGTGGAAAACATGTTCTCAACTAGGGCATATAAGCCTACGGCTGGGTTGCCCGGGTGAACCTCCCACTTGGTGAAGGTGTCCACCCGGGGTGTCAGTGGGTGTGCGAGCGTGCGCAAGTCCATGAATTTGAGCGGCGTGTCGGCCGGGGACACGCACGCTGGCGAGCGGGGTGGGGTGGGACTGTGCCGGTTCAGCTGGCCAGGCCGTGAGCGCAGAAGTCCCAGACCTCCTCGGCGGTAATGGAATGCGTGTCGGGGTCATCAGATGCGGCGCTGGACTGTGCGACGAACATGACGGTCTGCATGGTCATTGCCGCCATTCGTTTGACGTTGGTTATCGGCCGCAGCTCACCGGCCTCATCGGCGGCCTCCATCAACTCGGTGAGCAGCCCCAGCAGTGGGGTGAAGGCGAGTCGGACTTCGGTCGGGTGCGAAACCAGCAGGCGGGCCGCGAAGTCCGTGAACAGTGGCCGCTTGGCAGTCGGGTCCGGCCGGGAGAGGCCGAAGAGAAGCTTGACGGCGACTTCCAACCGTTCCAGCGGTTGGGTCTGGCTTTCGGTAGCGGCGCGAATCTCGTCGAAGGTCCGGGTCAGGGCATCCTCGAACAGTGCCAGCACCAACTCGTGCTTACCGTTGAATTGCAGGTAGAAGCTGCGCAGCGACTGCCGTGAACGCTCGACGACCTCCTGGACGGTGAAGTCCGTGTTGCCCTTTTCGATGATGATGGCCTGGGCCGCGTCCAGGAATCGCTGAACGCGCTGGGCGGCTCGCAGTCGCGCGGTCTTGATCGACCGCTCGACTGCCCGCTGCTTCCAGGCGGGTTCCTCTTG
>JBDTEP010000201.1:0-16655 GCA_039922455.1 Mycobacterium sp. | reverse complement strand
GGCCGGCAAGCCGGGTCGTTACCGCGCTGATCGGGGCGTTCACCGTAAAATCTACTGGTGTGATTCCGCTGCCGCGCCCCTGGCTGTTGAGCAGCGTCATGCTGGTCGGGTCGACGGTCGGCGTACTGATCGGGATCGGGATGACCATGCTGGCCACCGCGCCACTGCGTCCGGACGCCGCGATCACGCTGGTGCTCGGTGCGCCCAGCGTTGCGGGGCTGGTGCTGGTGTTCGTCTCCTCGCGGCGCTGGGTAACCGCGCTGGGGGCATTTCTGCTGGCGCTGGCGGTCGGCTGGTTCGGGGCTCTGGCAGCGATTCAGGTGGTGTCCGGTGGCTGACACCACCGACACCGGGTCGATGCCGATGACCGAGCCGCATGCGGCACCGATCTTCGACACCGGTCCGCATCCGACACCGCTGCCCGGGCCGGTTCCGGCGATGGATGAACCGGTCATCGTCGACGAGCCGAGTCGTGAGCCCGGGCCGGATAAATACCCGTCGAAGTCCCGGTCGTCGCCGGCGACATCGGTGCTGGTGGCCGGCCAACACCGGTTCCTGAAGTGGTGGCAGCTGGCGCTGGTCCTGGTCGGGGTCTGGATTCCGGCGGCCGGGATCGGGTTGGGGTTGTTCTCCTGGTGGTATTCGCTGGGCGACAAGACCCCGGCCGTTTTCGTTGTGGTGGTTTATGCGGCCGCGTGCATTGTCGCCGGACTCATCGTGGCGATGGTGGGCGAGAAACCGCTGGTGTCGGCGGTGGCGATCGCACTGATGTCGGCGGTGTTCGCGTCGGCCATTGCCGCGGCACCGCTGTACGGTCACTACTTCTGCCAGCACGTCAGTCGCTGCGTGGGCGGAATCATCCCGTACTGAATGGATTGGCCAGCCGAACCTGCTCGATCACCTACCCGGCCCGAGCTCTGTCGGCATGGTCAGCGTGATGTTTATTCGAGGCCACGTGTTTCACGTGTAGCGCTGAAACACGTGGCCTGGGGGCAGTCGTTTCGCGACGTGCTCACCGCCACCGCCCGTGGCCTGTGCGGCCCGATAAGGTGGGTCCGTGACCCACTATGACGTCGTCGTCCTCGGAGCTGGTCCCGGCGGGTATGTCGCGGCTATTCGCGCCGCGCAGCTGGGCTTGAACACCGCCATCGTCGAACCCAAGTACTGGGGCGGGGTCTGCCTCAACGTCGGCTGCATCCCGTCCAAAGCGCTGCTGCGCAACGCCGAACTGGCGCACATCTTCTCGCGCGATGCGGCGACCTTCGGGATCAGTGGCACGGCCACCTTCGATTTCGGTGCGGCGTTCGACCGCAGCCGCAAGGTCGCCGACGGCCGGGTGGCCGGTGTGCACTTCTTGATGAAGAAGAACAAGATCACCGAAATCAACGGCTACGGGACGTTCACCGACCCGAACACCCTGTCGGTGGCATTGACGGAGGGCGGCGCTGAGAACCCGGTGACCGTCACGTTCACGAACGCGATCATCGCCACCGGGTCGAGCACCCGGCTGGTGCCGGGTACGTCGCTGTCGGCCAACGTCGTCACCTACGAAGAGCTGATCTTGACCCGGGAGCTGCCGGCCTCGATCGTCATCGCGGGCGCCGGGGCCATCGGCATGGAGTTCTCCTACGTGCTGGCCAACTTCGGCGTGGATGTGACCGTGGTGGAATTCTTGCCGCGGGCGCTGCCCAACGAGGACGTCGAGGTGTCCAAGGAGATCGAGAAGCAGTTCAAGAAGCTCGGTGTCAAGATCCGCACCGGAACCAAGGTGGAGTCCATCCACGACGACGGCTCGACAGTCACGGTCACGGTCAGCAAGGACGGTCAGACCGAAGAACTCAAGGCCGACAAAGTGTTGCAGGCCATTGGTTTTGCGCCCAATGTGGACGGTTACGGCCTGGAGGCGGCGGGGGTGGCCTTGACCGAGCGCCGCGCCATCGGCATCGAGGAGTACATGCGGACGTCCGTGCCGCACATCTACGCGATCGGTGACGTTACCGGAATGCTGCAGCTCGCCCACGTCGCCGAGGCGCAGGGCGTGGTCGCTGCCGAGACCATCGGCGGAGCCGAGACGATGCCGCTCGGTGACTACCGGATGATGCCGCGCGCCACGTTCTGCCAGCCGCAGGTGGCCAGCTTCGGGCTCACCGAGGAGCAGGCCCGCGCCGAGGGCTACGACGTGAAGGTGGCCAAGTTCCCGTTCAGCGCCAATGGCAAGGCGCACGGGGCGGGCGACCCGAGCGGGTTCGTCAAGCTGATCGCCGACGCCAAATACGGCGAGCTGATCGGCGGGCACCTGGTCGGCCACGACGTCTCCGAGCTGCTGCCCGAGCTCACCCTGGCGCAGAAATGGGATCTCACGGTCAACGAATTGGCGCGCAACGTGCACACCCACCCGACCATGTCCGAGGCACTGCAGGAGTGCTTCCACGGCCTGACCGGCCACATGATCAACTTCTGAGCCGGACGGTTCGTTCCGCGCTGACTAACCGAGTGTGCCGCCTTCGGTGATCCATTGTTTTTCCGCGTCGCTTCTTTGGGTGCGGGTTTCCCTTTCGCTGTCACTGATCACGAGTAAAGCGTCGACGCTTGAGTCGTTATTGGGGGCGGCCGCCGTCATCATCGTTTCGTGTGCCTGGTCGGGGTCGGCGAGGGGGGAGACCACCAGCAGGACGATCCGGCTTCGGCTGGCGCCGAGAACTTCGAGGGTGTGAACCGGCTGACATTGGTATCCATCGAGTCGCACCTTTCGTCCATCGGTAACGAGTTCGGAAGGTGCCGCCGCCCATTCGTCGATGTTGTACCGCACTCGCGAAATGGTCCCGAGTCGAACCGACAGCACAGCAAGCAAATCCGGGAGTTCGGCAGTGAGCGTGTCACTCCGCGGCCACCAGGCTCCGTCGACGTATCCGGTCTGCGGTGCCTTGGGCTTCAACCGCAACCGCGGTGTGTGTTCCGGGGGCGTCGGGTGTCGACCGGTTAGCGCTGGGCGGGCCTGTTGTAGCGTCATATCGACGTTCCTGACTTGGCCGCGAATCGGCCAATAACTTTCATACCGGCGATGATGCGACCCGGAACGGTCAGATGCGAAGTACCGCCGCTACACAAAACCCTACGCGGATCTGGGCGATAGCGCGCCCAAAAGCCGAGCGGAAGACGTTGACCCTGGACTCGGCGGAGGCGGCGTACCACCTCGATCGATGACACGACTGGCGTGGTCAGAGGCCGGCGGCGTCCTCAAGCAGGCGGAGTTCGTCGTCGAGCAGCCCGGTCATTGCGCCCATCCCGGGAACGGCGTCGCGACAACCGGTTAGCCCGAACGCGATCGTATCGTCGGTGCTGGTGCAGGTGATGTTCAGCGCCTGCCCGTCGACCGGGATCGACAGCGGATAGAGGGCGTCGAGACGGGCGCCGTTCCAGTACAGCGGCACCGGAGAACCGGTCACGTTGGAGATCATCACGTTCGGTGGCCGCAGCAGCCCGTGTTGACCGAGGAGCATGCCCAACGCCAGTGGCGTGGCCCCCAGCGCACTCATCGCGAGGACCTGCAGCTGACTGTGCCCGCCGAGTGCGGCCTTGCCCTCGCGCATGCTGTCCCGCACGGACAGCAGCCGCTCGCCGGAATCGGCTAGGTCGGTGGCCAGGTCGCACATCAACGACCCGATCTTGTTGCCGGCGTCGGCGGTGCCGTCCGGGCCGCCTGCAGGCCGGCGCCGCCGCAGTGAGACTGGAATCATCGCCACCAACGACGCCAACGGCAGTGCTTTCCTACTGGTCAGGTAAGCGCGCAGCGCTCCGGCGCACATGGCCAGCACCACGTCGTTGACGGTGGCGTCGCTGTGCTTGGCGACCAACCGCAGTCGGTCCAGCGGCCACGAACCCCCGGTGAAGGACCGGGCTCCGTCAATTGCCACGTTGAACATGGTGTGGGGTGCGACCAACGACAGCGCCCCGCCGCGCTGGCGCAGGGCCTGCACAATGGTGCCGGTGAGTGCGGGCACCAGTCCGGCGGCATTTCGCGCTCCGTCCCATATCGCCGCCGCGGCCCGCCCCGGCAGCCAACCGCCCGACGTCGAGGTCGGCGCAGACTCGGCGGTGGTGGCCTCGGTCGGCTCCCACAACGCAGGCTGACCGCGCCGTTCGGGGTCCGCACTCAATGCCGCACGCAGCATTTCCATCGCGGAGACTCCGTCGGTGAGCGCATGGTGGACCTTGATGTACACCGCATACCGACCGTCGGCGAGGCCCTCGATCAGGTGCATCTCCCACAGCGGCCGATCCCGGTCCAGCGGGGTCGCGTGCAGCCACGACACCAGCGTCCACAACTCCAGCATTCCGGCGGCCCCCGGCAACGCCGAATAGTGCACATGGCGGTCGAGGTCGACGTCGGCGCTGCTATCCCAGCCCCACTGTCCCAGCGACAGCACGGACCGGCGAGCCCGCTTACGCCACATGCCGGCTACGTCGCCGCGGGCGATGGCCGCGGCGAACATCTGGCGGACATCCGAGGCGCGGGCGCCGTCGGGCGGGGTGAACAACGCCAGACCGCCCACCTGCATTTGGCGATTCTCCGACTCGGCCAGCAAGAACAGCGAATCGGTCGGGGACATGGGAATCAACATCAGGGCACAACTCCAGACACGGCACAGGTGCCGTCGGCCATTCGAAAAGGGTTACGCGAGAACGCCGGTTCGGCTGGGTCATACCGTCGATCCAGACCCGGCTACCGCGGAGGGTTACCTTCGCCTCGCATCTTTAGGTCGGCGACGATCCCGCTGGTCGCGGTGTATAGATGGCACCTCGTTGCGACTAGGGCGCTAGGACGCCGCCCTACAGGCCTGCAAAGAACGTGGCTTCGACCTGATGAAGTGGTATTTCACCGCTGTCGCCAACCCTACGCCATGCGGTGGGTCTTGTCGCGCTCACAGCTGCAGGTAACGCGGGCCGGGCCATCAATGCGTGCGCCTCGGCCAGTCGTGGACGTGACGAAAGGCCCTGTCGCGCTGCTCTTTCCAACAAAGTACGGATGTAACTGAGGATGGTTCAGCCTCGGGTCAGCCCGTAGACGCCGAACGCCACCACCATCCCCGCCACGTTGGCGCAGGCGTTGACGACGTCATTGCCCACCCACCGCCATCCCGAGGACGGCTGCGTCGGCGCCCCGCAGTGCAGCCGGTCCTCCACAGTGGCCTGGCATGACCCGCAGACGAAGCGAGCCTGCACGCTGGCGCCGATCAGGGTGTCCACCAGGGAGCCGACGACGCCGGCCACCAGTCCGACGAGCACCATCGCCGGGCCGCCGAACAGGGCGCCGAAGCCGCCGACAGCCAGTGCCCCTAACGCCGTCGCGGCAGAACCCAGCGGTGAGACCGCCCCCGAGGTGCCCTTGGGAACTCGTTGCCGAGTTCGCAGCGACACCGGCTCCCGAGTGGAGAAACGGCCGATCTCCGACGCCCACGAGTCGGCGATACCGGCCGCGATGCCGCCGATGGAGACGGCATACCAGACCGGGTCGCGGGTGAACGCATAGCCGATCACCGGGACCATAACCGGAATACCCGCGTTCACGACGACCTGACTTATACCGCGCATGCCCCCGGCCTGGGCGGGCCGCCGATACGCGGTGAGCACGCTGGTCAACGAGAAGAACACGGCGGCCGGAATGATCCAGGGCCAGCCGCCGAGGCCGACCGCTGTTCCGGCGATCAGACCGCCGCAGAGCGCGCCGGGCAGATCCAGCCAGCGCATCCGGAGCATGAACGGCACGATGGCACAGCCGAATACCGCCGCGGCCAACCAGCGCAGCGCGTCATCGGTCGACAGATCGCGCGCGACATGCAGCAGCAGCGCAACCCACGGCGTGATCAGCAGGTTGTCCGCCGCCGGTAGCACTAACAGTTCGACGATCGCTGTCGTCAATGCAACGAATAGCGAAACCGTCACCGCCATAAACGAATTCAATTCGAGGCCAATTCGGCAGAACGCCAGCGACACCGCGAAGGCGATCGCCACGAACGCCACCGACCCCTCCAGTGAGCGCACTCCGCCGCTGGCCGTGACCCGGTGCCTGCCGAAGCGATGCCCCACCAGTGCCGCACCCGCGTCGGCCAGTCCCAGCACCACGACTCCACCGGCGATCGCGACCCGGTCCGGCCAGAACGCCACCACCGCGATGAAAGCCCCGCCGGCGAACGCCACCAGTCCGTAGTCGCGGGATCGGGTGCCGTCGAAGACCCCCGGCACCGGAACCAGGCCGCGCTCCACGATGAGCGCCAACGCCACTGTGGCCGTGGCCAGCACACCCGCCACCACCGCGCCGCTGGACAGCTGGAACGCGGCGGCGGCGGCGAACAGCCCGCACAGTGCATGCGGAATCTTGCGGGTGACCAGTGGCCCGGCTCCCAGCCGGAGCAGCGCGCGCCCGACGACGATCAGCACGAGCGCGATCAGCAGGGTCCCGCCCCCGGCGATGGCCAGGTCGTGCCGAATGGTGTCCGTCACGCCGGCGCTACTCGTTGAAGTCGAGCGGCACCCGCAATGCGCTCAGGGTCGCGGCCAGCGCGTCGTATTGCGTTGTCAGCATGACGAATTCGATCAGTCGGGGGCGGTCCAGGTGCGCCGACAGCTTCGCCCAGGTGGTATCCGAGAGGGTGCGGGTGTCGACGAGTTCGTCGATGGCGGTCAGCAGGGCGTGCTGGCGGTCGGTGAGTCCGGCGGCGCCGGGTCCTTCGAAGATGCGGGCCTGGGTGGTGTCGTCCAGGCCGACCGACCGGGCCATCCGCCGGTGGTGCTGCAACTCGTACTGGCTGTCCCGAAGGTGCCCCACCCGCAGGATCGTCAACTCGGTGTCG
This sequence comes from Mycobacterium sp., assembly GCA_039922455.1. Lineage (GTDB taxonomy): Bacteria > Actinomycetota > Actinomycetes > Mycobacteriales > Mycobacteriaceae > Mycobacterium. Next base: position 9,804 of record JBDTEP010000201.1, on the reverse strand, counting down.
CGGGTCGGGAGTTTGCCGCCCCGCATCAGCACCCCGCCGAAGGGCAGCCAGGCCCACATCAGCCGCTTGTGCTGGCCGAGTGTGGTGAACAGGTGCGCCCGGGGAACGTGTTGGCGGCGGGCGGCCAGTTTGCAGAACAGCCAGTTGGCGACGCCGAGGTCACGTAGGCCGGGGGAGTCGGGGATGCGAGCGGTCACGGCTGTTCCTTTACCAGATACGGCGACACCGTGCTGCGGTGTTCGTTGAGATCGAGGTCGCGGCCCAGCGCCGGAAACGCCCGCTGCGGGCAGTTGTCGCGCTCGCAGACCCGGCAGCCCGCCCCGATTGGGGTGGCAGGCACGTCATGGCCGGCGTGCAGATCCAGGCCCTCGGAGTAGACCATCCGGTGGGCGTGGCGTAGTTCGCAGCCCAGTCCGATCGCGAATGTCTTGTCCGGCTGGCCCCAGCGGGACGCGCGGCGTTCGACGGTGCGTGCCACCCACAGGTATTTGCGGCCGTCCGGCATCTCGGCGATCTGCACCAGGATTTTTCCCGGGTTGCCGAATGTCTCATAGACGTTCCACAGTGGGCAGGTGCCGCCGCTGGAAGAGAAGTGAAAGCCGGTGGCCGACTGACGTTTTGACATGTTTCCCGCCCGATCGACCCGGACGAAGGAGAACGGCACGCCCCGCATCGACGGTCGCTGCAGGGTGGATAGCCGGTGGGCGATGGTTTCATAGCTGACTCGGAAAAACGCCGACAGCCGCTCGATGTCGTAGCGGAACGTCTCGGCGCTGTCGTGGAACTGCCCGTAGGGCAATACGATCGCCGCCGCGAAGTAGTTGGCCAGCCCCAGCCGGGCCAGCGTGCGCGAGTCCTTGGAGGTGAATTTGCCTTCTTCGACCATGGCGGAGATCTGGTCGTCGAACTCCAGGTAGGCCAGCTCGGCGGCCATCTTGAACACCCGCTGCCCCCACGACAGATGGTTGGAGATGTCCAGTGTCCGCGTCGCTGCGTCGTAGCGGTGCAGCACCGTCTCGCCCAGGTCGATCCGGCGGTTGATGTGCACGCCGTGTACCTCGGTGAGCCGGTTTGCCAGCTCGACGGCCAGCTCGCCCTGGTGCCGGCGCATCCGGGAGGCCAGTTCCTCGGCCGCGGTGTCGAGTTCGTGCAGGTAGTTCTGCCGCTGATAGAAGTAGTCCCGGACCTCTTCGTGCGGCATGGTGATCGCGCCGGTGCCACTGCCGTCGGAATAGCGCTCCTCGGTGGCCGCGGCCAGCTGGGCCGTCGTGATGCGATAGCGGCGGTGCAGGTTCACCATCGCCCGGGCCAATTTGGGGTGGGCGCTGACCAATTCGGCCACCTCAGCCAGTTCCACGTCGATGTCCAGGTCGCGGTCCATGGCAACCTCGCGCAACTCGGCGACCAGACGGGTGTCGTCCTGGGAGGCAAAGAAGGTGGCGTCCACCCCGAAGGCCTCGGCGATCCGGAGCAGCACTGCCACCGTCAGCGGCCGAACGTCGTGCTCGATCTGGTTGAGGTAACTCGGTGAGATGTCGAGTATCTGTGCCAGTGCGGCCTGGCTGAATCCGCGTTCGCTGCGCAGCTGGCGTACCCGGGAGCCGACGTAAGTCTTGGCCACCCACCCGACCCTACCTGCTGCGAAGGCGGCATTCGCATTGTTGGCATGGCATGATCCTCAAGGGAAAACTACGGGGGCATCGATGCAGCAGACAGATGAGCCAACCGGTCTGGCCAAGGTTTTGATGCCGGTGCCGGACCCGCATCCCGATGTGTTTGACCTGCAGTGGCCGCTGCGGGTCGCCGACATCGACCGCAACGGCCGGCTCCGCATGGACGCCGCCGCCCGGCACATCCAGGACATCGGCACCGATCAGCTGCGGGAGATGGGGCACGAGGCCACCCATCCGCTGTGGATCGTGCGGCGCACCATGATGGACCTGATCGCACCGATCAACTTCCAGGAGATGCTCCGGATGCGCCGGTGGTGCTCGGGTACCTCCAACCGCTGGTGCGAGATGCGGGTCCGTATCGACGGGCGGCGCGGACACGGGCTGATCGAATCCGAGGCGTTCTGGATCAACATCAACCGGGAGACGCAGGGGCCGGCGCGGATAGCTGATGACTTCCTGGCTGGGCTCAAGCGCACCACCTCCGTCGACCGGTTGCGCTGGAAGGCCTACTTGACGGCGGGCAACCGCGAGGACGCCGCGGAGATCCATGAGTACCCCATCCGGTTCGCCGACATCGACCTGTTCGACCACGTGAACAACTCGGTGTACTGGACCGTGGTCGAGGACTACCTGTCCAGCTATCCGGAACTGCTCGCTGCGCCGCTGCGGGTCACTCTGGAACACGACGCCCCGGTCGCGCTGGGCGACAAACTGGAGATCGTCTCGCACGTCCACCCGGCCGGATCGACCGATCGGTTCGGATCCGCACTGGTCGATCGCACTGTTAGAACGCTCACATACCTGGTGGGCGAAGAGGTCAAAGCCCTCGCCGCGATCTTCCCGCTGTAACACGTTCTAGTCAGTACGGGCGTACTGCTAAACCGGCGCTGACCTGTGCAGATTTGTTACCGACCGGTAGCTTGGGCGGCGAATTCCGGACGGACTGTTCCGTAAGTTCTTCACAAACTTCGCAATTTGCTGCCGATTGGTAGCGGAAATTGGCACTGGAAGTGGCTGGAACTGGGCAGATGGGCTGTGCCAAGGTCGCATTAACAAACCAGTGAATCGAGCGGGGTGTTAACAGGGCCGGGAAGCGATTCTCGAGTTCCGATGGCCCCCGACGATCGACAACGCGAAGGAGTACATGCCATGTCGACAGTTGGCACGCCGAAGAGCCCCGAGCAGATCCAGCACGACTGGGACCACAACCCGCGCTGGAAAGGCGTCACCCGTACCTACTCCGCGGCCGACGTCGTCGCGCTGCAGGGCCACGTCGTCGAGGAGAACACCTTGGCCCGCCGCGGTGCGGAGGTGCTCTGGGAGCAGCTGCACGACTTGGATTACATCAACGCCCTCGGGGCGCTGACCGGCAACATGGCCGTCCAGCAGGTCCGGGCCGGCCTGAAGGCCATCTACCTGTCCGGGTGGCAGGTCGCCGGTGACGCCAACCTGTCCGGCCACACCTACCCCGACCAGAGCCTGTACCCGGCCAACTCGGTGCCGCAGGTGGTCCGCCGCATCAACAACGCACTGCTACGTGCCGACGAGATCGCCAAGGTCGAGGGTGACACCTCGGTGGCCAACTGGCTGGCCCCGATCGTCGCCGACGGCGAGGCCGGCTTCGGTGGTGCGCTCAACGTCTACGAGCTGCAGAAGGCGATGATCGCCGCCGGCGTCGCGGGCTCGCACTGGGAGGACCAGCTGGCCTCGGAGAAGAAGTGTGGCCACCTCGGCGGCAAGGTGCTGATCCCCACCCAACAGCACATTCGCACCCTGACATCGGCCCGCCTGGCCGCTGACGTCTCTGACGTGCCGACCGTGGTGATCGCCCGCACCGACGCCGAGGCCGCGACCTTGATCACCTCCGACGTCGACGAGCGCGACCAGCCGTTCATCACCGGTGAGCGCACCAAGGAGGGCTTCTTCCGGGTGAACAACGGCCTGGAGCCGTGCATCGCCCGGGCCAAGGCCTACGCCCCGTTCGCCGACCTGATCTGGATGGAGACCGGCACCCCGGACCTGGAGCTGGCGCGCAAGTTCGCCGAGGGCGTCAAGTCCGAGTTCCCGGACCAGATGCTGGCGTACAACTGCTCGCCGTCGTTCAACTGGCGCCAGCACCTGGATGACGCGACCATCGCCAAGTTCCAGAACGAGCTGGGCGCGATGGGCTTCAAGTTCCAGTTCATCACGCTGGCCGGTTTCCATGCGCTGAACTACTCGATGTTCGATCTGGCCCACGGCTACGCCCGCAACCAGATGAGCGCTTACGTGGAACTGCAGGAGCGCGAGTTCGCCGCCGAGGCGCGTGGCTACACCGCCACCAAGCACCAGCGCGAGGTTGGCGCCGGCTACTTCGACCGGATCGCCACCACCGTCGACCCGACGTCGTCGACGACCGCCCTGGCGGGTTCGACCGAAGAGGGCCAGTTCCACTGAGCCATTGAGCCACTGAGCTGAGGTATTTCCCGCCGCGAGCGTGCGCAGTTGTACGGTATTTCCGGAGTGTTGCCGTACAAACGCGCACGCTCGCGGCCATGGACAAGGAGTGTTGTGTCGATCCAACGAGTTGGTGTCATCGGTGCCGGGCAGATGGGTGCTGGAATCGCCGAGGTGTCGGCCCGCGCCGGCGTCGAGGTGAAGGTCTTCGAAACCACCGAGGCGCTGGTCACCGCGGGCCGCAACCGGATAGTCAAGTCGCTGGAGCGCGGCGTCAGCGCGGGCAAGATCACCGAGCGCGAACGCGACGACGCCGTCGGTAACCTGGCTTTCACCACCGACTTGAGTGACCTGGCCGATCGGCAGCTGGTCATCGAGGCTGTCATCGAAGACGACACGGTCAAGGCGAAGATCTTCGCCGAACTGGACCGGGTGATCACCGACCCGGACGCTGTGCTCGCGTCGAACACCTCCAGCATCCCGATCATGAAGATCGCCGCCGCCACCAAGAACCCTCAGCGCGTGCTGGGCCTGCACTTCTTCAACCCGGTGCCGGTGCTGCCGCTGGTCGAACTGGTCAGCACGCTGGTCACCGACCCTGCTGCCGCCGCTCGCACCGAGGAGTTCGCCGGCGCGGTGCTGGGCAAGCAGGTGGTGCGCTGCTCGGACCGGTCCGGTTTCGTGGTGAACGCGCTGCTGGTGCCGTACCTGCTGTCAGCGGTCCGAATGTTCGAGTCCGGCTTCGCCACCGTCGAGGACATCGACAAGGCCGTGGTGGCCGGGCTTTCGCACCCGATGGGCCCGCTGCGGCTGTCCGACCTGGTCGGCCTGGACACGCTCAAGCTGATCGCGGACAAGATGTACGAGGAGTTCAAGGAGCCGCTTTACGCGGCGCCGCCGTTGTTGCTGCGCATGGTGGAGGCCGGCCAGCTCGGTAAGAAGTCCGGCCGGGGCTTCTACACCTACTGAGGTTCGGGCAGCCTTCGCCACGGGAGGATCGGCGACGGGTGCACCCCGACGATGAATTTCTCCAGCGACCCGCCCACCTCGACGATCCCGCACAGCGCACTCCAGCTCAGCATGGTCAGGTAGCCGATCAGGTCATCGGCGCTCATCCGCGGGTCCAGCAGCCAGGAGTGGGTGGCCAGTTGGACGCCACCGACGATCATGTACGCCCACGGGTCGACGCCCTGGGTGTCCATCCCGGCTTCGCGCATCCGGCGGCGCAGCACCACCGCGAGCATCCGGGCGATGATGCGCTCGGAGTCCGCGATCACCTTGCTCTTGCTGGCTGAGCTGTTGGCCATCACGAACCGGTACGGCTCGGGCTCGTTGGCCACCGTCTGCACGTACACCCGGATGATTTCGCGGGTCAGGTCGAACCCGTCCAGATTCGACGACAGCGCCGAAGCCATGTTGGGGATCAGTGTGGTCTGCGCGAAACGCATCATCACCGCGGTGGTCAGGTCGTTCTTGTCGACGAAATAGCGGTACAGGACGGTCTTGGACACGCCGATCTCGCCGGCGATCTCGTCCATGCTCACGTACCTGCCGCGGCGTCGGATCGCCTCGATAGTCCCGTCGATCAGATCATTGCGACGCTCGACCTTGTGCTGGTGCCAACGTCGCTTTCGACCATCGGTCTTGGCGGCGCCGACCCGGAGCTGCTCTGCCACCATCGCGGATTCCCATTCACTAGACGTCATAGACAATACGGGCCGGTCCAGCAATCTTTGTGGTCCGGTAACAGTTACCGGCGGCTGAGATAGCGGATGATGGTCTGGTGGTGCACCAAGAAACACCCCCGACCTGGCCGGGCGCGGCGCGGACCGTGCAGTCCTTGGCGGAGTCGTTCGCGGATGCCGATCCGGTCGCGGATGCGGAGCGGTTGCGTGACCTGCGCCGGATGAAAGTGGTGGCGCTGAGTTTCCTGCTCGGTGCGACCGTGGTGTTCCTGGTGTGCCGGTGGGCGCAGGCGGACGGTACGGCTGCGAGCTGGGTGGGGTACGTCGGCGCTGCTGCCGAGGCCGGGATGGTCGGCGCGCTGGCAGACTGGTTCGCGGTAACGGCATTGTTCAAGCACCCCCTGGGTATTCCGATTCCGCATACCGCGATCATCAAACGCAAGAAGGACCAGCTCGGCGAGGGCCTGGGCTCCTTCGTGCGGGAGAATTTTCTGTCGGCGCCGGTGGTGGAGACCAAGCTGCGCGACGCCGAGATCGCCGGAAGATTAGGCAAGTGGCTGTCGCAGCAAGGGCATGCCGATCGGGTGGCCGCTGAGACCGCAACCGTGCTGCGGGTGCTCGTCGAACTGCTGCGAGACGAAGAGATCGCGTACGTCATCGACCGAATGATCGTGCAGCGCATCGCCGAACCGCACTGGGGCCCGCCGATCGGCCGGATGCTGGGCACGCTGCTGGCCGAGAACCGGCAGGAGGCGCTGATCCAGCTGCTGGCCGACCGGGCGTTCCAGTGGTCGCTCAACGCCGGCGAAGTCATCCAGCGGGTGGTGGAGCGGGACTCGCCGGCCTGGTCACCGCGGTTCGTCGACCACCTGCTCGGCGACCGGATCCACCGTGAGCTGATGGACTTCACCGACAAGGTGCGCCGCAACCCCGACCACGAACTGCGCCGCAACGCGACTCGCTTCCTGTTCGAATTCGCCACCGACCTGCAGTACGACCTGGCGACGATCACGAAAGCCGACGCGGTCAAAGACCAGGTGATGGCGCGCGAGGAGGTCGCTAAAGCAGCGGCGACGGCGTGGGCGACGCTCAAGCGGTTCGTGCTCGAGGGTGTCGAGGATCCGACGGGCGCCTTGCGTACCCGCATCGCCGCCGCGGTGGTGCAGGTCGGGGAGGCGCTGCGCGACGACGTCGAACTGCGCGACAAGGTGGACAACTGGATCGTGCGGGCCGCGCAGCACCTGGTGGTGCACTACGGGGTGGAAATCACGGCGATTATCACCGAGACCGTTGAGCGGTGGGACGCCGACGAGGCGAGCCGCCGAATCGAGCTGCACGTCGGCCGTGACCTGCAGTTCATCCGGATCAACGGCACCGTCGTCGGCGCGCTGGCCGGACTGGCGATCTTCGCCATAGCCCAACTTATGTTCTGACCTGCGCTAGCAAGTGCTTGCAAAAGTTAGCACTAACTCGTATGGTGGTGTCTGTCAGCAGTCGTAAGTCCACGAAAGGGGTCACCGGTGCCGCAGGATGACAAACTTGCCGCAGTGGTGTCCACGGCCGCCGCCGATATCGGCGGCTTCATCCGGGCGCAACGCGAACTCGCGCAGGTGTCCATGCGGCAGCTGGCGGACAAGGCCGGCGTCAGCAATCCCTATCTCAGCCAGATCGAGCGCGGATTGCGTAAACCCTCCGCTGATGTCCTCAATCAGATTGCCAAGGCACTGCGGGTCTCCGCCGAGGTGCTCTACATCCGGGCGGGAATGCTGGAGCCCAGCGAGCAGAGCGAGGTTCGGGACGCCGTGTTTTTGGATACGGCGATCACGGAACGGCAAAAGCAGATTCTGCTCGACATCTACAACTCCTTCGTCCAGCAGAACGAAGCCGACGGTGAGGAGATCACACCTGCCTGATCTTCTTTCGATCTCCTGACCGAACCAACAACTAACGGAATACACCAACCCGAGAGGAATCCACCATGGCCGAGAACCCGACCATCGAAGAACTGAAGGCCCCGCTGCTCGCCGCGATCGGTGCCGCAGACCTGGCACTGGCCACCATGACCGACCTGGTTGCCACCCTGCGCGACCGCGCCGGGGATGCCCGTGAGGACGCCAGCACCCGGGTCGAGGAGAGCCGTGCTCGCCTGAACAAGATGCAGGAGGAGCTGCCCGAGCAGTTCGCCGAGCTGCGGGAGCGTTTCACCGCCGATGAGCTGCGCAAGGCCGCCGAGGGGTACGTGGAGGCCGCGACCGGCCGCTACAACGACCTGGTGGCCCGTGGCGAGTCCGCCCTGGAGCGGCTGCGCAGCCAGTCCGGTCTCGACGACGCGTCGGCGCAGGTCGAGGGTTACGTCGACCAGGCCGTCGAGCTGACCCAGGAAGTGCTGGGCAACGTCGCGACCCAGACCCGTGAGGTCGGCGAGCGCGCCGCCAAGCTGGTCGGCATCGAGCTGCCCAAGAAGGAAGAGGCCAAGCCTGCCGCCAAGAAGGGTCCGGCTGCCAAGAAGGCCGCCCCGGCTGCTGCGGCCAAGAAGACCGCCGCCAAGCCGGCTGCCAAGAAGGCTCCGGCCAAGAAGGTCACCCAGAAGTAATCGCAGTTCGACGCCCGGGACGGTGCCCGCCTAGGCTTGCAGCGTGATCGCTGCGAACCTGGTGGGTATCGTCCTTGGTGTTTTGCAGATCGTCGTCCTGGCGACGTCGGCATATGCATTCGTAAACGCGGCGATGCAGCGCTCCGATGCCTACCCCGCCGCCGACAAGCTCACCAAGCCGGTATGGCTGGGGATTCTCGGGGTTTGCGGGCTGCTGGCCCTGGTGCTGCAGGTGATGGGCATGGCGATAGCGGCCTGTGCGGCGGGGGTCTACCTGGTGGACGTGCGGCCCAGATTGCTTGAGGTTCAAGGTAAGTCGCGTTAGCAGCCATGTTCCGTTTGGCCATGGGCGCGGCCGGAGTCGTGGCTGTTGTGTTCTCGGCCGCGGCGGCGGTGGCTGACACGGGATCACCGGGTTTCGTCGACCACACTGAGTGGGTGGGCTACGACGGTCTGTCGAGCCTGCGGGTGTATCCGACCCCGGCCGCCCGGGCGGCGGCTATCCGACTGGACGCCGACGCCGACGCCGACGGAAGGCAGGCCTGGCGCGAAGTGCTTGCCAATGAGCCCGAGGCGGACACCCCCGGCATGCGTGACCAATTCCTCTGCCACTGGAACTACGCCGAGTTCGCTCGGCCCGGCAAGACCAGTTGGAACCTGGAGCCGCGGCGGCCGGTTGTCGACGACGCGACGATGCTCGAATCCGGGTGTAATCCCGGCGCCACCGAGGAGGCCTTCTGATGCCCTTACCCCGCTGGGGTCGCGACCAGGTAGCGAAACTGGTCGACCACACCCTGCTCAAACCCGAAGCCACCGTTGCACAAGTCGTTGCCGTCGTCGCTGACGCCGCCGAACTCGGCGTCGCCGCGGTGTGCGTGTCGCCATCAATGGTGGCCGTCGCGGTGGCGGCGAACCCGGCCGACATCCCGATCGCCGCGGTTGTGGGCTTCCCGTCCGGCAAGCACCTGCCGGCGGTCAAGGCGCACGAGGCGGCGCTGGCCGTGGCGGCCGGGGCGGCCGAGATCGACATGGTGATCGATGTTGGTGCGGCCCTGGCGGGTGACTTCGCCGCGGTGGGCGCCGACATCGCCGCCGTGCGCGCCGCCGCACCGCACACCGTGCTCAAGGTGATCTTGGAGTCCGCGGCACTGCTGGACCTCGCCGATGCGGCTACCCTGGTGGCCGCCTGCCGTGCGGCCGCAGCCGCCGGCGCGGATTTCGTCAAGACCTCCACGGGATTTCATCCCTGCGGCGGGGCGTCGGTGCGCGCGGTGACATTGATGGCCGAGACGGTCGGTGGACGGCTGGGAGTCAAGGCCAGCGGTGGTATCCGCAGTGCGGACGATGCGCTGGCCATGCTCGAGGCCGGGGCGACCCGGCTGGGGTTGTCGGGCACCCGCGCGGTGCTCGACGGGCT
>JBDTEP010000200.1:0-11486 GCA_039922455.1 Mycobacterium sp. | reverse complement strand
CCGGCGTTATCGACGGCATCATCGCCGGCGCCCCGCTGTTCTCCCGGGTCGTGGTGGTCGGGGTCTGTATGGGCACCGACGCGATCCGGCCCGCGATGGCTATCAACAAGGAGATTGATCTGCGGTTCGTGTTCGGTTACACCCCAATGGAATTCCGCGACACCCTGCACAAGATCGCCGAGGGCGAAGTCGACGTCTCGCCACTGATCACCGGGACGGTCGGACTGGACGGGGTGTCGGCCGCGTTCGACGCCTTGGGCGACCCGGCACGCCACGCCAAAATCCTGATCGATCCGAAGAGCCGGCTGCAGGACATCTCGTGACCTCCGCCATCAGGCGGATCGCGATCAGCACCGGCGGTGGTGACGCCCCCGGCCTCAACGCCGTCATCCACGCCGCCACCCTGGCGGCCGCAAAGCGCGGCTGGGACGTCGTCGGTATCCGCGACGGCTTCAATGGGATGCTGCTGCCCGAGGACTACCCCGACGGCGGGCTGATCGAACTCACCCGCGACCGGGTACGCGGCATCATCCACCAGGGCGGGACCATCCTGGGCAGCACCAACCGCGGCAACCCGACCGCCTACCCGGTGCGGCAGGCCGACGGCAGCTGGATCGAAGAGGACCGCACCGACGAACTGCTCGGGTGTTTCGCGCAGCACGGGATCGACGCGCTGATCACCGTCGGCGGTGATGGGTCCCTGACGATCGGTAACCACCTGCACGAAGCCGGGATGCGACTGGTTGGAGTGCCCAAGACCATCGACAATGACCTGGACCGCACTACGGCGACGTTCGGTTTCGACAGCGCCGTCGGCTTCGCCTCGGAATGCATCGACCGACTGTTCTCCACCGCCACCTCGCACGGCCGGATCATCGTGGTGGAGGTGATGGGCCGCTATGCGGGCTGGATCGCGCTGAATGCCGGGATGGCGTCGGGGGTGCACGCCATCTTGATCCCGGAGATCCCGTACCGCCTCGAACCGGTGGCCGAGCTCATCACACAACGCGCCCAACGTGGTTCGAAGTATTCGATGGTGTGTGTCGCAGAGGGTGCCAAGCCGGTGGGCGGTGAATACACCGTGGCGGCCAAGTCGGTGGGCCAGGCCGAGCGCCTCGGCGGCGTCGGGGCCAAGGTGGCCGCCGAATTGGAACAGCTGACCGGGCGGGAGTCCCGCGCCGTGGTGCTCGGCCACCTGCTGCGCGGTGGTTCGCCGACATCGTCGGACCGGCTGCTGGGGCTGCGGTTCGGTGCCGCCGCGGTGCGGGCTCTCGACGAGGGGCACAGCGGGGTGATGGTAGCGCTGAACCCGCCGACGGTGGACTACGTGCCGCTGGCCGAGGCCACCAGCCGGCAGAAAACCGTTCCGGTGGATTGTGATTCGATCCAGACTGCGCGTGACATGGGTGTCAGGTTCGGCGATGAGGAGGTCCGCCATGGCTGAGTCGGCACCGCGCAACCATCGGGCGACTACGGAATCGACGGGTCGTTTCACCGGGTGTCGTTCGGCGGGCAGCTTGCCGCGCTGGGACTGTGCTGCACCGCGCTGGCGATCTACGCCGGGATCGCTGTCTCAGGTCGGGGTGTACCTGCATACCCGGGCCGGCAAGTTCACGGTCTGGGAACGCATTCTCGATGGGCTGTCGGGGTGGACCTGTGGCAGGCCGACCAGACCGGCAACTCCGCCGACGCGACCCTGGCCAACGCCGGACTGGAGGGCGTCGCCGACCGGGTTGAGGTGCGCAGCGCGACCCGGCTGGTGACTGCGACGAAGCCGGGCTGAGTTACCGGGGTTGCTTCAGATCAAGCCGACGGTGGAGTGGCGTCACGGGAAGGTGACTATGTGGTGTGTGCCCGCCTATCAGCGACAATCAACGTTATGTCAGGTTCTGGGCATTCGGCGCGCGAAGGCGCGACGGGTATTCGGCGGTAGCAAGGCTGTGACGGGGATTGGAGGGCGAGGCGGCGACGGATATTCGGTTCCGGCGCAGTCGCGATGGGTTGACATAATCGTGTTTGTCGCTGATAGGCGGGCACACACCCACATCCTCCGGTGTGGTGACGGGTGGGGCGAACGGTGTGGTGACGGGTGGGGCGGACGAGAAGGATCGGCGGATCAGAACAGCGCGGTAAATCCCAGCCGCAACACCAGATCAGCCAGGACGTCGGGGCGCTGCGCCAGCGGCCAGGACTCGACGTCGAACGCCTCGGCGGCGAAGAACGCATAGTTGACCGAGGCCTCCGGCGTGGTGCGTGACCGGTACACGATCGCGTCCGGGTATTCCTGCGACTCGGGCCACCAGCGTCGCACGGCGTCGGCGAGGCGCTGGCAGGTCGCCCACACCGCGTCGTGCTGTCCGGTGCTGATCTGGTCGTCGACGCCCAGTGCGTCCAGATTGCGTTCGGTGCGTAGGTCCAGCACCCGCAGATGCCGGGCGGCGGTCAGGCGCACCAGATGATGGCCGGTGTGGTCGGATGGGATCACCAGCCCGGTCAGACGGTAGCGCTCCCGGAAAGCGCCGACGAGATCGGTTGCGGCGTAACGGGTGCGGAACGCGCCCGACGGCGGGTCGAAGCGGTAGCGCGGATCGGTGAAACCATCCCACTCCCACTGCTCGGGGTGTTGCGCGTCGAGGCGCCACAGCTGCGTTCCGGCGGTGACCCGGCGGCGGGCCAGTCCGGTCGGCCTGGTGTCGGGCAGCGGCGCCCGGTAGCCGACGGCAAGCTCAGGCACCGAGCCCGGTGAGCAGTCGCCGGGCGGCAGCGGCGGTGTCCGGGCGGCGCAGCGCCTCGGCGATCGAGATACCGCCCAACTCATCGTGGGTGAGCCGCATGATGCGGTCGGCGGCCAACGGGTCCGTGGTGAAGTGGCCGAGCAGATCCAGAATCCCGGGCAGGTCGGGGCGCAGTCGGTCATCGTCGAACTGCCAGGCCGGGAACCAGGTTTGGTTGCCCACGGCCGCGCCGAGGAGTTTGCCGCGGCTGCGCAGCCGGTGCACGGCCTGCGGCGTGCCGAGCCGCAACAGCGCTTGAATCTTCGGGGTGGGCAGCGACCCGGCGACGAAGTCGTCGGTGAGAGCGGCTCGGCGCTGGTCGTTCAGCGCGTGGGCGGCGATGCGCTCCAAGGTGCCCTGCGGCGCCGTCGGCGCCTCCAACAGGGCGTCGAGCACCTGGGCGAACCCGGCGTCGGTGCGGGCCCGTTCGGCGACCTGGCGGGCGATCGGTGCGACGGCGGCGGGCATGCGCCAATGCTACCCGGCGAGACCCCTAATTGAAACAATCGAAACGACTCGCGCGGCGATCGCACCCACCAGCGGCCAAGCGCCAACCGCGCCCAGCCCATCCGCCAGCCGGGACTGGACCGCGCCAACCATTCGGATCAGCGGATCATCGGCGGTGGCGACCGGCGAGGTATCCCGGCTGTCGCCGATCACATCTTCGGGTAGCGAGCCCTGCACCACTTCGACCCGACCGTCCCGGGCCGGCCGCAGCTGGTGTCGACCAGCTCGGTGAAGGCATTGACGCCGTACTTGGTGACGAATTCCCGCAGTGCGGCCAGCTGATCCCGGGCGCCCACGCCGACGAACGTCACATCCGGGTGTGCGGCGGCCACCCGGGCGACCAGCGGCGCATCCCCTTGGCAGGTGGGGCACGACGTTGTCCAGAACCACACCCCGCGACCAGCAGGAGCGTCGCCGTCACCGCCGCGAGTAGGGCGACCGATCGGCGTCGTCGGGGGCCCTCTCGCGGGGCATGCCGCCGAGTATGTCATCGGTTCAGACCGGGCTAGGGTCCTTGCATGGCACGCGGACGGCTGGAGCACACCGCCGACATCGGGGCACCGCCAGAGGTCGTCGCAGAGTTTCTGACCGACCTGGTCAACTACGAAGCGTTGCACCCGATGCTGGTGGACGTGCGTCGGATCCCGGGCGGCACCGACGGTGCCACCCGATATCTGGCCCCGCACCGGATGCGCCTGTGCGGCATACCGATCCGGTTCACCTGCCGGGTGGACTTGCGCACTGACGGCCCCGGCGACATCGCGACCCACACCCTGCAGCGACCCGGCATCCAAATGTGGTCCAGCCTGACGGTGCGCCCGCACGCCGGTGGCACCCGGCTACACGAGCAGGTCGACATCGAAGCGCCACGGTTGTTGATGAAGACCGTGCTGCGCGACGGCGGCAGCTCGCACGCCGCGATGTGGGACAACCTGCGCAGCTATTTCGAAGGCTGAGCAACAGGGGCATGCTAAAGGTCATGTTCACTCGAAACGAGATCACCGAACAGATTGTGTTGGCTCGCCTGGCCACGGGGCTGACCTGGCAGGAGTTGGCCGACGCGATCAGCAAGCCGGTGGTGTGGACCACGTCGGCACTGCTGGGCCAGCAGCCGATCCCCACTGAGCTGGGCGAGATCCTGGCCGACCTGCTGGGGTTGGACCGCTCGGTGGTGCCGGTGCTGGCCGCGGCGCCGATGCGCGGCGGGCAGTCGGCCCGGGAATCTCAAGTACCCACCGACCCGACCATCTACCGGCTTCACGAAGCGGTGGGGGTCTACGGCCCGGCGATCAAGGAGCTGATCCATGAGCAGTTCGGCGACGGCATCATGAGCGCGATCAATTTCAGCGTCGGCATCGAGCGCAAGCCACACCCGGGCGGTGATCGGGTGGTGATCACCTTCGACGGTAAATTCCTGCCCTACGAGTGGAACTCAGCGGGCTGAGCGGCAGCCGATGGCCGATCGCGGATCGAACAAGACCCAGCCGCTGAGCGCTGATCTGGTGCTGTCCGGCGGGGGAGTCCGGTTCGTCGGCCTGGTCGGGGCGGTGGTCGCGCTGATGGACGCCGGGTACTCGGTGGAGCGCATCTCCGGGGTATCCGGGGGATCGGTGGTGGGGACGATCCTGGCCGCCGCCGCCCAGGGCGATCAACTCAGTGCGGCACAGGTCAAGGAACTGGCGTTGTCAGTGCCGCTGCACAAGTGGCGCGACGCGGTGGTGCCGGTCCCGCTGCTGGGCCCGACGTTGGGGTTCCTGCGGGACAGCGGCCTGTACCGCGGCGACGTCGCCCACGACTGGATCCGCGGTGAGCTAAAGAACCTGGGCGTGCGCACCTGGGGTGATCTGTCCTACGGTAGCGCCGCCAGCCTGCTGGCTGAGCGGCGTTACCGGGCGGTGGTCAGCGTGACCGACGTGACGACCGGGCAGCTGGTCCGGCTGCCGTGGGACTACCGGCGGGTCTACGGGCTCGACCCCGACGAGCAGTCCGTCGCCGATGCGGTACGTGCCTCGATGTCGGTGCCGTTTTTCTACCGCCCGGCGACACTGACCAGTGCCGCCGGGCTGCGGTCCACGCTGGTCGACGGCGGGATGCTGTCGAACTTCCCGATCGACACCTTCGACCGGCCCGACGGCCGGGCGCCGCTGTGGCCCACCTTCGGGGTCAC
This sequence comes from Mycobacterium sp., assembly GCA_039922455.1. Lineage (GTDB taxonomy): Bacteria > Actinomycetota > Actinomycetes > Mycobacteriales > Mycobacteriaceae > Mycobacterium. The sequence continues at coordinate 6,038 of JBDTEP010000200.1, read as the reverse complement.
GGTGGTGCCGGAGCTTTCCGGCGACGGCGTCGACGCCATGTTTCCCGGGCTGCGGCCGCTGCGGCTGTTCGGGCAGTCGCGGCTGCTGGAAAACCTGATCAGCACCCTGTTGGTCGGCCACGACCAGACCTACCTGAATCAGCCGTGGGTCAGTGTGCGCGCCATCAAGGTGAACCCCATCGACATCGGCGTGCTGGACTTCGGGATCTCCCGCTCCCGGCTCGAAGAGCTCTACGCCAACGGCTACACCGCGGCGCAGGAATTCCTGTCGAACTGGGACTGGCCGGCCTACCTGCAGCGGTTCCGCGTGTCGCACTACCCCGACGGCCGGCCCGACTGACCAGGACCGGCTTAGTGGCGGTGCTTGCCCAGCTCCGCGCTGGCATCGCCGAGGCGCACCGTGATGTCGGTGTTGCCGGTGCCCTCCAGCTGTTCGCGGCCGCGCAGCCGGTCCTGAATTTCGCGGGCCGCACCGTTGATCCGCTCGATCTCGCCGCGGAACACGTCCGGGCGGGTCTCCTTGCTGGCGTAGTGGAAGTAGCTGAGCAGGCTGCGCAGCAACTCCAGCTTCTGCTTCTCCCGCTTGGCCAGGTCGTGCGTCGTCATCAACTCGACGCGCCGCACCGGAGGCAGGTCGTCCCAGTCCAGCGTCACCTTGTTCTCGAACCGGTTGCGCTTGCCGCGCCGCCCGAACCAGCCCTTCGGGTCCTCCGGGGTGTCGGAGTAGCTGACCGTCCCGGTGAACCGCGACTCGATGCCCTCGCCGAGTTCGGCCCGGTCGATCGCCGAGTCCCAGACGGTCCGCCACTCTTGGTTCGGTGCCAGCACCGTCAGTTCCTCGGGCAGCTGCAACGCGACCACGTCGGCGTAGCCGTCCGACGCCGTCTCGTAGCGGGCCACGGTGGGCGGCTGGGTGAACGCGAACCGGATGTCATAGGCCGCGGTCTTGCCGAAGTTACGCGCCACCAGCTCGATGACGTGCCAGTCGGCGGCGTGCGGCTCCATGAACATCGCAACGTGCGGGCGGGTCTGTTCTGCGGCCGCCCGACGGTTGCGCTGCAGCTGTCGGTTCAGATAGATCAGCGCCAGCACGGTGATCCCGATCGCCAGCCACGCGGCACACGCAAGCCAGGCCTCCGGCCCCGCGTGCGTGATCTCGTACCAGCGGTCTTCGACTGATCCCATCGACTATCCCCTCATCCCCTCATCCGCCCATCAGCATGCGCCAGCGGTCCAGGCTGCTGGCGCTGAATACATAGTTGGATCGCTTGACCTCCGAGAGCGCAGCGCTCGGGTCAGCCGAATACCAGTGACCGGGAAACACCGTCGGGTCACCGGGTAGGGCGGCCAGCTGTTGCAGGCTGCGGTACATCTCGTCGGAGTCGCCGCCCGGGAAGTCGGTGCGGCCGCAGCCTTCCAGGAACAGTGTGTCACCTGCGACCAGGCGACCGTCCAGCAGGAAGCACTGACTGCCCGGGGTGTGTCCGGGCGTGTGCAGCAGCTCGATCTCGATGTCGCCGACGCTGACCTTGTCGCCGTGATCGTGCGGGGTCAGGTCCGTCATCGGAATCTCAGTCACCCGCGAAACCCACTGTGCCTCGTGGGTGTTCACGTGAACTGGAACGCTACTGCGCTCCAGCAGTTCGGCGAGGCCCTTCAACTCGAAGCCCATCATGCTTCCGCCGACATGATCGGGGTGGTGATGGGTGACCAGCACTCCGGACAGGTGCATGCCGTCGGACTCGATGGCGTCGAGCAGATCGCCGGCGGCATAGGCCGGGTCGACCACCATGGCGTCACCGGTCTGGCGGTCGCCGATCAGGTACGCGAAATTGCGCATCTGGGCAGCCATCGGATCGCCGACGGCGAAATCACGTCCGGAGAGCAGTTGGCGAAAATACAGCCGGTCGGAATCGGGCACGCACCCAGCCTAAGGCAGGCCGGGGCTGTATCGGTCATTGCGGTTTGGTGACCTCGCAGGCGAGGTTGTAACCTTCTACAGGCTTGCGGCGCCCAACGGGATGCCGTGGGTGACCGCCCCCTTAGCTCAGTCGGTAGAGCGTTTCCATGGTAAGGAAAAGGTCAACGGTTCGATTCCGTTAGGGGGCTCGGAGGACGCCGGACCTGACTGGCAGGTGTGGTACCCGCGGCGATGTAGCTCAGTTGGTTAGAGCGAACGACTCATAATCGTTAGGTCGCCGGTTCAAGTCCGGCCATCGCTACAACGAGAACCAGTGCAACAACAGATGAAAGAGGGCAGCTGACGTGGCCTCCAGCACCGATGTGCGGCCGAAGATTACTTTGGCCTGTGAGGTGTGCAAGCACCGCAACTACATCACCAAGAAGAACCGCCGCAACGACCCCGACAGGCTGGAGCTGAAGAAATTCTGCCCCAACTGCGGCAAGCACGAGTCGCACCGCGAATCTCGCTAGGTCGTGCAAACCGTGTCGTTGGCCGACCGCCTCGCCGGAGCGCACTACCGATATCCCGACCACTATGAGGTGGAGCGGGAGAAGATTCGTGAGTACGCCCGGGCGGTCAAGGCCGTAGACCCCGCCAGCTATAACGTCAGGGCCGCCGCCGAGCTCGGCCACGACGGACTGCTGGCGCCGTTGACGTTCATTTCGGCGTTCGGGTACAAAGCGGTGGCGGCGTTCTTCGAGAACGTCGGCGTCGCAACGGCGGACATCCAGATCGTCCAGGTTGACCAGCAGTTGGCGTTTTTCCGGCCGATCACGGAAGGCGACCGGCTGTACTGTGACGTCTCGATCGAGTCGGTTCGTACCAAACACGGCACCGACATCATCACGACCAAGCAGACGGTCACCAACGACGCCGGTGAGATCGTGCAGGAGACGTACACGACGCTGGCGGGTCGCGCCGGTGAGGGAGAAAAAGGTTTCACCGATGGCGCTGCGTGAGTTCAGTTCGGTCAAGGTCGGCGATCAGCTGCCGGAGCGGATCATTCCGCTCTCGCGGCAGGATCTGGTGAATTACGCCGGCGTGTCCGGCGACCTCAACCCGATCCACTGGGACGACGAGATCGCCCAGCAGGTCGGTCTCGACACCGCGATCGCTCACGGCATGCTGACCATGGGGCTCGGCGGCGGGTACGTCACGGCCTGGGTCGGCGACCCCGGTGCAGTGACCGAATACAACGTCCGCTTCACCGCCGTGGTGCCGGTGCCCAACGACGGCAAGGGCGCCGAGATCGCCTTCACCGGCCGGGTGAAGGCGGTCGACCCGGAGTCGAAGTTGGTCACGATCGCGCTCACCGCCACCACCGGGGGTAAGAAGATTTTCGGACGGGCGGTCGCCTCGGCGAAGCTGGCCTGAGGGACGCAGAGCGATGGCGATGAAGACCGACATTCGGGGCATGATCTGGCGATATCCCGAGCCGTTCGTGGTGGGCCGCGAGAAGGTCCGCGAGTACGCCGCGGCCGTCAAGTCGCAGGACCCCGCATCCTACGACGAAGCGGCGGCCGCCGAACTGGGCTACGACTCGGTGCTCGCACCGCTGACTTTCGTGGCGATCCTGGCGAAGCTGGTGCAGGCCGACTTCTTCCGCAATGTCGACACCGGCTACACCACCATGCAGATGGTCCAGGTCGACCAGGGGTTCACCTACCACAAGCCGATCCGGGCTGGTGACAGGCTCTACGCCCGGATGGAGATCTCGTCGGTGAACGAGCGGTTCGGCGCCGACATCGTGACGACCCGCAACATCTTGACCAACGACGACGGCGACGTGGTGCTCGAGGCGTTCACCACGATGATGGGCCATGACGGCGACGATTCGGTGAGCCTGCAGTGGGACGCCGAATCCGGTCAGGTCATCAGGACAGCCTGATTAGTAACTCGTCGCAACGGCGCGGTACACTCACACCTCAGGGGTTTTCCCAGCATTAGCGCGCTTTCCGTGATGCGAACGGGGGGCGCGCGAATTGTGTGGGCCGGCGACGGTGCACAGGTGAAGCTCCCGGAACACGCAGGTTGGGCTGCCAACCGCGAAGGGGCGTAGCTCAACTGGCAGAGCAGCGGTCTCCAAAACCGCAGGTTGCAGGTTCAAGTCCTGTCGCCCCTGCTGACGGGTCATGGTGGACACTGGAGTACGCCAGGCGCGGTGCGGCAGTACGTAAGCGAGTAGAACGAAGGAGCGTGCGGTGACCGACGAGTTCGACCGTCCCGACGCTGCAGCCGACGGCGACAGCGATGCCGAATCCGCCGGCGGCCACAGTCGCACGGCCGTGGTGAGCAGGCAGGCCAGCGACCCGCTGCGACCCACCGGCAAACGCTCCCGGCGCCGCGCTGTGGGCGACGCCGAGGTGGACTCCACGGCCACCGAGTTGGGCGTCGACGACGCCGGCACCGGTGGGGCCAAGAAGGCCAAAAAGGCTAAGCAGAAGACCGACGGGCCGGCGCGGAATCCGTTCGTCTTCGTCTTGAACTACCTCAAGCAGGTCATCGGCGAACTTCGCAAGGTGATCTGGCCGAATCGCAAGCAGATGGTCACCTACACCGCGGTGGTGCTGGCGTTCCTGTTCTTCATGGTGGCATTGGTCGCCGGGTCGGACTACGGATTCGCCCGGCTGGTGCTGCTGGTGTTCGGCGAGTGAAGTAATAGGAAGGACTGACAACGGTGACTACCTTCGACGGCGATACGCCCCCGGGCGAGCCGGTCGACGTGGCGGAGACCTCGGATGAGGCCTTGGATGAGGACCTAGACGAGGCCTTAGCAGACACCTCGGTGGAGACCACTGAGACCACTGAGACTGCTGACGTCGCCGAGGCGGCTGAGGCGGAGGCTGAGCCGGCCGAGGACGAGCCGGCCGAGGAACTCGACCCGGCGGTGGCGCTGAAGGCGGAACTGCGCGCCAAGCCGGGCGATTGGTACGTCATCCACTCCTACGCCGGCTACGAGAACAAGGTGAAAGCCAACCTCGAGACCCGCGTGCAGAACCTCGACGTCGGCGATTACATCTTCCAGGTGGAAGTGCCCACCGAAGAGGTCACCGAGATCAAGAACGGGCAGCGCAAGCTGGTCAACCGCAAGGTACTGCCGGGCTACATCCTGGTGCGGATGGAGCTGACCGACGACTCCTGGTCGGCGGTGCGCAACACCCCGGGCGTGACCGGATTCGTCGGCGCCACGTCGCGGCCGACTTCATTGCCGCTCGATGACGTGGTCAAGTTCCTGCTGCCGCAGGGTGCGGCCAAGAAGCAGGGGCGCGGCGCGGCCAGTTCCGCGGCAGCCGCCTCCGACGGCGGCCTGGAGCGGGCGCTCATCGAGGTCGACTACGAGGTCGGCGAGTCGGTCACCGTCATGGACGGCCCGTTTGCGACGCTGCCCGCCTCGATCAGCGAGGTCAACGCCGAGCAGCAGAAGCTCAAGGTGCTGGTGTCCATCTTCGGGCGCGAGACACCTGTTGAATTGACCTTTACCCAGGTCTCAAAGATCTAGCGATTTCGGCGCGATAGTCGCCGGCAGGCGAGAGAAATCGCACCGGAATCACTCACCGCAAGAAAGGAACACCCCTCATGGCCCCGAAGAAGAAGAAGGTCACCGGGCTGATCAAGCTTCAGATCGAAGCCGGCGCGGCCAACCCGGCGCCGCCGGTCGGACCCGCGCTTGGTCAGCACGGCGTCAACATCATGGAGTTCTGCAAGGCGTACAACGCCGCGACGGAGAGCCAGCGCGGCAATGTCGTCCCCGTGGAGATCACCGTCTACGAGGACCGCAGCTTCACCTTTGTGCTCAAGACCCCGCCCGCGGCGCGGATGCTGCTCAAGGCCGCCGGTATCGCCAAGGGTTCGGCCGAACCGCACAAGACCAAGGTCGCCAAGATCAGCTGGGACCAGGTCCGCGAGATCGCCGAGACCAAGAAGGCCGACCTCAACGCCAACGACATAGAGGCCGGAGCCAAGATCATCGCCGGCACCGCCCGCTCCATGGGCATCACCGTCGGATAGGCGTAGTCGATGAGAAACAACCCAGTGGGAGGGCCAGCTTCGGCCCGCCGACCACAACCAACCACGA
>JBDTEP010000199.1:0-19712 GCA_039922455.1 Mycobacterium sp. | reverse complement strand
GACACACTCGAAGATCACCGGATGTTTGGGGGTTGCGGCACCGACGGCTTCGGCGGCCCGCCAGACATGCCACCAGGGCAGCCGCGCCTTGTACAGCTTCTCCACGGTGCCGAGCGCCAAGCCGAGCGCATCCGGCGAATTCTCCAGATGGCCGTGGCCCGCGGCTGCGGCGTACGGCGAGTCCTGCGCCGGGTCAATGACGATGTCGGCGCCGCACTTGATCGCCAGCGCGCGCCGGCCGGGCGAGAAGTCGCTGGCGATCACGGTGCGCACCCCGCGCGCCTTGAGCATGCACACCACCGCCAGGCCGATCGGCCCGCAGCCGATCACGATCGCGACGTCGCGCTTGCTCACCTCGCCGCGTCGGACGGCGTGCCAAGCGACTGCCATCGGCTCGGTCAGCGCGGCCGCCTCCGAGGACAGTCCGTTGGGGACCGGCAGCGCCATCGACTGCTCGACCACCATCTGTTCGGCGTAGCCGCCCGGCGCCGACACCGACAGCCCGACCGCATGGACAGCCTTGCCCGACCGCAGCAGCGGCACCGCGACCACCCGGGTGCCCACCCGCGGCGCTTTGCGGGTCCCGGGCCCGTGGTCGAGCACCTCCCCGCAGAATTCGTGCCCGAACACCACCTTTTGATCCGAGCGCATGAAGCCGTCGTATCCGGTCTCGGCCATGATCTCGGCGACCTCGTCGCAGTGCCGGCGGGCGTGCAGGTCCGAACCGCAGATGCCGCAGCGCAGCACATCGATCAGGAGCTGTCCCTTGTTCGGGACCGGAGTGGGCAGGTCGACGACCTCGAGTTCGGCGTTACTACAGCTGACGGCTTTCACGGGCCCAAGCCTACGAGGGCGCCCTGTCGGTGTCGCGGTTTATGGTGTCCGCGATGGGACTGCACCTGCACCGAGCCGAACGCGCCGACGCCCTCGCGGACGGCCTCGGCGCGCTATTGGCGGTGCCACCGGCTGATCCGTTCGCCCAAGAGCTGGTGCTGGTGTCGGCCCGCGGAGTGGAGCGCTGGCTGTCCCAGCGCCTCTCGCACGTGCTCGGTGCCGGTTCCGGGGGCGACGGGGTGTGCGCCGGTGTCCAGTTTCGCAGTCCGGCGTCGCTGATCGCCGAGATCACCGGCACAGCCGACGCTGATCCGTGGTCGCCGGACGCGATGAGCTGGCCGTTGTTGACGGTGATCGACGCCAGCCTCGAGGAACCCTGGTGTGCCACGCTGGCAAAGCATTTGGGCTATTTTCACACCGGTGATGACGCGCAGGTGCGGCGGGGCCGCCGGTACGCGGTGGCCCGACGGCTGGCCGCGCTGTTCGCCTCCTACGCTCGCCAGCGGCCCGAGATGCTGGCGGACTGGCTCGGCGGCGGTTCCGGCGACGGCGCCGGCGGTGAACTGGACTCCGACCTGGCCTGGCAGCCGCCGCTGTGGCGGGCGTTGGCAGCCGCGGTGCCTGCCGATCCCCCGCACCTGCGGCACCGTCAAGCCGTCGCCCGCCTGCGGGAGGCTCCCGCGGTAGAGCTACCAGCCCGGCTGTCGCTGTTCGGACACACCCGGTTGGCGTGCACCGACATCGAACTACTCGACGCCCTGGCCACCCACCACGAACTGCATCTGTGGCTGCCGCACCCCTCCGATGCCCTATGGCAGGCGCTGAGCGGGCTGCAGGGCTTAGACGGCTTAATGCCGCGCGCCGACGACGAGAGCCGGCACAGCGCTGCGCATCCGCTGCTGCAAACCCTCGGCCGCGACCTGCGGGAGCTGCAACGCGCCCTGCCCCCAACCCCGAGCACCGATGAATATCACAGTGCCACAGGGCAATCCGAGACACTGCTGCAGTGGCTGCAGGCCGACATCGCCGCCAACGCGGTACGTCCGGACAGGCGCTCGCCGGCACCGGTGGACCGTTCGGTTCAGGTGCACGCCTGTCACGGCCCGGCCCGCCAGGTCGACGTGTTGCGCGAGGTACTGCTCGGCCTACTCGAAGACGATCCGACGCTGCAGCCGCGCGACATCGTGGTGATGTGCCCGGACATCGAAAGCTACGCGCCGCTGATCGTCGCCGGTTTCGGCCTGGGTGAGCTGGTCGGCGAGAATCACCCGGCGCACCTGCTGCGGGTGCAGTTGGCCGACCGGGCGCTCACCCAGACCAACCCGCTGCTGGGAGTGGCCGAGGAACTGCTGGGTATCGCCGACAGCCGCGCTACCGCCAGTGCGGTGCTCAACCTGGCCCAGGCGGCGCCGGTGCGGGCACGGTTCTCCTTCACCGACGACGACCTGGAAGGCATCACCTCCTGGGTGCAGGAAGCCAACGTGCGATGGAGTTTCGACGCCGCCCACCGGAAGCCGTACGGGCTTGCCGGTATCCAGCACAACACCTGGCGGTTCGGCCTGGACCGGATCCTGACCGGGGTGGCGATGTCGGAGGATTCCCGGGCCTGGCTGGGCACCGCACTGCCGCTCGACGATGTCGGCAGCAACCGGGTCGAGCTGGCCGGGCGGCTGGCCGAGTTCATCGCGCGGCTCCAGACCACCGCCGAAGAACTCACCGGGGCGCGGCCGCTCACCGAGTGGATCAGCGCCCTGGTCGACGGTGTGGCCGCCCTGACCCGGGTCTCTATCGACGACGGCTGGCAGGCCGGCCAGCTGCACCGGGAGCTGTCGGAGGTAGTGGCCCAGGCCGGTGCGCACGCCGGGATCGCGCTGCAGCTGTCCGACGTGCGTGCCCTGCTCTCCGGTCAGCTGGCCGGCCGGCCGACCCGGGCGAACTTCCGCACCGGCGGCCTGACGGTATGCACCATGGTGCCGATGCGCTCGGTGCCGCACCGGGTGGTGTGTCTGGTCGGCATCGACGACGGGGTGTTTCCGCGGGTTGATCATGTCGACGGCGACGACGTACTGGCGCGCCGCCCACTGACCGGCGAACGCGATATCCGTTCGCAAGACCGCCAACTGCTGCTCGACGCCGTGTGCGCAGCCACCCAGACACTGGTCATCACCTATGCCGGCGCCGACGAAAGCACCGGCAAGGTGCGCCCGCCGGCGGTACCGCTCGCCGAGCTCCTCGACGCGCTGGACGCCACCGTCGGCGCGTCGGTACGCGACCAGGTCGTGGTCCGGCACCCGTTGCAGCCCTTCGATATCCGCAACGTCCAACCCGGTGAACTGGGTGTGCCGGGCCAGCCGTTCACCTTCGACCCGACGGCCCGCACCGCCGCCGAAGCCGCCGCCGGGCAACGCACCGAACCCACCGAAACCTTCGCCGCGCTGCTACCGCCACCACCGGCCACGGACGTGGAACTCGACGAGCTGGCTCGATTCTTCAAAGACCCGGTCAAGGGTTACTTCCGGGCGCTGGACTACACCCTGCCGTGGGATGTCGAGGGCGTGCAGGACAACATGCCCGTCGAGATCGACAGCCTGCAGCAGTGGACGGTCGGCGACCGGATGCTCGCCGACATGCTCGCCGGCATGCACCCCGACGACGCCGCCAACGCCGAATGGCGACGTGGCACCTTGCCGCCCGGCCGGCTCGGGATGCGTACCGCCTGCGACATCCGCGATCTCTCCCGCGCGCTCGCCGAGGCCGCGTTCGAGCACCGTTCCGGGGACCCGGACGCTTACGACATCAACGTCGACCTGGGCGGCGGGCGTCGGCTGACCGGAACGGTGTCCGGGGTGTATCGCACCCGCACCGTCTCGGTGGTCTACTCGCGGCTGGCCGGCAAGCATCTGCTGGGGGCGTGGATTCCGCTGCTGGCGTTGTCCGCCCAACATCCCGAAACCCAGTGGAATGCACTGTGCATCGGCCGGGGCGTGGGCCGCAACCACCTCCGGAAACGGACATTGGCACCGCCAGTCGACCCGATCGCGGCACTCGGTGATCTGGTGGCGATCTACGACGCCGGACGCCGTGAGCCGCTGCCGCTACCGCTGTCGACGTCGTATGCCTGGGCTGATGCCCGCCGGACCGCCGAGGACCCGGTCGGCGCCGCCCGGGCCGCCTGGGGCGGCAAGTACGGCGAACGCGACAGACCGGCCCATGTCAAGGTGTGGGGCGGCGGCGCCGGGCTGGACAAACTGCTCGACGCCCCGCGTCCCGGCGAGGAAGTCACCGGGGAGGCCACCCGGTTGGGAGCACTCGCCGTGCGAATGTGGGCGCCGCTGCTCAGCGGGGAGGTCCTCTCGTGACGAATCGCTTCGACCTGCTGGGGCCGCTGCCCACCGAACGGTCCACCGTGGTGCTGGAAGCCAGCGCCGGAACCGGAAAGACGTTCACGCTGGCCGGTCTGGTCACCCGCTATCTGGCCGACGGTGTGGCGACCGTGGACCAGCTGCTGCTGATCACCTTCGGCCGGGTGGCCAGCCGGGAACTGCGGGAACGGGTCCGTGACCAGATCGGCGACGCCATCGCGGTGTTGGAGGGCGGGCGCGTGCCGGCCAACGACCTTCAGTCCCATCTCCTCAGTACCGGCGACGCCGCACAGCGCCGCGACCGACTACGGGACGCGCTGGCCGATTTCGACGCCGCAACCATTGTCACCATCCACCAGTTCTGCGCCATGGTGTTGAAATCGCTTGGGGTGGCCGGTGATACCGATGCCGGCGTGACCCTGGTGGAGAGCCTCACCGATCTGGTCACCGAGATCGTCGATGACCACTACCTGGCGCATTTCGGCAACGACGAGAATAAGCCGCAGTTGACCCGCAAGGATGCGATCGACCTGGCCGTCAAGGTGGTCGAAGACCCTGCCGCGCAGCTTCGCCCGGCCGACCCGGACCCGGCATCGGAGGCGGGCATCCGGCTGGCGTTCGCCAAAGCGGTGCTCGACGAGCTGGCGCACCGCAAGCGGCGGCTCGGGATCCTCGGCTACAACGATTTATTGACCCGGCTATCGGATGCCCTGCAGCACAACGGGTCCGATGCCGCAGGCCGGATGCGCCGGCGGTGGCGGATCGTGATGGTCGACGAATTCCAGGACACCGACCCGGTGCAGTGGCAGGTGATCGACCGCGCCTTCGCCGGGCATACCACGCTGGTGCTGATCGGTGACCCCAAGCAGGCTATCTACGGGTTCCGCGGCGGCGACATCTACACCTACCTGGCCGCCGTGCGCGCCGCCGACGACCAGCGCACCCTGGCCACCAACTACCGCAGCGACAAGGTTCTCGTCGACAGCCTGCAAACCGTGCTGGGCGGCGCCCAACTGGGCCACCCCGAGATCACCGTGCCGCCCATCGACGCCCACCGCGCCGGGCATCGGCTGACCGGAGCACCGCACAACGCCCCGTTCCGGCTGCGGGTCGTCAAGCGGCCCACCCTGGGGCGTCAGGGCCTCGACAACCTGCTGATCGACCCACTGCGTCAACATATTCCGGCCGACCTCGCCGCCGACATCGGCGCCCTGCTGAACTCCGCCGCCCGCTATGACGACCGGCCGGTGCGCGCCGGTGACATCGCGATCCTCGTGGAGCGACACCAGGATGCGGGGTTGTGCCGCGACGCCCTGACCAAGCTCGGCATCCCGGTCGTCTACACCGGCGACACCGACGTGTTCGCCTCCCGGGCCGCCGAGGACTGGCTGTGCCTGCTGGAGGCGTTCGATCAGCCGGGCCGCACCGGATTGGTGCGCGCAGCGGCCTGCACGATGTTCTTCGGCGAGACCGCGCAGACCCTGGCCAGTGGCGGCGATGAGCTCACCGATCGGGTCACCCAGACGCTGCGGGAGTGGACCGACCACGTCCGGTTGCGTGGTGTCGCGGCGGTGTTCGAGGCCGCCCAGCTCGCGGGGATGGGCCGGCGGGTGCTGAGCCAGCTCGGTGGCGAACGGCACATGACCGACCTGGCTCACATCGGCCAGCTGCTGCACGAGGCCGCGCACGTCGATCGACTGGGCCTGCCGGCCCTGCGGGATTGGCTGCGCCGCCAGCGCGAGGACCGCACCGGCGCGACCGAACGTAGCCGCCGGTTGGACAGCGACGCCGGCGCGGTGCAGATCATGACGGTGTTCGCCGCCAAGGGCCTGCAATTCCCGATCGTCTACCTGCCTTTTATCTTTCGTCGTCACATCGCCGACAAGGGCAACCTGCTCTACCACGAGGTCGGCGACGACGGGGGCGAGGTCCGCTGCCTGCATATCGGCGGCGGCCACAGCCGTGAGGCCAAGGAGCTGCACCGGCGAGAGGAAGCGCTCGACCACATCCGGATCAGCTATGTCGCGTTGACCCGGGCCCAGTCCCAGGTCATCGCCTGGTGGGCACCGGCCGGCGACGAGGTCAACGGCGGGCTGTCGCGACTGCTGCGCGGGCGCGGTCCCGGGCAGCCCGAGGTGCCCGACCGGTGCACCCCGAAGATCTCCGACGACGACGCCTGGGCGGTGTTCGCCGACTGGCAGGCCCTGGGCGGGCCGGTGGTGGAGGAATCGGTGATCGGGCCGCCGACGCCGGCGGTGCCGCTCAAGGCGCCCGGCGAGCTGGCGGTGCGCCATTTCCACCGCCACATCGACGCCGGATGGCGGCGCACCTCCTATTCGGCGTTGGTCCGCACCGCCCAGGAGGGCGCGGCGGCCGGTGTGCACAGCGAACCGGAGGGCAACACCCGCGATGACGAGTCCGAGGATGTCACCGTCACGCAGGCGGCCTCGGATGCCGGCGCCGAGCTGCGCTCGCCGATGGCCGATCTGCCCGGCGGCAAGACGTTTGGGTCGCTGGTGCACGCGGCGCTGGAGACCGCCGACCCGTTCGCCGCCGACCTGGCCACCGAGCTGGCCGCGCAGGTGCGGAACCACGAAGCATGGTGGCCGATCGGTGTCGACGCCGACGTGCTGGCCCAAGCCCTGGTGCCGATGCACGACACCGCGTTGGGGGCGCTGGCCGATGGGTTGACGTTGCGGCAGATCGGGCTAGCGGATCGGTTGCGGGAGTTGGATTTCGAGATTCCGTTAGCCGGCGGGGATATCGGCGGCGCGGTGCCGCAGGTACGGGTCGCCGAGGTGGGTGCGCTGCTGCGCGAGCACCTGGATCCCGACGACCCGTTCGCCGGCTACGCCGACCGGCTGACCTCCGACGCCCTGGGCGGCCAGTCACTGCGGGGCTACTTGTCCGGATCGCTGGACGTGGTGCTGCGACTGCCCGACCAGCGCTACCTGGTGGTGGACTACAAGACCAACCAGCTCGGCGAGACCGCGGCGGACTACAGCTTTCCCCGGATGACCGAGGCCATGCTGCACTCGGATTACCCGCTGCAGGCGCTGTTGTACACCGCGGTGCTGCACCGCTTCCTGCGGTGGCGCCAACCGGATTACGATCCGGGCCGGCACCTGGGCGGGGTGTTATATCTGTTCGTGCGCGGCATGTGCGGGCCGGACACCCCCAATCTCGGGGGATATCCGGCCGGGGTGTTCAGTTGGCGGCCGCCGGCGGCGCTGGTGATCGCGCTGTCGGACCTGCTGCATCGGGGGGCACCATGAGTATCGAAGGCGATCCGCTGTCGTGCCGGGTAGCCCGTGCCGCCACCGGCCTGCTGCGGGAGTTCAACGAGGCCGGTGTGCTTGATGCCGCGGATGTGCACACCGCCCAACGGATTTGCGCGCTCGGTGGCGAAGCGGACGAATCGGTGGCGCTGGCCGTGGCGCTGACGGTGCGGGCGTTGCGCACCGGGTCGGTCTGCGTGGAGCTGGCCACGGTGGCCGATGCCACCGAGCTGCCGGAACTGGCGTGGCCGCTGCCCGCGGCGTGGCTGGCCGCGGTGCGCGCCAGCGATCTGATCGCCAAGCAGGTGCTACGGCTCTACGACATCGGTGCCGGCGGGCTGGTGTACCTCGACCGGTATTGGCGGGAGGAGGAGCAGGTCTGCGCCGACCTGCTGGCGCTGTCGACGCCGCACGCCGGCCCAACCGGGCTGGCGGCGTTCGAACGGCTTTTCCCGCCCGGCTACCAGGAGCAGCGCATGGCCGCCGAGATCGCGCTGTCGCAGGCGGTCACGGTGCTCACCGGGGGGCCGGGCACCGGCAAGACCACTACGGTGGCCCGGTTGTTGGCGCTGCTGGCCGAGCAGGCCGAGGTGTCCGGGCGGCCGGGTCTGCGGATCGCCTTGGCCGCGCCGACCGGGAAGGCCGCCGCCCGGCTCACCGAGGCCGTCGCCGGGGAGGTCGCCGGACTTGACCCGGTGGATCAGGCCCGGCTGACCGGGCTGCAGGCCAGCACGCTGCACTCACTGCTGGGTTCGCGGCCCGGAAACTCGTCGCGGTTCAAGCACAACCGGGGTAACCGGCTGCCGCATGACGTGATCGTGGTCGACGAGACGTCGATGGTGTCGCTGACGTTGATGGCGCGACTGCTGGAGGCGGTGCGGCCGCAGGCCCGGCTGATCCTGGTGGGTGACCCCGACCAGCTGGCCTCGGTAGAGGCCGGGGCGGTGCTGGCCGACCTGGTGGACGGCTTGGCGGCCCGGCCGGGCACCCGGGTGGCGACCCTGGCGACCGCGCATCGCTACAAGAAGGCGATCGGGGAGTTGGCCGCGGCGATTCGTAGCGGCGACGGCGACACCGTGATCGCGCTGCTGCGCGCCGGTGACGAGCACCGGGAATGGATCGACGTGAAATCCCCGGCCGTGTTGTCTGAGAAGTTGTCGGACATCGCGGTGCCGCACGCGTTGCGGGTGCGGCAGGCGGCGCTGCTCGGCGACGCCGGCGAGGCATTGCGGAACCTCGACGAGCACCGACTGCTGTGCGCGCACCGCGACGGTCCGCACGGGGCGCAGCATTGGAACCGTCAGGTTCGACGCTGGGTGTCCGAGCAGACCGGGGATCCGGTGTGGTCGGACTGGTATGCGGGGCGGCCGCTGCTGGTCACCGCCAACGACTACGGACTGGGTGTGCGTAACGGCGACACCGGAGTGGTCACGGTGCGCAACGAGGGGCTACGCGCGGTGATCGCGACGGCGTCGGGGCCGGTGGACTTCGCCACCGGCCGACTCTCCGACGTGGACAGCATGTACGCGATGACCATCCACAAGAGCCAGGGCAGCGAGGTCGATGTGGTGACGGTGCTGATGCCACCGGTCGAGTCGCGGCTGCTGACCCGCGAGCTGTTCTACACCGCGGTGACCCGCGCCAAGCACAAGGTGCGGGTGGTCGGGGCCGAGGAGGAGATCCGTGCTGCGCTGGCGCGACGGGCGGTGCGGGCCAGCGGGCTGGCATTGCGGCTGCGGGAGGCCTGATTAGCCGTCACCGACCGAATCCATAGGGGTGTGTGCCCGCCTTGCAGCGACACATCGCAGACGGCACACCCCGCACCCGAAATTGTCGCTGCAAGGCGGGGCAACTCCCCGATACCCGCCCCAACCGTCACGGATGGGGCCGATGGTGCGTCACACTGGAGGAATGACGGAATCGAGCGACACCCGGGTAGCGGTCTATCTCGACTTCGACAACATCGTGATATCCCGCTATGACCAGGTCAACGGACGCAACTCGTTTCAGCGGGACCGGGCCAAGGGACTCGACAAGCAGCCGGAACGGCTGGCGCGGGGCACCGTCGACGTCGGGGCGATCATCGACTTCGCGGCGTCGTTCGGGACGCTGGTGCTCACCCGCGCCTACGCCGACTGGTCGGCCGACGTCAACACCGGGTACCGCCAGCAACTGGTGGGACGCGCGGTTGACCTGGTGCAGTTGTTCCCGGCGGCGGCATACGGCAAGAACGGCGCCGACATCCGATTGGCCGTCGACGCGGTCGAGGACATGTTCCGGCTGCCGGACCTGACCCACGTGGTGATCGTGGCCGGCGACTCCGACTACATCCCGCTGGCGCAGCGCTGCAAGCGGTTGGGCCGCTATGTGGTCGGAATCGGAGTGGCCGGGTCGACCAGCCGGATGCTCGCCGCGGCGTGCGACGATTTCGTCAGCTACGACGCGCTGCCCGGGGTGCCGGCGTTCGTGCCCGCGCCCGCTGACGCTGACGCCGACGCCGAGCCGAAGCGGCGCACTCGCCAGGCCAAGGAGGAACCCGAGGAGCCGCCGCCACCGGATCCGCTGGACGCCGCCACCGGGCTGCTCACCCGCGCGCTGCAGATCGGCCTGGAGAAGGACGACGTCGAATGGTTACACAACTCGGCGGTCAAAGCGCAGATGAAGCGGATGGATCCGTCGTTCAGCGAGAAATCATTGGGCTACAAGTCCTTCAGCGACTTTCTCCGGTCCTACTCTGACCTGGTGGAACTCGACGAGAGTTCGACGACACGGCTGGTTCGGCTACGCGGCTGAGGTCAACGAACACAACGTGTACCCTGAAGAAGGTTGGGAACCGAGCCAGTCCGGGATGAGTCAGCGTTCCGCCGTTGATCTTGTAGAGCAGCCGCTCGCACCGGACACACCGGCGACGACCGGCCGTCGGGATCACAATGAATGCTCTGTTCGCCTATCCGCCCTTCAGCGCCCCCAGGTTGGAACAACGCTTTTCGAGCCCACCGAGTTTCGGCATCCTCAGTACCTATCCACCGACACCGTGCGGGCTGGCGACGTTCACCATGGCCCTGTCCGGCGGACTGTCCGCCAATGGCGCGGACGTCAGCGTGGTGCGCGTAGCAGACGGGTCGCCTGCCAGTAGTTCCCGAGTCGTCGGCGAGCTGGTCAACGGGTCGGCGTCGTCGGTAGCGGCCTGCTCGGAGTTACTCAATCAGAGCGACATCGCCGTCATCCAGCATGAGTACGGAATCTATGGCGGTGTCGACGGAGCCGACGTGGTGGATATTCTCGGCGGGTTGCGCATCCCATCAATCGTGGTCGCTCACACGATCTTGAAAAGCCCTACTCCACACCAGCGTTCGGTGTTCGAAGCGATTGCGGCACTGGCGGATCAGGTGGTCGTCATGTCCGAGGTCGCCAGTCGGCGACTGCGCGACGGCTTCAACGTCGATCGCCGTAAAGTCACCACGATCCCGCACGGCGCGACGGTGCCGGGGCGTGCCGCAGTGAAGCGTTCAGGCCGACCCACCCTGTTGACCTGGGGACTGCTGGGGCCGGGAAAGGGCATCGAGCGGGTGATCGATGTGATGGGCACGCTGCAGGATCTCCCCGGCCGGCCGCGGTACCTGGTAGCCGGACAGACCCACCCGAAGGTACTGGCCACCGACGGCGAGGCCTACCGCGACGGCCTCGCCGAACAGGCACGCAGCGACGGTGTCGCAGACTCGGTGTCGTTTGACCCTGACTATCGCGGCGTTTCGTCACTGGTTGCACTGGTCCAGTCCTCGGCGGCGGTCGTCCTGCCCTACGACTCCACCGACCAGGCCAACTCCGGGGTGCTGGTCGACGCCATCGCGTGCGGCCGGCCGGTGATCGCCACCGCCTTCCCACACGCCATTGAGCTGCTCGGAACCGGGGCGGGCATCGTCGTCGGGCACGATGATCCCGATGCGCTGGCAGCTGCCCTGCGGCGGGTGCTGACCGACCCACGCGTATCCGGCTCGATGGCAGCCGAGGCCCGCCGACTCGCCCCGGCGATGGCCTGGACGAGCGTCGCCGACACCTACCTGGATCTGGCACAGCGACATCTCGCGGGGCGGCCGGCGTCGGTATGACCGGCGCCGCGCCGGCCCCGATCTTCGACCACCTGCTGCGCATGACGGACCACCGCGGCACCTTCGAGCACGCCTGTTTCGCCGAGCCACGGCCCGCACACGGCTACTGCACCGACGACATGAGCCGCGTCCTGGTCGTCGCCACCCGACAACCCGACGCCGATGGGGACGTGCACCGCCTAGCCAGTGTTGCGGTGCGGTTCTTGAACGAGGCGCAGGCCCTCACGGGCGCTTGTCGCAACCGGATGGACAGCACGGGCCGGTGGTCCGACGAGCCGACCCTGGAAGACTGCTGGGGCAGGTGCCTCTGGGGGCTCGGGACCGCCGCTGCCCACAGCAAAGTGGCCTGGGTGCGCCAGTCGGCAGTGGTCCAGTTCGAGCGCGCCGCGCAGGGACGGTCGATCTGGCCGCGTGCCATGGCGTTCGCGGCATTGGGGGCCGCCGAACTCCTCACCGTCGACCCCGAACACCGCGCGGCACGCGACCTGATCACCGACTACGCCGACACCGTCGCCGAACCGAACCGCGACCCTTTCTGGCCCTGGCCTGAGCCACGACTGACCTACGCCAACGCGGTCCTTGCCGAGGCGATGATCGCGGCCGGCGTTGCGCTCGACACGCCAACACTGTGGCAGCGCGGCGTGGAACTGTTGGAGTGGCTGGTCGGGTACGAAAAGACGGAGGGTCACCTCTCGCCCACCCCGGTAACGGGCCGGGGCCCCGAGGACCCTCGGCCCGCATTCGATCAGCAGCCGATCGAGGTGTCCACGCTCGCGGACGCGTGCGCACGTGCGGCTGCCGTCGACGCCAGGTCGATCTGGCCGGACGGCGTCCGGGCGGCCGCAGCCTGGTTCCAGGGCGCCAACGACGCCGGACAGCTGATGTGGGACCCCGAGACGGGCGGCGGATTCGACGGTCTGCACGCCGACGGGGTGAACCAAAACCAGGGTGCGGAGTCGACACTGGCTGTGCTGTCGACCCTGCAGCAAGCACAGCACTTCTCGGCTGTGCCGCAATGACTTCGGTACAGGATGGTCTGGTCACGCGCAGTCCCCGGCGGCTTGCGGCCGACCCGTCGCGGGTCGTCAGCCGACTCTTCGTGCCCGGCCAGGAGGGTTTCGAGTACCAGGAGTCCCGAGCCGGCGTGGTGTTGAAGCGGATCCTGGCTCTGGACGAGGACGACGCGCGGTCGTCGTTAGACGATGTCGTGACACGCTTCGATGGGCGTCACCGCGATTTGGTCGGCACCTTCCACCGGCACGCCCGGGAACTCGCCGACCGGCTGGATCCCGACCGGGAACTCTCCGAGGTCCGAATGTTGTTGCTGGGTGCGACGTTCACCAGCGAGTACGCCATTGAAGGCGCTGCGTTGTGTAACCCCAGCATGGTGGCCCACCCCGACCAGACGGAAACGGTCGCTGGCGGGCTGCGATTCGTGATGAGCGTGCGGGGCATCGGGGAAGGACACCGTTCGTCGATCGGGTTTCGGACCGGCGTCATCGACGCAGCGGGCCGCGCCACCATCGATGACCGCGGTCCCTTCGCCACCGCCGGGGCAGCCACACCGACCCTGCTGGACAGAGCCGTCTTTCGCAGTGAGCTCGCCCGGCTCGACAATACCGGCGAGGCGACCGGCTACGTCCTCGATGCGCTCGGCGACCGTTTCACCCGCGCGGAACTCGACAAACGACTGGCCAAGCTCGAGACCCGGCTGACCACCCGCGGACGCGCCGAAGAGGCCATCTCTGAGATCCGCACCATCGCCGAGCGGACCTACGCCGTCGAATTCGCCGACAGCATCCCGCTTTCCGAGCGGGTGCTGTGGCCTTCGATGGACGCTGAGCAGGCCGGGATGGAAGACGCCCGGTTCGTCCGCTTCACCGACGATGACGGCTCCGTCACGTGGTATGCCACCTACACGGCCTACAGCGGATCCCACATCAGCCAACAGCTCTTGCAGACAACAGATTTTCAGTCCTTCACCTCCACGCCGATCGTCGGACGCGCCGCGGCCAACAAGGGCCTGGCGTTGTTTCCACGCCGGATCCAGGGCCGGTTCGCGGCCATGTCCAGATCGGACCGCGAATCGAATGCGATCGCCTACTCCGATCATTTGTCGGTGTGGCCGAGCGCGGCACCCTGCCAACAACCGACCCAGGCGTGGGAGTCGTTGCAGCTCGGGAACTGCGGGCCGCCCATCGAAACCGATGCAGGCTGGTTGGTGCTCACCCACGGTGTCGGCCCGATGCGCACCTACCGCATCGGGGCGATTCTGCTCGATCTCGACGATCCGACCCGGATCCTCGGTCGGCTACGCCAACCGTTGCTGAGCCCCACCGCCGACGAGCAGGACGGCTACGTGCCCAATGTCGTCTACTCCTGCGGCGCACTGGTTCACGCCGACACCCTGGTACTGCCGTACGGTATCGGCGACGCCGCCATCGGCATCGCCACCGTGCCGCTACCTGAACTGCTTGCCGCACTGTCCGATTGACGTCGTACTCACGGCCGCACGATCGAATCGGGTCGCTGCCGTCGCAACCGTCCGGTAACCGACGGCCTTAGAGGTGCGGGCCTTGTTTGATCGTGCTGCTTTCGTTGCCCAGCGTCTTGCAATAGGCCAACGCGGCGGTACGAGCGGCAGTGAGCTCCAGGCCACTCGGGTCTTTCTTACCCTCGTCCTTGAGCATCTTGCTGACCTCGTCGTTTTGTTTGGCTTCGTCTTGAGTCAGGAAATCTTTGCAGGTGGTATCACCGCCCGTGTTGATCACATTCGAGCAGCCCCCCACCGATAGCACTAGCGCAGCGCCCGCAATAGCGAGACCTTTCACCACACGCATCCGATGTAATTCGACGACATGCATAGTCATTGCTAACCCTTCCAGGAGGTTGTTATCGCACTAAATTTTTCCGACCGGCCGCCGTCAGCGCCTGCCGGTGACAAGGTTGACGGTGCATATCGAGTCTCATTATCGGTGAATCACCATGCCACCGCAGCCGAACTGCCTCCGAGGCATTCAGGTCGCCCCGGAGGCAGGCAGCATCGACGGTGTTACTGCTCGGCTCGCTCCCGAGCCTCATGTACAGCCGCTTCGGCACGGGCCCGCTCGGCCGCCGCCTCATTGGCCGCTACCTCGCGCTGGGCTTCGGCTTTCTCTTGCTGAGCCTGGCCTTCGCGCTGCAGCGACTGCTCCCCGGTCACCTTTCCTACGACCTCTTTGATCTTGCCTTTGACACCCTCGACGACCCCCTTGAGGCCGGCCTCGATGCCACTGTCCTTGTTGTTGTCAGCCATATCCGCACCGATCCTTTCCGTATTGCGCAGTGCCCCGCGCCGCTTCCGGCGGGCCGCCGCTCTTCTGGGCAACGCCGCATCATCACCGTAGCAGCAAATGTTTATGTCGTAAACTACCGCGTAAACAAGACCTACGGGTCACCGCCAGACCAGCACGCCAGGTACGGTCGGACACGCAGTGGAATCGGTTGGGGAACGACGATGAGGAGCCGTGACGAGTGGCGTGTCAGCGTCGACACGGCGGGAGTGATCCATGGATGATGCGGACGGCGGCACAAGCGCCGTCGACGGCACCGAGATCCGTCGCCCGCGGTCGCTGACCCGGGCCGAGATCCTTGACACCGCAATGGCACTGGTAGATCGAGACGGCATCGAGCAGCTGACCATGCGGCGCCTCGGTGCCGCCTGCGGTGTGGAAGCCATGGCGCTGTACCGACACGTCCACGGCCGCCAAGATCTGCTCGGCGGGGTCGTCGACTACGTCGTGGACCAGCTCTACGACGACCAGCTCGCCGCCCGGCGTCAGGAAGACGGCTGGCAGGACTACCTGGTACGGCTCGCCCATGGGGTACGCGCGATTGCCATCGACCACCCTCATCTGTTCCCCACCCTGGCAACCCGGCCGCCGGAGGCCCCCTGGGTGCGTCCACCGCTGCGCAGCCTGCGGTGGATGGAGACATTCCTCGACACCCTCATCTCCTACGGCTTCAGCGACGAAGCCGCAGTAACCGCCTACCGCGCGTACACCACCTTCCTGTTGGGCCACCTCCTGCTCGAAGTGTCCGCCCGCGGCGCCTCGCTCAGCCCGGTCGAGGACGATCTGCCCGCTAAACCCCCCAGCGACCTGTCCCACTTCCCGCACCTGCTACGGATGCAGGCTCAGCTCAGCGAGGACCACACCGCTTCCGAATTCGAAGAAGCCCTCGAAGCGCTGATCGATCGACTCGAGCCCGCCGCCCCGCGCCCTTGATCAGTACCGCCGCCGGCCAAGACGCACCGCATACTGGACAGATGACGCACCACAGGGCCCGATGACAGCGACATACACCAGTGGTACCGGATTTTGCCGGACTTTTTGAAGGGCGACTATGACCGACTCACATACACCGTCGACCACGCTGCGCACCCTGGTGGGCCTGCCCGCCGAGCCCGCGCGGATGGCCGAGTCCACCTTGATTCTGATCGACTGTCAGAACACCTACACCGGCGGTGTGCTGGAGCTCGCGGGCGTGCAGCCTGCGCTTGACGAGGTCGCTGCGCTGCTCGACCGGGCCCGGATCGCGGGCCGCCCGATTATCCACATCCAGCACTCCGCCGGCCCAGGCTCGCCCTACGACATCGCCGCTCAGAGCGGGGCGATCGTCGACCGCGTCGCTCCCCGCGCCGGGGAACCGGTCGTCATCAAGGGCTATCCGAACTCGTTCGTCGACACCGACCTCGATGCCCGCCTCAAGGCATCGGGAGCCCGAGACCTGGTGCTCGCCGGATTCATGACCCACATGTGTGTCAGCTCCACGGCGCGCGGCGCGTTCAGTCTCGGCTACGTCCCCACCGTCGTTGCCGCGGCAACCGCCACCCGCTCGCTACCGGGGACCGCCGCAACGGTGTCCGCGGCGGACATGCAGGCAGCCAGCCTGGCCGGCATGGCGGATCTGTTCGCGGTGGTCGTCCCCGACGCCGGGGCACTGCCCGACTGACGCCGGAGGTTGTTACTCCCCGGCAGCAGCTTTGGTGTTCGCCGCGAGGACAGCAGGAAGCACCAGGGTGTCGATGACCTGCCTGGCGAACTTCGCGTCGAAGCTCTGACCGCTGATGACCCGGATCAGGCCTATCCCGGTCAACACATCGGCGACCAATGACCAGTCACGGCCGGGTGCCACCTCGCCACGGTCGGCGGCCCGCTGCAGGATGGTCGTCACCACCCGCCTGCCCTTGAGCAGCAGCAAGTCGTCGAGAGCCGAGGCCAGATGTGGGTCATGCGCGGCCTCAACCGCAACACGCAGTACCACGTCGTTGGAGATCAGGTCGTCTTCCGCGCGCGCTATCCGTTCCACCAGGGCGTCGAAGTCGCCGGCAAGGCTCCCGGTGTCCGAGACGTCGTCGTCCATGAGGTCGGGCCGCCAGTACACCAGCGCATCGGCGATCAACGCGGCCTTCGACGACCAGCGGCGGTATATCGCGGCCTTGCCGACACCGGCTCGCGCGGCGATGTCGTTCATGTTGGTGTCGTCGTAACCGTTCTCGGCCAAGGCCGCCAATGCGGCATCGAGGATCGCGGGGTCACGCGATCGGTCGAGCCGCGCATCGGTGCGCCGGCGCAATTTCGATTCCGTGTCTGCCGCCTGGTCGGCCACGATTACACCGATGTGGGCTGCGGAATGGGTGCGGTGTCGTCTTTCGCCGGCGGTGGTTCGGGTCCGCGACCGCCATGCCCGGTGATCTCAAAAGTGTTGAGGGGCCACCAGAACCAGCGACCCAGCGCCGCAGCGATCGATGGTGTCATGAATGCCCGCACGATCAGCGTGTCGATGATCAGGCCGATACCGATAGTCGTGCCGAGCTGGCCGACCACGCGCAGGTCACTGACGATCATCGCCATCATGGTGAAGGCGAACACCAAGCCGGCCGCGGTGACGACGCGTCCGGTGGCCCCTACGCCTCGGATGATGCCCGTGTTGAGCCCGGCGTGTATCTCTTCTTTGAGGCGGGATACCAGCAGCAGGTTGTAGTCCGAACCCACTGCCAGCAGGATCACCATCGACAACGGGATCACGATCCACTGCACGCCCAGGCCCAGGATGTCCTGCCAGAGCAGGACCGACAAACCACACGCAATACCCAAGGACGCGGCCACCGTGCCGACGATCACGAGTGCGGCGACCACGCTGCGGGTGATGATCAGCATGATCGCGAAGATCAGGATCAACGACGCGATGAGCACAATCATCAGGTCGATTACAACGCCGTCCTGCATATCGGCGTACAGCGATGCGGTACCGGCGAGCGAGACCTTCGCGCTAGCCAGCGGGGTGCCCTTGAGGGCGTCGGCGACGACATCTTTGAGATCCCGGACATGCGCGATGCCCTGCACCGAAGCCGGGTCGCCCTGGTGGGTGATGATCATCCGGACCGCCTTGTGATCCGGCGACATGAACATCTTGATCCCACGCTGGAAGTCGGGATTGTCGAACACATCCGGCGGCAGGTAGAAGAAGTCATCGTTCTTGGCCTGATCGAAGTACAGGCCTATCTCGGTGGCACCCTTGGCCAGTTCCTGCTGCTGGGCCTGGGTGCCGGCCATCGTGCTGTAGGTCGCCACCATGAAGTCGCGCATCCTCGTCATCGACTCGACGGTGTTCTGCAGCACCGGCAACATCTGCGGCAGCACAACATCCAAATGATCCATGTCGAGGGTAAGACCGTGCATCTCTTCGGTGAGCTGGTCGATGCCGTCCATGGTGTCGAAGATCGACTTCAATGAGTTGCAGATCGGGATGTCGAAGCAGTGCGGCTCCCAGTAGAAGTAGTTGCGGAACACCCGGAAGAAATCATCGAATTCGGCGATGTTGTCGCGTATCTGCTCGGTGGTCTCCACTAACACGTGGGTTCTGCCGACCAAGCTGTGCGTGGTTTCGGTCATCTCCTTGGTGATGGCGTACATGCGTTCCATGTTGGCGATGGTCGTGCTCATCTCGTCGGCCTGTTCGAGCAGCTGCGCCGAGTTGTCGTTGTTGAACTTCGCGGCCTGCAGCGTGCCGGCGTTCTGCGCGCCGAGCAGGAACGGGATGGAGCTGTGCTCGATCGGTGCACCCAGTGGGCGGGTGATGGTCTGCACCCGATCGATGCCGCGCATGCGGAAGACGTTCTTGGCGACCTTCTCGATCACCAGCATGTCCGCGGGGGTGCGCAGGTCATGATCGGTCTCGAGCATCAACAGTTCGGGGTTCATCCGGGCCTGAGAGAAATGCCGGTCCGCGACAGCCATGGCCAGGTTGGCGGGCATGTCGGGGGGAGTGAACTTCTGGTCGTTGTACTGCGGCACATAAGTCAACAGGCTGACGAAACCCACGATGGCGAGCATGCTCGTCATCAAGATGATCGGAATGGGCCAGCGGACCGTGCTGGTGCCGACTTTGCGCCAGTTCCGCGTCGACAGATTCTGCCTGGGGTCGAGCAGTCCGAACTTCGATGCCACGGTGAGAACCGCCGGGGCCAATGTCAATGCCGCAGCGATGACCACCAGAATCGCGATCGCGCAGGGCGGACCCATCGTCTGGAAGTAGGGCAGCGTAGTCATGCCTAGGCACATCAAGGCGCCGACGATGGTCAACCCGGAACCCAGGATGACGTGCGAGACGCCGCTGTAGGCGACATAGAACGCCTCTTCGGAATCGAGGCCGTTCGATCTCTCCTCGTGATATCGGCCGAGTAGAAAGATCAGGTAATCCGTTATCGCGGCAATGGACAACATGGTCACCATGCTCACCGCATACGGGGTCAAACCGATGATGTCCAAGTTGCCGAATGCGGCCGTAACACCCATTGCGGCAAATAGCCCCAGACCGATGACGAACATCGACACGAGCATTGTCACCACGGAGCGGTAAATGCTCAGCAGCATCAAGATGATGATGGCGACCGACACCAACTCCAGCCTCGACATACTTTGATGCCCGGCCACGCTGGTGTCGGCATTGAGTACCGTGTTGCCCGCGACGTGGGCCTTGATACCCGGCGGCGGAGTAACCGAAGCGACGATGTCACGCACCGCGGCCACCGACTCGTGGCTGGCGCTGGTGCCCTGCGAACCGTCAAGGAAGATCTGCACGTAGGC
>JBDTEP010000198.1:0-5845 GCA_039922455.1 Mycobacterium sp. | reverse complement strand
ATCAGCGACTCCACCCCGCCCAGCGACTCGGCGAGGATGAAGATCTTGGTTCGCGCGCACAGCGTCTCGGCGGCTGCCCGCCCGCCGCGCATCCGCACCGACACCATGCCCCCGAACCCGCTCATCTGTGCCGCCGCGACACGGTGGCCGGGGTGTTCGGGCAGCCCCGGGTAGAGCACCCGGCTCACCGCGGAATGGCCGCTGAGGAATTCCGCGACGGCCGCGGCGTTCTCGCTGTGCCGCTGCATGCGCAGCACCAGCGTCTTGAGGCCGCGCAGAGAGAGGTACGCGTCGAACGGGCCCGGCACCCCGCCGGCTCCGTTCTGCAGGAATGCGAAGGCGGTGTCGAGCTCCTCGTCGTCGGTGATCAGCGCGCCGCCCACCACGTCGGAGTGGCCGCCGATGTATTTGGTGGTCGAGTGCAACACCACGTCGGCGCCCAGCGTCAACGGCTGCTGCAGTGCGGGTGAGGCGAAGGTGTTGTCCACCAGCACCTTCGCTCCACAGGATGCGCCGATGGCGGCTATGCCTGCAATGTCGGTGATCGACAGCAGCGGGTTGGTGGGGGTCTCCACCCAGATCAGCCGGGTCCGTTCGGTGAGCGCGGCACGCACCGCGTCCAGGTCGGACAGCGCAACCGGGGTGTGGGTCACCCCCCACTGGGTGAATACCTTGTCGATCAGCCGGAAGGTGCCGCCGTAGGCGTCGTCCGGGATGATCAGGTGGTCACCTGGGCGCAGCATCGCCCGCAGGGCACAGTCGGTGGCTGCCATCCCAGAACTGAACGCCCGACCGAACGTGCCCCGCTCGACCGCCGCCAGCGCGGTTTCCAGTGCGGCGCGGGTCGGGTTACCGGTGCGGGCGTACTCGAACCCGCCGCGCAGGCCACCGACGCCGTCCTGGGCGAAGGTGCTGCTGGCGTAGATCGGCACGTTGACCGCCCCGGTGGCCGGGTCGGGGCGGAAACCGGCGTGGATCGCCGTGGTGGACAGGCCCTTTGCGCCGTGCGATTCACTCATCGGATCGGCAGGCAGACGGTGGCCACGATCTTGTCGGCCAGCGTCTGGCGTTTGGCGTCCCACAGCGGGAACAGGTATCCGATGCAGAAGATGAGATCGTCGATAATGTGGGCGAGTTGGCGCACGATCGACATCCCGAACCCGATCGGCTGGCCGGTGGCCTCGGAGACCACTTTGAACTTCAGCACCGATTTCCCGATGCTCGACCCGGTGACTCCTTGCCGATAGCCGAAATTCCAGATTCCGTAGCTCAGTGCCGCCAGCCATCCCAGCATCATCAGCACAGCGGCGCCGCTGGACGGGCTTACCGCGCAGGTGAAACCCGAGGACGTGGTGATGCACTCCCTGGTGGCCGTGGATGCGGCGATCATCGAGGGGATGCCGTAGACCACCAGGATCGGGATGAGGTCGATGAAATACGCGCCCACCCGGGTGAGCCACGACGTGTAGGCCTGCGGGGGAAGCTGACCCACCGGCATCCCGGCCGGGGCCGGCGGCGGGTAATAGCCCGGAGCCGGTGGCGGGAAGTTTCCTGGCGGAGGCGGCGGGTAATTGCCCGGCGGAGGTGGCGGGTAATTGCCCGGAGATGGCTCATTACCGGGCGGCGGTGGGTAATTGCCCGGCGATGGGTAATCGCCGGACGGGGGCGGGTAACTACCCGGCTGGGACGGCGGCAGGTCGGTCATCTCCACACCTTTCGGGTCCGGTCGGCGAGATGCTCACGCTACCGCAGCCGAACCAACGGAAACCTCCGTTATCGACGGCGTGGCCCGTCGGATAGGAAGCCCAACAGGTCGTGGCGGGTGATGACGCCGACCGGCTTGCCCTCCTCGACCACCATCACCGCATCGACCTCCCGCAATGTGGCAGCAGCGACGCCGACCACCTCACCGGAGCCGATCAGCGGCAGCGCCGGGCCCATGTGCTCCGACACCGCGTCCGCGAGCTTGGCGCGTCCCTCGAACACCGCCGAGAGCAGTTCGCGCTCGGACACGCTGCCGGCAACCTCGCCGGCCATCACCGGCGGCTCGGCGCCGACGACGGGCATCTGCGACACCCCGTACTCGCGGAGGATTCCGATGGCGTCGCGCAGCGTCTCCGACGGATGGGTATGCACCAGATCGGGCAACACCCCGGACTTGGCCCGCAGCACATCGGCGACCGTCGATTCGACGGTCGAACCGTCCAGCCGGGAACGTAAAAACCCGTAGGACGACATCCAGGCGTCGTTGAAGAGCTTCGACATGTAGCCGCGGCCGCCGTCGGGCAGCAGTACGACGACGAGCGAATCGGGACCGGCATTGACGGCCGCCTCCACCGCCGCCACCACGGCCATCCCGCAGGACCCCCCGACCAGCAGCGCCTCCTCACGGGCCAGGCGCCGGGTCATGTCGAACGAGTCGGCGTCGGAGACCGCGATGATCTGGTCCGGGATGCTCGGGTCGTAGGCGGCCGGCCAGAAGTCCTCGCCGACCCCCTCCACCAGATAAGGCCGGCCGGTTCCACCGGAGTACACCGAACCCTCCGGGTCGGCACCGATGATCTGCACCCGGTCCTGCGACACCTCTTTGAGGTAGCGGCCGGTTCCGGTGATGGTTCCGCCGGTGCCGATCCCGGCGACGAAGTGGGTGACCTGGCCGTCGGTGTCGGTCCAGACCTCCGGGCCGGTGGTCTCGTAGTGACTCTCCGGTCCGGCCGGGTTGGAGTACTGGTCGGGCTTCCAGGCGCCGGCGATCTCCTCGACCAGCCGGTTGGACACGCTGTAGTAGCTGGCCGGGTCGTCCGGCGGTACCGCCGTCGGGCACACCACGACCTCGGCGCCGTAGGCCCGCATGACGTTTTGCTTGTCCTCACTGACCTTGTCCGGACAGACGAACACGCACTTGTAGCCGCGGCGCTGGGCTACCAACGCCAGCCCGACGCCGGTGTTGCCGGACGTGGGTTCGACGATGGTGCCGCCGGGCTTGAGGGCGCCGGAGGCCTCGGCTGCGTCGATCATCTTCACCGCGATGCGGTCCTTGGAACTGGCACCCGGGTTGAGGTACTCGACCTTGGCCACCACCCGGCCTGCCCCGGCAGGAACGATCGAACTCAGCTCGACTAATGGGGTGTTGCCGATGAGGTCACTGATGTGGCGCGCTATCCGCATGCTGCCATCGTGTCAGGCGGCTCTTTTCACCAGGCCACGGGCTGGCCTAGCCGGTGGCCTCGCGGATGTATTCCCCGATCTGTCGCAGCGAGCGGGTGGCCTCCGGAACGAACGGCGCGGTGATCTGGAAGACGTGGATCTGACCGGGCCACACCCGCAGTTCCACCGGGACGCCGGCCGCCGCCAGCACCTTGGCGGCCAGCCGCGCGTCGTGCAACAACACCTCGGAGCCCGAGACGTGGATCAGGGTACGCGGCAGTCCGGGACTGATGTGGTGCAGCGGTTCGAGCACTTTGCCGCCGTGGGCACGATCCCGCCGGGCCGCCGCGTGGACCAGGTCGACGAACGCATCGAACGCCTTGGGCGGGAACATCGCACCGGTGTGGATGTTCGGGTGCGCTTTCTTGGCTTCCTTGGCGATCTCCAGCAGCGGCGACATCGCGACGATCGCCGCCGGCGCCTCTTCGTCCCCCTCGTCCAAAAGCCGCTCGGCCAACGCCAGCGACAGGTAGCCGCCGGCGGAGTCGCCGGCCAGCACGATCTGGTCCGGCTCGTAGCCCTGGCTGCGCAGCCAGCGGTAGCCGTCGTAACAGTCGTCGATCGCGTCGTCGATGGAGTACTTGGGGATCATCCGGTACTCCAACACCAGCACCGGGCTGTCGGCGTACTTCGACAGCTTGGTGACGAGCCGGCCATGGGTATTGGCCCCGCAGGTCAGGAAGGCACCGCCGTGCATGTACAGCACGATCCGGCGGGTGCCGTCGGCGGGCAGAACACCGGCGGCGCGCACCAACTGGGCTTTGCAGCGCGGCAACCGGATGGTGGCGCGGACGGTACCCGGAGCCGGCAGCACCGCCTTGGCGGCGAAGTCAACCAAACCGAACGGCCACGGCATGCGCGGTAAGTAGCTGCCGACCGACAGCACCGGCCGGATGGTGAGCCGGGCCGCGAGCCACGCCAGCCGACCTTCGACGCTGGGTGGGTCCTCGACGACCTCAACCGGCAGCCCGTCATTGCGGGGCAGGCGGCGGGTTCGCAGTCCAGCGTGCAGACCGGTGAAGGCATGCGGCGAGCTGGGCACTCTGCTGGGTGCGGTCATGGTGCACTCCCCTCCAGCCGGCCCGGGCCGGCACAGCCAACGCGGTTCAACGTATCGTCACACGTAGAAGTTTGTGAATAAATCTTAGAATTCGTTCCGATACTGCATCGGGTCCGCATCGTAACCATTTTTGTTTGCTGCGGGCGGGTAATGGGCGGGCCGAATCTCTAAACTTGCGACATGGGCATCCGGGTGCCGCGACGGTCGGCGATAACCCTGGTCGCTGCCGGTGCTTTCGCCTCCAGCGGCACCCTCTACCTGGGTGTTCGCAATTTGTTGGTCGGTCAAGCCGAGCAGGCCCGCAAGGCGATCCCCAAGGCGTGGGACCTCCCGCCCCGCGCCGACGGTGTCTACGTTGCTGGCGACGCCGCAGTGCAGCGCTTCCGGCACGGCACCGGCGTCGATCTGCACCTGATGGTGTTCGGCGACTCAACCGCGACGGGGTACGGCTGCCGGAATGCCGAGGAGGTCCCCGGGGCGCTGATCGCCAAGGCGCTGGCGCGGCGGACCGGCAAGCGGGTCCGGTTGAGCACCAAGGCGATTGTGGGCGCCACCTCCAGGGGGCTCGCCGGCCAGGTCGACGCGATGTTCGTCGCGGGTCCGCCCCCCGAGGCCGCGGTGATCATGATTGGGGCCAACGACATCACCGCGCTCAACGGCATCGCCGGGTCGGCACAACGACTATGCGCGGCGGTGAAGCGGCTGCGTGCCGGCGGCGCCGTGGTGGTCGTCGGCACCTGTCCGGAGTTCGGTTCGGTCAGCGCGATCCCCCAGCCGCTGCGCTGGGTCGCGAACACCCGCGCGCACCAGCTGGCCCGTGCCCAGACCCAGGCGGTCAAGGCCGCCGGCGGTATCGCCGTCCCGTTCGCAGACTTCCGCGCACCCCAGTTTCATGACAACCCCGAGCTGCTGTTCGCCCAAGACCAGTACCACCCGTCGGCCGCGGGTTATGCGCTGGCGGCCAGTCAAATGATCCCGGCGCTCTGCGCCCTGCTGGGCGAACCCGCTTCACATGCGGTGGCGCCGTCGGGTTAGATTCGCCTCAGTTACCCGATCATGAGGAGTCACCGTGCCCGAAGCTGTCATCGTCTCAACTGCGCGTTCGCCGATCGGCCGGGCCGGTAAGGGATCGCTGGTCACCATGCGGCCGGACGACTTGGCCGCGCAGATGGTTCGCGCCGCCCTGGACAAGGTGCCCGGGCTGGACCCGCGCGAGGTCGACGACCTGATGATGGGCTGCGGCCAGCCGGGCGGCGAGGCCGGCTACAACATCGCGCGTGTCGTCGCGGTGCAACTCGGCTACGACTTCCTGCCGGGCACGACCGTCAACCGGTACTGCTCGTCATCGCTGCAGACCACCCGGATGGCGTTCCACGCGATCAAGGCCGGCGAGGGTGACGCCTTCATCTCCGCGGGGGTGGAGACCGTGTCGCGGTTCGGTAAGGGCGCCGCCGACGGCATGCCTGACACCAAGAACCCGCTCTTTAGTGACGCCATGGCCCGCTCCGAGGCCGCCGCGGCCGGCGCCGAAGAATGGCACGACCCGCGTGCCGATGGCCACCTGCCCGACGTCTACAT
>JBDTEP010000197.1:0-14876 GCA_039922455.1 Mycobacterium sp. | reverse complement strand
CACCCGAGCTGCCGCCAGACCCGCTACTGGAACTACCGCTGGACCCGCTGGAACCGCTGGAACCGCTGGAACCGCTACTGGAACTACCGCTGGAACTGCCACCCGAGCTGCCGCCAGACCCGCTACTGGAACTACCGCTCGAACTACCGCTGGAACCGCTGGAACCGCTACTGGAACCACCACTCGAGCCGCCACCCGAGCTGCCGCCAGACCCGCTACTGGAACTACCGCTCGAACTACCGCTGGACCCGCTGGAACCGCTACTGGAACTACCGGTCGAACTGCCGCTGGAACTACTCCCGCCGGAGCCATTGCTATCGGAACCTCCGGAACTGCTACCCGAACTACTGCTATCCGAGCCGCCGGAACTACTGCTGGACCCGCCCGAGTCACTACCCGACCCACCACTGCCGGACCCGCTACCCCCGGACCCACTTGAGTCACCACCCGACCCAGTGCCGCCCGACCCACTTGAGTCACCACCCGACCCAGTGCCGCCCGATCCGCTGTCGCCTGAACTACCCGAACCGCTGGTGTTACCGCCGGATGGGCTTCCGCCTGATCCACTGCCGCCCGAATGGCTTCCGCCGGACCCGGTACTGCCAGAGCCCGCACCGCCGGAATCGGCGCCGCCACCGGAACCTGTGTTGCCACCGGAATGGCTTCCCCCGGTGTGACCGCCACCGGGACCGGTGACTCCACCACTGCCGAAACCTCCACCGCCGCTGCCGCCCGAGCCTCCCAGCCCCCCGCCGCCACCACCAATGGGCCCGGTAATGATCGGGATCGGAATCGGGAACGGGATCACCGGAGGTGCTACAGGTACGGCAGGCGGCACCACCGGGGCCACGAACGGCGGCGGCACCACCGCAGCCGGGGGTACCTGATTCATCGGGGCGACGACGGGATTGCCCGACGGGGCTTGCGGAGCGGGTAAGGGAACCGGCTTCGGCGCCGGCAGCACGGGCATGAAGTTTCCCGGCACCGGCTGGGACCGTGGCGGTGGTGCCACCACCGGAGGCTGGGACTCGGTGACTGCGGCGGTCGGGCGAATACCGATCGTCACGGCCACCGCCAGCGCGGCACAGCCGGCAACCAGAATGCCGCCCACCGAGCTTCCCACCAGCAGGGCGCGACCCACCGGTGGTAGCAAGACCTCGAGTCCGTCTTCGCTTTCCTCAGTACCGTCGTAGTCGTAGTCACCCTCGGCGTACTCCACCGGAAGCAATTCGGAGTCATCGTCGGTCATCGAGTAGGCCAGTTGCTGTTCCGGCTTCGCACCGTCAACCATCGGTGTCCCCGCTGTGGCGGTTCCGTCCGCCCTGGCTGTCTCAGGCAGCACTGCAGCCGCCATCGTCAGCTCCCCGACTGCTTCCGCGGGCGCGGCCATCGTCGCGTCCTCGGCCTGAGTCGGTAGCAACGTCGTTTCGCTGTCATCGCCCGAACCGTTGCGCGCCAACGCCACTGCCGACCGCGTCTGGGGCAACTCGGACACGTTCTCGATTCCCGCGTCGTCGAGTGCCCGACGAAGGTCTGCCAGCAATTCCGAATCCGACCAGCACAGCCGAGTGGCGGCCAGCCGGTGGCCGTCGTCGGCCAGCATTCGCTGCGTGCCGGCCACCGTCTCGGTCAGTGTTCCCACCGGATCCTGCGTCAGGTCGAGCATCGACTCGTCGAGCACGGCATCGCCGTAGGCGTCCGATTCGACGAGGGCCAAGCGGGCGAGTGCACCGGTAACCGACACACCCAGCGCAACATCCATTGCGCGCCTCCTTCCGCCCACTTGATTAGCCAGTTTAGCCGCGAGCACCGACAGTGGACCGGCGCGATCTGCGCAGATCAGCGGCGCGACCGTGCCACACGGATAAGGTGAACAGGTGACCGGCGAGTCGACCAGGAGCTGGAACATCAGCCGCGATGTGACCGCCACGGTACTGCTGTGCGCTGCACCAGCGTTGCCATGGAGCCTGTACTTCGGTATTGGAATTCCAGCTAGCGACCCCAGATTGCTGGCCGCGCTGGCTGCGGCAACGGTGCTCGCGCTCGGGTCGATCGCCGCCACCTATGCCGGGCCCCGGGGGATACTGAGCTCGCACGCCAACCCGGCTCTGGCCGGACGCCTCCGCATGTTTTTCAGCGCACCCTACCTCGCTCTGATAATCGGCGTCGTGGTGGTCGACGTGGTGCAGACCATCGAGTACGGCGGAAGTGCTGATCCTCCCGGTGGGGTGGGGCCGGGGGCGTGGCTGGGAGCCGCCGGTGCGGTGCTCGCCGGACAACCGGTACTCGCCGGGCCGGTCCGGTTCTGGAAGCGCGGGGTTCGCTTCCTCGGCTACGCCTCGATCGTCGGCGCCGGATTGGGCGTGCTGTTCAACCTGTACTGGCGGGTGCGTTACGCCCTACCCGGAGCACACTCGGCGAGCGGATTGGGCAGGCAGCACGTCGCGATCATCCTGACGGCCCTGGTATACGGGTTGGTGGCCTGGGTCACGGTATTCGCCGCGTCGCGATGGATTCTGCGGCGCGACAAGGCGTCCCAGCTTGCGGTCGTCTTGCTCGGCGGAGCAACACTGACCGCCGGCGTGCTGGTGTGGGTGCTGCCCATGGGCCGTGTCATCGACGGCTTCCACGGCATCGCGCAGAACACCTCCACCACGGGAGTCGGGTTCGAGGGCTATCTGGTGTGGGTAGCCGCAGCGGCAATCTTCGCGGTGGCCGCGTTGCGCGACGTATCGGCCGCGACCTGGTTGTCCGCAACGCGAAATATTTTGCTGCTCATCATCATCTGGTGTGTGGGGTCGGCGTTGATGCGTATCGACGACCTCGTGGTCGCCGTAGCTCTGGATCTGCCGCATTCGCCCTACGACAGCGCGGCCATGGCGGCCTTCGATGTGGTGACCGCCGTGGTCGCGGTCTGGCTACGGATCAACCTGGGCAATCGGTCACTTCCGGTGGCGGCCGTCTGGTCGGTGGCCGCGGTCCTGTTCGGGCTCACGATCGCACGCCTGGTGGTGGGTGTCGGGCTGGCTCCGCGTCTGGCGAACTCACAGCAGGCCGAGGCATTGACGAATCCGGTGTACGGCAACGGTCTGGCCCAGCAGATCACCAGCACGTTCGACGTGGTGCTGTGCGGACTCGCGTGGTGCGGCCTGGTGGTCGCTATCGTCGCCGCCCGATCCGCCCTGCCGGGCGGCGACCGTCCCAAACCCGGCGACCCCGGCTCCCCCAGCATCTTCCGGTCACCGGATTCCACACCGAAGTCACCCGGTGGTGGGCCGAAAATCTATCGGGGAACCGATGATTCCACCGACGCCGACAAATTGATTCAGGGCAGCTCGAACGGCAACTGAATGCCCTCGTAGGGCAAGCAGTGCGCAGGTGCGCAGCACTAAGCGTTTATCGAAGGCGGACGCCGGGTAGCCGACAGTGCGCTCTAATTTTTGCGCGCGAATGAGATCAACAATCAGCCCGGGTCGGGTGGACGAGACGATATGTATGAGGTCACGATGAACATTGGATTGGTCGCAACAAAGGCACGTACCATCACGCGGTACCTGGGTGCCGCGATGGTGATGAGTGGTGCCGCACTTGTGGCCCCGAACGTCGGGTACGTCTCGGCGGAGCCCTGCCCGGACGTGGAGCTGGTGTTCGCACGCGGCACCGGTGAGCCGCCCGGCGTCGGTGGCATCGGCCAATCCTTCGTCGACGCTCTGCACGCCAAGGTGGGTGAGCGCTCCTTCGAGGTGTATCCGGTCAACTATGCCGCCAGCAGCGATCTCGGCGGCGGAGCCGACTTCGCCCGCACCGTCGTCGACGGTATCCGGGACGCCGGCACCCACATCGAGAACACCGCCGCGAACTGCCCCAACACCCGAATCGTGCTCGGCGGCTTCTCGCAGGGCGCGGCGCTGGCCGGCTACACCACCTCGGCCGAGATCCCCAAGGAAGTGCCTGCCGAGTATCGCTCCTACCTTCCGCAGCCGATGCCGCCGTCGGTGGCCAACCACGTCGCCGCGGTCGTCTTGTTCGGCACACCCTCGGCGGAGTTCCTGCAACCCAATGGCGCGCCACCGGTCCGGATCGGCCCGCTGTATACCTCCAAGACCTTGCAGCTGTGCGCCGACGGCGACACCATCTGCAACGGCGCCCCGGCCGGCGGGCCACCCTTCGCGCACGCGATGTATGGCTCCAACGGTTTGACGGACCAGGGCGCCGATTTCGCGGTCGCCCACCTCTGAGCGCGTTACGGCAGCTCGAATGGCAACTGAATGCCCTCGTGCGGCAGACAGTGGGTGCAGGTGCGCTCTTCGTCGACCTGCTCGATGCCTTGGTGCACCAGCTTTTTGAACGGCTCGATGTTCTTCTGGAACTGCGCGAACACGTCGACGACCCGCACGCCACTGCCGACGTCGATGCCGGCATCTAAATCGGTGACCAAAGCTATTGCGGCGTAGCATATTTCCAGTTCGCGAGCCAGCACCGCCTCGGGATATCCGGTCATATTGATCAGACGGAAGCCCGCCGTGGCGAACCATTGGCTTTCGGCGCGGGTGGAGAACCGCGGTCCCTGGATCACCACCATGGTGCCGCCGTCGACGACGTCAGGCAGGCCGGTCACCGCGCTTCGCAGCGTCGGGCAGTACGGGTCGGCGAACTCGACGTGCACACCGCCGTCGTCGAAGTAGGTATCGACGCGACCGCGGGTGCGGTCCACCAGTTGATCGGGCACCACCACCGAACCGGGCGGCAACTCGGGCGTCAGGCTGCCGACCGCGCACGGCGCGAGGATCCGTCGCACCCCCAGCGTCCGCAACGCCCACATGTTGGCCCGGTAGGGCACCGTGTGCGCCGAGAACTCATGGCGTTCCCCGTGCCGCGGCAAGAACGCGACCTCGTGGCCGCCGACGGTGCCGATGGTGATCTGGGCGCTGGGCCGGCCGTAGGGGGTGTCGCATTCGACGCGGCGCGCGTCGGCTCCGAAGAAGGCGTAGAAGCCGCTACCGCCGATCACGCCCAGCAAATTGTGCTCCTACCGCGTGCAAGGATCATGAGGTGGCCAGCTTTGCACAGTGGATCTCCGGCGCCCGTCCCCGCACCCTCCCCAACGCGATCGCCCCGGTGATCGCCGGAACCGGCGCGGCGGCCTGGCTGGGCGCCGCGGTCTGGTGGAAGGCGCTACTGGCGCTGACCGTCGCGGTGGCGCTGATCATCGGCGTGAACTTCGCCAACGACTACTCCGACGGCATCCGCGGCACCGACGACATCCGGACCGGACCGCTACGGCTGGTCGGCTCGCGGCTTGCCAGCCCGCGATCCGTGCTGGGCGCGGCAGTCACCGCGCTGTCGGTGGGTGCGCTGGCCGGGTTGGCGCTCGCGCTGGCCAGCGCCCCGTGGCTGCTGGCGGTAGGCGCGGTCTGCATTGCCGGCGCATGGCTGTACACCGGCGGGGCGAAGCCGTACGGCTACGCCGGTCTCGGCGAGGTGGCGGTGTTCGTGTTCTTCGGTCTGGTCGCAGTCCTGGGTACCCAGTACACCCAGGCAGGGCAGGTGGACTGGGTCGGCTGCGCGCTGGCGGTGGGTATCGGCGCACTGTCGTCGGCGGTGTTGGTGGCCAACAATCTGCGCGACATCGCCACCGACGAACCCGCCGGCAAGATCACGCTGGCAGTGCGACTCGGGGATGCCCGCACCCGGGTGCTGTTTCAGCTGCTGGTGGCCCTGGCCGGCGTGCTGACGCTGGTGCTGATGCGGGCCACCCCGTGGTGTGCGGTCGGGCTGATCGCCACCCCACTGGCACTGCGGGCGGTAGGCCCGGTGCGCTCCGGACGTGACGGTGGGGCCTTGATCCCGGTGCTGCGCGATACCGGGCTGACGATGCTGGTGTGGGCGATAGCGGAGGCAGTGGCGCTGTCGGTCACCAGCTTGTATTGACTGCGGTAGCTCACTCCCCGCGCAACCGGGCCCGCAGCTCCGCACGTTCTTTCCGCCGTCGCTCGCCAGCCACGACCAGGCTGGCATTGGCACGTCGGCGCAGCGGGGCGAAGACCCACATCCCCAACGGCAGTGCGATGATCAGCGCCAACAGCATCGCGACCATCGGCGGGAAGTCGCTCAGCCCGATCAGCCGCCCCAGCCCGTAGACGACCACGCTCAGCACGACCACCAGCGCCAACCTGGCCACCGTGTACGCCAGAACATCGAGTACCGCACGGCCCCACGGGCCCCTACCTGCCGTCACGGTCGTCCAGCCTACTGCCGGGCCGGACGGGCTCCGGCGACGCTAACGGTATATTCGGCGTCAGGAGGTGTCGCGAGTGCTTTACCTGCTCCTCGTCCTGACGCTGGGCACACTGCTCTACTTCGGTCTGCGCGCCACCCGCGCACGGCCGAAGATGCGCGTTATCGGGCCCGATGACGACCCGGATTTCCTGCGTCAGCTCAGCCACGGCGACAACCAGCCGTAAGGCTGTAATCGGCGATCAGACCCCGATCAGACGAAGTGCTGATTGGACCGGTCGTCGCCCGGGAACGCTTCGGCGACGACGGCAGCCAACTCGACGAGCGCCTCGCGGGTCTCCCGCTTGAGCCGCAGCAGATCGATCTCGGCGCCTTCCTCCAGGTGCGGGTCGAACGGCACTAACCGCACCGCGCGGCAGCGTCGGGAGAAGTGGTCGACCACCTTCTGCATGTCGACCTTGCCGGACCGCGGCCGCACGGCGTTGATCACCGCGATCGAATTGCGTACCAGGTCCTCGTGCCCGTGCGCGTCCAGCCAGTCCAGCGTCGCCGAGGCACTGCGTGCGCCGTCGACCGAACCGGAACTGACCACGATCATGGTGTCGGCCTTGGCGAGCACCGAGGACATGGCCGAGTGCATCAGGCCGGTGCCGCAGTCGGTGAGGACCAGGCTGTAGAACCGCTCCAGCACCTGCAGGGTGCGGGCGTAGTCCTCGGCGCTGAACGCCTCCGACACTGCCGGGTCGCTCTCCGAGGCCAGCACCTCCAGCCGGCTGGGGCCCTGGTTGGTGTAGCTTCGGACGTCGCTGTAGCGCTGGATTCCGTCGCCATCGCGCAGCAGGTGACGCACCGTCGCGGGCGTCTCCATCGGCACCTTCTGGCTCAGCGTTCCCCGGTCCGGATTGGCGTCCACGGCCACCACCCGGTCACCACGGATGGACGCGAACGTGGCTCCCAGGGTCGCGGTGATGGTGGTCTTGCCGACGCCACCCTTCAAAGACAGCACCGCGATCCGGTGGCAGCCCTGCAGCGGCCGGTTGACCTGCACCAACAGGTCGTTGTATCGGATGGTCCGCGGGCTCTCCCCGACATTGATCAACTGGCCGGACAGCACATAGAGCAGGCGACGCCAGCCGGAGGTCGGCGGCGGTTTGACCTGCCGTAGCAGCGACGTGGTGGACAAGTCGGAGAACGGCGACATCTGCTCCGCCGGCCGATACGGGGCGTTCGCGCCGCCGTAGTAGACCGGAGCCGGGTTCTCCATCGGCTGCGGAACCCAGGTCGCCGGACCGGCGTTCCAGGTCTGCTGAGTCTGGGTATCAACCGACGGTGCCGGCCACGGGTCCAGTGGTTCCTGAAACCGGCGCTCAGTGCGGAAACCACCGAATGACCGGGTGTCCGTGCCCACGGCGTGCTGTTCCTGCTGTTCGAACCCCCCGGTGTCCGGGGTGCCAGCGGCCCCGCCGGATTCCTCGGTGACCTGCTGATACGGCCGGAACTGGGTGGTCGGATGATCGGTCACGTCGTGGCCCTGGGTGGCGTCACCCGGTGCATGGTCGGACACTGATATCTCCCCCATCACGGTGGTCGGTTTGAGTCAATTCAACGTGTATTCGCAGGGTAGCGCAGCAGCCATAACGGCAACTGTGAGCAGCACTAACCAACTCCGGCATACGAGTGCAGTCCCACGGTCACCAGATTGACGAAGAACAGGTTGAAAATCATCGCCACGAAACCGGCGACATTGATCCAGGCTGCCTTGTAATCCCGCCACCCGGCCGTCGACCTGGCATGCAAATAGGCGGCGTAGATGATCCAGGCGACGAACGAGACCGTCTCTTTGGGGTCCCAGCCCCAGTATCGGCCCCACGCCCCCTCGGCCCAGATTGCGCCGAAGATCACGCCGAAACCAAACACCGGGAACGCGAAGATCGTCGTCCGGTAAGCGATGCGGTCCAGGGTTTGCGCATCGGGCAGCCGGCGGACCATCCGCGCTGATGCACCCGGGGTGCCGGGCGCACTGAGCCGCGAAGACCGCACCAAAAACAGAATGCTGGCCACCCCGGCCACCAGGAACACCCCCGAGCCGATGCTCACCACCGACACGTGGATGGGCAGCCAGTAGGACTGCAGCGCCGGCATCACCGGTGCGGCGGTGGCGTAGAGCCAACGCTCGGAGACCGTCAGCAGGATCAGCAGCGGCAGCAACACGAACACCCACAGGCTGCGGTGTTGCGGACGCCGCAGCGCGACCGCGGCGGCCACCAGTCCGGAGAAGCAGGTCAAGTTGATGAACTCGTACATGTTGCCCCACGGTGGGCGCAGCGTGGCGGCACCACGGAACACAATGCAGGCCAGCAGCAGAGCAATGCCCAGATAGACCATGGCCAGGCCGGCGCGGCCCACCCGCTCGGCGAAGGGCCGCCGCGGCGCGGGCAGCACCACCCCCGGGCTGGCACTGTCGGCCGGGACCGACCCGGCGGCCACCAGTTCGGCTTCGGCGGGCGTGCGCACGCGGCTGTAGGCCAGTTCGACGGCCAGCAGCAGCAACGCGAGGACCAGCACGATCAGCGCCGAGGTGAACGCCCAGTCGGAATAGCGGGCCAGACCGATGTCGATATGGGTGGTATTCACGATCCCTGCTCCTCATGGCCGGCCAGCAACCGGGCGGTCAGCCGCTCGAACTCGTCACCCCATCCGGAGTTATCGGTACGGGCCAGCCCGCCCAGCTCGACGTTCACCGTACCGGCCTGCTCCACGGGGGTGATCCGGACCCAGATCCGGCGACGGCGCACCACCAGCGACACCACCAGACCCGCCATCATCGTCATCGCGAACACCAGCACCCAGACCGCGGCCGGATCATGGGACACCTGGAGGTTGACGAACGGCACCGCGCCGTCGAAGCGCACCCGGGTGCCGTCGTCGAGACGTACCTGCTCACCGGGCTTCAGGTTGGACCGGGTCACCTTGGTCAGCCGGCCCTGGTGGATCAATCGGGAATCCAGCGTGAACAGTCCCTGCGGCCGGCCCGTGTCGAGGCCGGTGTCACCACGGTAGATGTCGACCGCCACCGCAGGGTCGTGTAGCGCTGGGAATCCCGACGACAGCAGCCCGACGTCGTCGCGCTGCTCGGTCGGGGCGAACAGTCCCTGAATACCGATCTGTTGTTTGCGGCGCTCGCTCGCGTCGGGATACACCCCGGCCGGCGGGTCGATTCGCACCGCACCCGACGACAGCAGGGTCAGCGGGTTGTCCGGACGCCACTGCACCGTCTGGCTGCGGGTCTGCCCGTCCGGGAAGATCACGGTGAAGGTGGGTGCGTAGCCGTGGCCCTGCAGGTAGGCCCGGACGCCGCCCACCCGCAGTGGATGGTTGACCTCCAGTAGATACGGGCGCCAGTGGTTCGCGCTCAGATCTTCACCGGCCTGGTAATCGATGTGCGCCGTAAACGAGGTCGCAAGCCCCGAGACCAGATAGTCGGCGGTGAAGTCGTTAACCCGGATGCACATCGGGTACAGCTGGGTGCCGTCGACGGTGGTGCCGGCGCGGAACGAATCGAACGCGGCCGGCGATGCCGAGCAGAACCCGGGCCCGCCGTCGGCGATGACCATCACGTTGCCCTCATAGCCGAACAGTCGGCCGACCGCGACCGACGCCAGCAAGCCCAGCAGCGCAAAATGGAAGACCAGGTTGCCGAACTCCCGCAGATACCCCTTCTCCGCGGAAATTTCGATCGTGCCGACGGTGCCTTCGGTGCCGGCCGTACGTTCTGCGCCTTTCGAGGCCCGGGTGATCCGCCGCCAGCCGCGCAGTCGGCCGGCCAGTTCCGTTCCTAATGCGTCGGCGTCTGCGGCCACCCGAACGGATGTGTGCTTGGGCAGCCGGGCCAGGTTGCGCGGCGCGGCCACCGGGGCGGCGCGCAGGTTGCGCAGGTGTTCGAGGGTTCGCGGGGTCACGCAGCCGATCAGCGACACACACAGCAGCACGTAGATGGCGGTGAACCAGAAACTGGAGAAGACGTCGAAGGCCTCAAGCCGGTTCAGCCACGGGCCGATCACCGGGTGCAACGCCAGGTACTCGTCGACTTTGGCGGCGTTGAGGCTGCGCTGCGGCAGCAGGGCGCCGGGGATGGCAGCAAGTGCGAGCAGGAACAGCAGCACCAGCGCGGTGCCCATGGAGGTCAGCGCCCGCCAGGCATTGCGGGCCCGTGCCGTCAGGCCCGCAAGCAGTCCCCCCCGCGCGGGGGGGACTGCCAACTGTGGGGTGGTAGTCATCAGATCGGCAGCCTGACATCGGAGACCAGACCGTCACGCACGACGGCCACGAACTCACCCCACACGCCGGTGACCAGTGCGATCCCGACCGCGATCAGCAGCACCCCGCCCAGGATCTGAATGGCCCGGGCGTGCCGGCGTAGCCAGCCCAACCCGGCCACCGCGCTGGCCGACCCGAAGGCGAGCACCACGAACGGGATGCCCAAACCTAGGCAGTAGGCGATCACCAGCACCACGCCGCGGGCCACGCCGGAGCCGTCGGTAGCCGACGCGACGGCGATCACCCCGGTCAGGGTCGGCCCCAGGCACGGCGTCCAACCCAGAGCGAACACCGCGCCCAGCAGCGGCGCTCCCAGCACGGTGGACAGCTGCCGCGGGGTGAATCGGACCTGCCGTTGCAGTGCCGGGACGAAGCCCACGAATACCAGCCCCATCAGGATCGTCACCGCACCACCGACCCGTTGCAGCAGCACCTGGTTGGTGATCAAGGTGGTGGTCATGCCGAGCACGGCGACCGAGCCGAGCAGGAACACCGCGGTGAAACCGGCGACGAACAGCATCGCCGACCCCGCAACCCGCCACCTGGCTGCGGGTGGGGCCTTAAGTGCACCGGACTGGAGTTGTTCGTCTTGTTCGTCAATGCCCACCACGGCCGCCAGATACGACAGATAGCCCGGCACCAGCGGGATGACGCACGGCGAGGCGAACGACACCAGCCCCGCCAGTGCCGACACCGCGACAGCCAGCAGCAGCGGGCCGGTGGCTGCGATGGCGGTCAAGCCGCTCACTGCGGCGCCTCGGCGACCAACCGTTGCACCACCGGCTGCAGGTCTTCGGCGAGCACCTCACGCAGGAACACCGCGGCCACCCGGTGCTGGCGGTCTAGCACCATGGTCGCCGGGATGACCGAGGACGGGTACCGACCGCCGAAGGCGATCATGGTGCGCATCGCCGGGTCGTAGATCGACGGATACGTCACCCGCCGGTCCTTGATGAAGTCGCGGGACGCCTGCGGCTCGGGATCGCGGACGTCGATGCCCAGCAACGCCACCCCGTCGGCGCGGTTGTCGTCGTAAACCTTTTGCAGCTCGGAGATC
The DNA here is from genome assembly GCA_039922455.1 of Mycobacterium sp. Lineage (GTDB taxonomy): Bacteria > Actinomycetota > Actinomycetes > Mycobacteriales > Mycobacteriaceae > Mycobacterium. The sequence continues at coordinate 3,265 of JBDTEP010000197.1, read as the reverse complement.
TCGGTGCGGCACGGCCCGCACCACTGCCCCCAAACATTGAGGACGACAACTTTGCCGGGGAAGCCGTCGACGCCCACGGTGCGCGCCGGATCCATCAGGTCGGGCCCCGAGATCGGTCCGGGCCGGCCGCGGGCCTCCGGCGGGTCGTAAAAGATGTCGGTTTTGCCGCCGGGCGAGACGAACTCGAAGGTGCCGCCGTGTGTCACCGCGTCGTCACCGACCGAGCATCCCGAGATCAGGGCGGCCGCTACCGCACCGGCGATCAGCACCGCCCGCATGGTCAACCGCCGGCCGGGACACGGTATTCGACGTCGGCCAGCTGATCACCGTCATAGACCAGCGTGGTCACCGAACCCACATCGCACTGCCGGCGGCGCGGGTCGTGCCAGAGCTTGCGGCCACTGAGGTATTGCCGGACCGTCCACACCGGCAGCTGATGGCTGACGCACACCACCTCGTGTCCCACGGCGCGAGAGTGGGCCTTGGCCACCGCGGCGGCCATCCGGGCGGCGATCTGGTCGTATGGCTCACCCCACGACGGACGCAGCGGGTTGCGCAGGTGCCACCAGAACCGCGGATTGCGCCAGGCGCCGTCGCCGGGTGAAATCGATTTGCCCTCAAAGATATTTGTCGACTCGATCAGGTTTTCGTCGGTGTCGATCGCCAGGTTGTGGCGCGCGGCGATCGGTGTCGCGGTCTCCTGGGCACGCTGCAGCGGCGAGGCGATCACGGCGACGATGTCACGGTCGGCCAGCATGTCGGCGGCGGCGACGGCCTGCGCGCGGCCGGTGTCGGAGAGCCGGAAGCCGGGAATTCGGCCGTACAGGATGCCGTCCGGGTTGTAGACCTCGCCGTGACGGATCAGGTGTACGCGGGTTACATCGGCCATCAGGATTTCGGCTCCGGGGTGGTGGCGGCGGCACGAGCGGCCGCAGGTAGCGCAGCGGCGATGTGTTCAAAAGCGTCGTCGGTGAGTGCGGCCGAGACGAACCAGGATTCAAACGCACTGCACGGCGGGTAGACGCCGGCGCCGAGCAGCGCATGGAAGAACGCCGGGAAGCGCCAGGTTTCGCTGGCCCGGGCGGCGGCGAAGTCGGTAACCGGTTCGTCGGCGAAGAACACGCTGAACATGTTGCCCGCCCGCGGAATCTGATGCGGAACACCGGCGTCCGTCAGCGCCTCGGATAGCAGGGCGGTCAGCCGGTCAGCGTCGGTGTCGAGCGCGGCGTAGACGGCGGCGTCGGCGGCGCGCAACGTGGCCAGTCCGGCGGCGGTGGCCACCGGATTCCCGGACAGCGTGCCCGCCTGGTAGACCGGCCCCAGCGGCGCCAGTCGGTCCATCACCTCGGCCCGGCCGCCGAACGCCGCGGCCGGCAGCCCACCGCTCATCACCTTGCCGAAGGTGAACAGGTCGGCATCCACGGGGTCTATGCCGTACCAACCGCTGGCGCTCACCCGGAAGCCCGTCATCACCTCATCGATGATCAGCAACGCGCCGTGCTCGGCGGTGATCGATCGCAGTGCGGCGTTGAACCCGGGGGCGGGCGGTACGACGCCCATGTTGCCGGGGCTGGCCTCGGTGATGACGGCCGCGATCTGGTCGCCGAATTCGGCAAAGGCGACCGCGACTGCGTCTATGTCGTTGTAGGGCAAAACAACCGTATCGGCGGCGGTGGCGCCGGTGACACCCGGCGACGACGGCAGCGCCAGGGTCGCCACCCCGGAGCCGGCGTCGGCGAGCAGCGCGTCGACGTGACCGTGGTAGCAGCCGGAGAACTTGATGACCTTGGCCCGGCCGGTGAAGCCGCGGGCCAGCCGCAGCGCGCTCATCGTGGCCTCGGTGCCGGAGTTGACCAGCCGAACCTTGTGCACCGCGGGTACCCGGTTGATGATCTCGGCTGCCAACTCGGTTTCGGTACGCGTCGGCGCCCCGAACGACAACCCGGAGCCGGCGGCGTTGCGGACCGCCTCGACCACCGCCGGGTGGGCGTGGCCCAGGATCATCGGGCCCCAGGAGCAGACCAGGTCCACGTATCGGTTGTTGTCGGCGTCGGTGAGCCAGCAGCCCTGGGCAGCCGTGATGAACCTGGGCGTGCCGCCGACCGAGGCGAACGCGCGGGCCGGCGAGTTGACCCCGCCGGGAATCACCGCGCAGGCCTCGGCGAACAACCGCTCCGATGCCGCCGTGCCCCGATCCGCACTACCCACGGCGACCAGTGTTCCAGCCCGCGCGACGTCACCGACTACAGGGTGTAGTTGGTTGGGGTTGAGGCGACCCGGCCTCCGGAGTTGGATGGCACTCATGCAACTACCCCAATGGCTGGCCCGGTTCAACCGGCACGTCACCAACCCGATCCAACGACTGTGGGCCGGCTGGCTGCCGACGTTCGGAATCCTCGAACACGTCGGCAGACGCTCCGGCAAGCCCTACCGCACCCCGCTGAGTGTGTTCAGTACCGACAACGGGGTGGCCATCCTGCTGACCTACGGCCCGGATCGGGACTGGCTGAAGAACATCACTGCCGCCGGCGGCGGAAAGCTGCGTCGCTACGGCAGGACTTTCACCGTCTCCGAGCCACGGGTGGTGAGCAGAGCCGACGCGGCCGTACATGTGCGGCCGGGTTGGCGGCCCATCTTCGCCCGCCTGCCGTTCGAACGGGCCGTGCTGCTGACCCGGGAGGGCTGAGCGGTGCAGTTCTCGGAGCGACGCGCCCGGTTCAACCGGGTGGTGACCAACCCGCTGTTCCGTCCGGTCTCCGGCTGGGTGCCACTGTGGTCGCTCGTCGAGCACACCGGCCGCCGCTCGGGGAAGGTTTACCGCACCCCGGTCTCGGCGTTTCACACCGCCGACGGCGTTGCGGTGCTGCTGCCGTACGGGACCGACCGCGACTGGGTGAAGAACCTGACCGCCGCAGGTGGGGGCCGGGTTAAGGTCAGTGGCAAGACATTTGACGTCATCAATCCGCGGGTGGTGCCGACCGCCGAGGCGGTCGGGCTGCTCAAGCCGCCTTGGCGCCAGCTGCTCGGACATTCCGGGGTCGACTACACCCTGCTGCTGACCCGCGCCGGCTGACTACCCGCCAGACGACCCGGGGCTACCGGGTTGTCCAGGGCTGCCACCCGGATTTCCGGTGCCACCGGCACCGGCAGCGCCGGCCTTTCCGGCCTCGGCACCGTTGCCCCCGTCCCCGCCGTCGCCACCGGCCCCGCCCGTACCGCCGGCACCGCCCTTACCCCCGCCGCCGCTCTCGCCGCTGTTCGGGTG
>JBDTEP010000196.1:0-15269 GCA_039922455.1 Mycobacterium sp. | reverse complement strand
TGACGCCGGTGGTGTATTCGGGCTCGGCCTGTTCCTTGGCTGCGGTGACGACGGCGTGGATCTCCTCGTCGGTGATATACGCACCCTGAAACCGGACGGGCTTGCCCGCGCCCATCGGCAGGAACAGCGCGTCACCCATGCCGATCAGCTTCTCCGCGCCGGCCTGATCCAGGATCACCCGAGAATCGGTCAGCGACGAGGTGGCGAACGCCAGCCGGGACGGCACGTTGGTCTTGATCAGCCCGGTCACCACGTCGACGGACGGGCGCTGGGTGGCCAGCACCAGGTGGATGCCGGCGGCGCGGGCCTTCTGGGTGATCCGCACGATCGCGTCCTCGACGTCACGCGGCGCGGTCATCATCAGGTCGGCGAGCTCGTCGACGATCGCGACGATGTAAGGGTAGGGCCGGTACACCCGCTCGCTGCCCAGCAGCGCGGTGATCTCGCCAGATCGCACCTTGGCGTTGAAGTCGTCGATGTGGCGCACCCGGGACGCCTGCATGTCCTGGTAGCGCTGCTCCATCTCCTCAACCAGCCAGGCCAGCGCTGCGGCGGCCTTCTTGGGCGCGGTGATGATCGGGGTGATCAGGTGCGGGATGCCTTCGTACGGGGTGAGCTCCACCATCTTCGGGTCGATCAGGATCATCCTGACCTCTTCCGGGGTGGCCCGCGCCAGCAGTGACACCAGCATGGAGTTGACGAAGCTGGACTTACCCGAGCCGGTGGAGCCGGCCACCAGCAGGTGCGGCATCTTGGCCAGGTTGGCACTGATGAAGTCGCCCTCGATGTCCTTGCCCAGCCCGATCACCAGCGGGTGGTGGTCACGGCGGGTGGACGGCGCGGTCAGCACGTCGGCCAGCCGGACCAGCTCGCGGTCGGTGTTGGGCACCTCGATGCCCACCGCGGACTTCCCCGGGATCGGCGCCAGCATCCGCACGCTCTCGGTGGCCACCGCATAGGCGATGTTGCGCTGCAGCGCGGTGATCTTCTCGACCTTGACCCCCGGGCCCAGTTCCACCTCGTAGCGGGTGACGGTGGGGCCGCGGGTGCAGCCGGTGACGGCGGCGTCGACTTTGAACTGTCCGAGCACCGAGGTGATCACATCGGCCATCTGGTCGTTGGCGGCGGTGCGCTGCTTCGGCGGGTCGCCGGCGACGAGCAGGGTCAGCGGCGGCAGCGTGTAGGGACCTTCCACCACCCGGTCCAGCACCACGGTGGTGTCCGGCGCGGCGGGTTTGGCTGCCTTGGCCTGCTTGCGACGGGCGGGCTTGGCCGGTGGTGGCGGATCAGCGGGCGTCTCGTCGAGCGGGTAGTTGTCCAACGGGGTGCGTACCTGCCAGTTGGCTGCGTCCTCGGCGACGGCGGCGTCATCGCGGCCTGCGCCGGCACCGGTGCCGCCATCGTCGCTGTAGCCGTCGTCGTATCCATCGTCGTCGCAGGCGTCATCGCCGCTGTAGTAGCCGTCACCGTCGTCGTAGTACTCGTCTTCGTCGTAGGAGCCGCGGAACATTGCGCGCAACGTCTCGGGCGCCTCGCGCAGCGTAGTCCCGGTCAACAGCAGCACCCCGAACAGCACGCCAATGCACAACAGGGGCGCGGCAATCCACGCGGTCAGCCCGTCGGCGAGTGGCCCGCTGATCGCGAAACCGACGAAGCCGGCGCCGTACAGGCGCCCGTCCGGACTCTGCGGCGAGCCGGACCACAAGTGCCACAAGCCCAGGATCGGCAGTCCGACCATGGCCGCACCGAGGATCAGCCGCGGACGGTTCTCCGGGTCAGGTTCGGTGCGCATCAGCAGAACGGCGCCGACGCCGGCAAGCACCGGAAGCAGCACCACCGCCCCGCCGACCACTGTGCGCAGGCCGGTGTCGATCCACGCACCCACCGGCCGCGCGGCGTCCAGCCAGCAACTCGCGGCCGTTACCACCGCCAGGCCCAGCAGGGCCAGTGCGATGCCGTCGCGCCGGTGTCCGGGGTCGATGTCGTGTGCGCGGCCAACGGAGCGGGCGGCGGTCCCGGCACCCTTTGCCACCATCAGCCATGCGGCACGGGCAGCCCGTCCGCCGGCCAGCCCGACAGCTGTCAAACGCGACCTGTGGCGGCGTTTGACGGTCTTGCGGCGCGGCGCGGGGGTTCGGGCCTGCCGCGAGCGACCCGGCGAACCGGCCTTTGACCTGCTGGTTCGGCCTCCGGATCGGGCGACGGTCTTGCTAGCCATGACCGCAAGCGTAGTCGCAAAGACCCCATCCGCACCATCCGCCACACTAGTCACTGGACTGCTATCCGTTCACCGGCGGCGACACTGAGTAGGGTGACTAACGTCACCGAAGTTCCGTTATCCGTGCATATCAGGAGGCCGCAGCATGCCCATCGTCGTCGTCGCAACCTTGACCGCCAAGCCGGAGTCGATCGACACCGTTCGCGACATCCTCACCCGGGCGGTCAACGACGTGCACGATGAACCGGGCTGCCAGCTGTACTCCCTGCACGAATCCAATGGCACTTTCGTCTTCATCGAGCAGTGGGCCGACGCCGAGGCGCTAAAGACGCACAGCGCCGCGCCCGCGGTGGCAACGATGTTCACAGCTGCCAGCGACCACTTAGCCGCGGCGCCCGACATCAAGATGCTCACACCCGTCATCGCGGGCGACCCGGGCAAAGGGCAGTTGCGTCCATGAGCGACCGGCCACTAGCCGGGAAAGTCGCGCTGGTCACCGGCGCCGCGCGGGGCCAAGGCCGCGCCCACGCCGTACGACTGGCCGCCGATGGTGCCGACATCATCGCCGTCGACCTGTGCGCTCAGATCGCCAGCGTGCCCTATCCGCTGGCCGGCCCGGATGACCTGGTCGCCACCGTCAAACTCGTCGAGGACACCGGTTCGCGCATCGTCGCCAGACAAGCCGATGTCCGTGACCGAACCGCGCTGGCCGACGCGTTGCAGGACGGCCTGGACGAGTTCGGCCGACTGGACATCGTGGTGGCCAACGCCGGTATCGCCCCAATGCAATCCGGCGCTGACGGCTGGCGCGACGTCATCGAGGTCAACCTGACCGGCACCCACAACACGGTGGAGGCTGCCATACCGACGATGACCGATCAGGGCGACGGTGGTTCGATCGTGCTGATCAGCTCGGTCGCCGGGCTGGCCGGTGTCGGCAGCCACGATGCCGGCGCGATCGGTTACGCCGCAGCTAAGCATGGGATGGTCGGGTTGATGCGGGTGTATGCCAACCTTCTGTCCCGGCACAGCATTCGAGTCAATTCGGTGCATCCGGCCGGTGTCGACACCCCGATGATCAACAACACCTTCACCCGGCAGTGGCTGGCGCAGATGACCGCGGACGCCGACCAGCCACCCGACCTACGCAATGCGCTTCCGGTGCAGGTTCTGCAATCCGAGGACGTCGCCGCCGCCGTCGCCTGGCTGGTGTCCGACGCAGCCCGCTACATCACCGGCATCACGCTGCCCGTCGACGCCGGATTCCTCAATAAGAGGTAAGTCGATGGCACGCAACCCGGCAGCGCAGACCGCCTACGGCCCGATGGTGCTCGCAGCGATCGAACACCATGAGCCGCCGGGACGCCGACTCATCGACGACGACCTGGCGGCGGAGTTCCTGCCGGGCCCGATGCGCTGGCTGGTGAGGGCGCTGCGGCCCGCGATACTGCGACGGTGGTTTCGCGCCGCGATGGACCGCTCCGCGCCGGGACTGTGGACCAACCTGACCTGCCGCAAACGTTTCATCGACGACCGGCTCGACGAGGTGGGACACGACGTCGACGCCGTGGTGATCCTCGGCGCCGGTCTGGACACGCTCGCCTACCGAATGGCCCAGCGGGACCACATCCCGGTCTTCGAAGTGGACCAACCGGTCAATATCGCGCGCAAGGCCGCCACCGTTCGCCGGGCATTAGGAGGCCCCCCGCCACTGTCGGTTCGGCTGGTGGCGCTGGACTTCGAGCGCGAAGACCTACTCACCACGCTGGCCGAGCACGGTTATCGGACGACGCTGCGCACCTTCTTCGTCTGGGAAGGGGTGACCCAGTATCTGACCGAATCCGCGGTCCACACCGTGCTGGAGGGGTTGCGCGCGGCGGCCTCAGGCAGCTGGCTGGTGTTCACCTACGTCCGGCGTGACTTCATCGACGGCACGAACCTGTACGGCTCGCCGAGGTTGTATCGCCGGGTCTGCGCGACGCAGCTGTGGCATTTCGGCTTGCAGCCCGAGGAGGTCGCCGACTTTTTGGCCGGCTACGGCTGGCAATTGATCGAGCAGGCCGGACCCGAACAGCTGGGGCAGCGCTACGTCGAGCCCACCGGCCGCAACCTCGCCGCCAGCGATCTCGAATGGTCGGTGTACGCCGAGAAGCTCTGATGCGGCGCGGTGTCTGCTCAGATCTCGAGCACTGTCGGCACGATCATCGGCTGACGCCGGTAGGTCTCGCCCACCCACTTGCCCACCGTACGACGGACCGCCTGGGCGATCCGGGTCGGATCGGTGACCCCCTCCGCAGCAAGGGATTCCAGCTCCGCCACGACCTTGCGGGTGGCCTGTTCCAGCGCCTTGGGGTCTTCGGAGAAGCCCCGCGAATGCAGATACGGCGGTATCACCGGCTTGCCGGTCCCGCGACGCAGCACCACCGTTATCGCGACGAATCCGGATGACAGGGTCAGCCGCTCCCCCAGCGTCGCATCGACGACGTCACCGTCGACGAGCCCGTCGACGTACATCTTGCCGACCGGGACCGCCCCGGCGATGCTGGCCTGCCCGGCGACCAGGTCGACGCTGACCCCGTTCTCGGCCATCAGGATCGACTCCTGCGGCACCCCGGTACGCACGGCCAGCGCCGCGTTGGCGCGCAGCATCCGCCAGGTGCCGTGCACCGGCATCACGTTGCGGGGCCGTACCCCGTTGTAGAGGAACAGCAGTTCGCCGGCGTAGGCGTGCCCGGAGACGTGGACTCGGGCTGCGGCGTTGGTGATGACCCGGGCGCCGATCTTGGCCAGCGCGTCCATCACGCCGAAGACCGCCTCTTCGTTGCCGGGGATCAGTGACGAGGACAGCACCACCAGGTCGCCGGCGGTCAGCGTAATGGACCGATGTTCGCCGCGCGACATCCGCGACAGCGCCGACAGCGGCTCCCCCTGGGTTCCGGTGGTGACCAGCACCACCTTCTCCGGCGGCATCATCTCGGCGGCCCCGATTTCGATCAGGTCCGAGTCCTCGACTCGCAGAAAGCCCAGATCCTTGGCTATGCCCATGTTGCGGACCATCGATCGGCCGACGAACGACACCCGGCGGCCCAGCGCGACCGCGGCGTCGACGATCTGCTGCACCCGATCCACGTTCGAGGCGAAGCACGCCACGATCACCCGGCCCTCGGCACCCCGGATCAGCCGGTGCAGGGTGGGGCCGACCTCGCTCTCGCTGGGCCCGACGCCGGGAATCTCGGCATTGGTCGAGTCACACATGAGCAGGTCCACGCCCCGGTCGCCGAGGCGTGACATCCCGGGCAGGTCGGTGGGGCGCCCGTCCGGCGGCAGCTGATCGAGCTTGATGTCACCGGTGTGCAACACAGTGCCGGCGGTGGTGTGTACCGCAATCGCCAGCGCATCGGGAATGGAGTGGTTGACCGCGAAGTATTCGCATTCGAATACCCCGTGCGTGCTGCGCTGACCTTCGGCGACCAGCTGAAATACCGGCTTGATGCGGTGTTCGCGGCATTTGGCGGCGACCAGGGCCAGGGTGAACTTGGAACCGACCACAGGAATGTCGGGCCGCAGTTTGAGCAGGAACGGAATGGCGCCGATATGGTCCTCGTGGGCGTGGGTCAGCACCAGCGCCTCGACGTCATCGAGCCGGTCTACGATGTGCCGGATGTCCGGCAGGATCAGGTCGACGCCGGGCTCGTCGTGGCCCGGGAACAGCACCCCGCAGTCGAGGATCAACAGCCGGCCCAGATGTTCGAAAACGGCCATGTTGCGGCCGATTTCACTGATGCCGCCCAGCGCGGTGATGCGCAGACCCCCGGGAGTCAGCGGCCCCGGCGGCTTGAGGTTCTCATTCACCGGCACTACTGCAGCACCGATGCGATGCGCATGTCGATGGCGAGTTCGTCGACCTCGGCCGCGGTCGCCGGCAGCTGCGGCAACCGCGGGTCGCCGGTCTCGAAGCCCTGCAGACGCAAACCCGCCTTGACAAAGGACACCCCGCCGGTGCGGGCCATCGCGTTGGACAACGGCGCGATCGAGACGTTGATCTTGCGGGCGCTGTCGACGTCGCCGGCTTCGAAAGCTTCCAGCATGTCGCGCAATTGGCTGGCCGCGAAGTGCGAGATCACACTGACGAACCCGGTGGCGCCCATCGCCAGCCAAGGCAGGTTCAGGGCGTCGTCGCCGGAGTAGTAGGCCAGCCCGGTTTCGGTCATGATCTGCGCGGCGGCGTGCAGATCCCCCTTGGCATCCTTGATCGCGACGATGTTCGGGTGCTCGGCCAGTTCGAAGATGGTGTCCGGGGCGATCGGCACCACCGAGCGGGCCGGGATGTCGTAGAGCATCACCGGTAGGGCGCTGGCGTCGGCGACAGCGGTGAAATGCGCGAGCAGACCGGCCTGCGAGGGCCGCGAGTAGTACGGCGTCACCACCAGCAGGCCGTCGGCGCCGACCCCGGCGCAGGCCTCGGCCAGCCGGACGCTGTGCTCGGTGTCGTTGCTGCCGGCGCCGGCGATGACGCGGGCCCGGTCGCCGACCGCTTCCAGTACGGCACGCAGCAGCGTGAGCTTCTCGTAATCTGCCGTGGTCGGCGACTCCCCGGTGGTCCCGGAGACCACCAGTCCGTCACAACCGGCGTCAACGAGGCGGTTCGCCAGACGTGCGGCCGCATCGGTGTCCACCGAGCCGTCCGCGCTGAAGGGGGTCACCATCGCGGTCAGCACGGTGCCCAACCGCGCCTTGGCGTCGAATCCGCTACTACCCACGGCCCTAAGATTACCTGGCGCCGCGGGGTTGCTCAGACTTCGGTGGCCAGCGGGCTGGTCGCGACCTCGGTGGCGTCGGCCAGGGCGGTGATCTGGAAGTCCCCGAACGCTGCCGGGGCGACGTGCATGAGCTGCCGCAGACACTCGACGGCCAGTCGGCGGATCTCGACATCGGCGTGCTCGCTGGCCCGCACCGCGATGAAATGCCGCCACGCCCGATAGTTGCCGGTCACCACGATGCGGGTCTCGGTGGCGTTGGGCAGCACGGCGCGGGCGGCCTGCCGAGCCTGCTTGCGCCGCAGCACGGCATTGGGCTGGTCGGCAAATTTGGCTTCCAGCCGGGCCAGCAGCTCGGTGTAGGCGGCATGGCTGGCGTCGGCGGCCTCAGCCAGAATCCGCCGCAGCTCGGGATCGTCCGCCAGGCCGGGGGGCACCACGACCTGCGAGTCCGGTTCCGGAACGTAACGCTGGGATAGCTGGGAGAACGAGAAGTGCCGGTGCCGGATCAGCTCGTGGGTGGCCGACCGGGAGATGCCGGTGATGTAGAAGGTCACGCCGGCGTGCTCCAGCACCGAAAAGTGCCCGACGTCGATGATGTGCTTGAGGTAGGCGGCGTTGGTGGCGGTTTTCGGGTTGGGCTTGGACCAGCTCTGGTAGCAGGCTCGGCCGGCGAACTCGACCAGCGCCGATCCGCCGTCCGCGTCGGTGCTCCACGGCACGTCCGGTGGGGCAATGAAGTCGGTCTTGGCAATCAGTTGCACGCGCAGCGGCGCCGTCTCGGCCACGGCAAAACCCTAGCTCAGCCTCAACCCCGCCGGCGTCATCGCCACCGCGCCCACACGTAAGGCACCAGCGATCGCAGGAACGCAAGGTCCGGACCGGGTTCGGCGTCGGCGAACGCCCGCTCGAAATAGTCCTCGGCCGCCAGCAGAATGCCCTCGGCGTACTGGCCGGTGAACGCGATACTGCCGTAGTCGTCCATCAGCGTGCGCACCCGCCGCACCAGGTCGGCCGAGCGCTGTGATCGACTGCGGTGCAAATAATCCTGCAGCAGCTCCCGGTCCTGCGCCTGCGCCACGGACAGCAGATGGACCAGCGGCAGCGTCCGCTTCCCCTCGTAGAGGTCGCCCAGGATCTCCTTGCCGTAGACCCGTTCGTCGCCGACCAGGTTCAGCAGATCGTCGCGGATCTGAAACGCAGCGCCGAAGTGAAATCCGAATCGCACCAACGGCCCCAGTTCCGCGGTGCCGCGCGACCCCACGATCGCCCCTACCCGCAGCGGATGGATGGTGGTGTACCAGCAGGTCTTGTGCAGGATCAGATTCAAATAGTCCTCGGGCCGCAGGTCGTCCACGTTGTCGACCTGCCAGCCCACTTCGATCGCCTGCCCCTCCAGGGTGCGCAGCGCCATGGTGTCGAATTCGGCCCACACCAGTTCGGCGAGGTCTCGGTCCAGCCGCCGAGTTGCCCGCCTCAGTACCTGCCCGGCGACCACCGCCAACGCATCACCGGCATTGATCGCCGTCGCCATGCCGCACGTGGCGCCCAACGTCGGCCTGCCCCGGCGCATCTCGCTGCCGTCGGTGACGTCGTCGTGCACTAGGAAGGCGTTGTGCAGCAACTCGATCGCCACGGCGATACCAAACAAATCGTCGAGATGCGCCCCGAATGCCCGACCGGCCGACAGGCACAGCGCGGGACGCAGCGCCTTGCCCGGTCGCAGTGGATACGCCCGCATCGGGGCGTACAGCCATTTGCCGGGTTCGCCGTCGGGCATCGCGTCCAGCATCGACCGCCGAACCGATTGGGCGACCTCGCGCAGGCGCTCCTCGACGGCGGCCACCGATTCGGCGCGGTCGGCGGTGTGGGTCACCGAGCCGGCGCCAGGACGGTGAGCACCACGGGCAGCCACAGATCCGGATAGCCGGCGGCAAGCAGGGTGCCGCGGTAGGCACCCGGGCGAACCTCGGGTCCGACGTCGACGGTGACCTCCACCCCGCGACTGGACCGCCGCGGCATCGGTACGACGGCGGGGTCCACCAGCACCGCTTCGGCACCGATCACGTCGCCACCGTGACCGAGCAGGTCACTGCATCGCAGTCGGACCTCCGCGCAGTCAGCGGATTCCCGGTTGTGCAGCCAGACCTCGCCGGTGGCCGAACCCGGGCGGGCGGCACAAAGTTCCAGGGCATCCTTTGAATCCGGATTGTTGACGTCCAGCGTGACGGGCCCATCGCCGCGGAGCACCTCGGCCGGCAACGATCGAAGTAGGAACTGTCCAGCCATCGACCACCAGGCCCGCGTCAACCGTTCCCAGTCCGGCAGGGCCGCAGAATCCGCGCCGCCGCCCGCGGCAACACCCGCACCGTCAGCCGACGCCGCGGCCCCCTGGGCGAATTTGTCGATGATTTGGCGAGCCGCGCGGAATCCCTCGACTTGGATCGCGTTTAGCGCACGCGCATTCGCGGCGGGATCGAAAATTGACGCCCACGGTAAATCGTCGATGGTGCCTTCGCCGAATGCCTTGTCCACCACCGAATTCCTTTCTCCGGATATCAACCGTATTCTGCAAAAAAAATGTCGCTCCGAAACTGCCGAGAATGATCTCGGCCGCCGTATACTACCTGGTTAGCGGGGTGATCGGAGGCGCAATGGCAGCGATCGATACGGCTACTGCGACGCAATCTCTGCTGGCGCTTTACGGCGCCCTCGATCAAGCGGTCACAAGCACCGGAGACCGGGAAATCGAAGCCACCGTCGAGCGTTATCTTCCGGGCAGCACCGGATCGAATGCCGGATGGTACGAGGAATTGCTCGGCTTCCTGGGTCAGTCGGGTCCAGGTGCCGACCGCGAGCCGCAATCACCTGTCATGCCGGACCTGGGTGAGGCGTTGACCGCACTGCGGGACCACGGTCGGCCGGTGACACCGACGCAACCCCGGCGGAGCCCGGCCACCGCCCGATCCGCTGCCGCTGTTGCTGCAGCCGCCGCGCCGCCACCCGAGCAGCTGACGCCGGTTCAGTTGTCCCGCATGGTTTATGCGATCGGCGCGCTGAGTCACCTGCCCGGCTGCTACCCGCCGGACTACTGGGACGCACAGTTCGCCCAGACCCTCGCGTTGGCCGGCGCCGGCAGCGGCGAGGTGCTGCTCGACCTGCTGCGAAGCGACTTCGGTGGCCGCGACGACTGGCCGCGCGTCGTGTATTCCGCGGCGCTTTCCGGTTCGGTCGACGCCAACGTCGCCGCGGTCCCGCCGTGCCAAACCAAGTCCAAGTGGGTGCGCGGCCAATTGTGCGTTGTGGTGACCACCGAATTCACCAGCGAAAAAATGTCGCTGGATGAGCTGAAGAACGTCATCGACCCGCTGAATTGGGCGCGCTGCCTGTCCTTCTTCTGTTCGATGGACCAGATGCCGACCCGGCCCGACGGCTGGAGCCGGGTGCTCGAACACGTCAGCCTCACCTGCGGTATCGCCGGCATGCCGCAGATGGTGACGCCGCTGAAGTACTGGAAGGGGCCGCAAGCCGGCCAGGCGGTGCCTGAACCCACTGCGTGGGTCGACTACACGCTCGATGACGACCCGGCGCCCGGTGAGTACGGCGACGGCCGGATGGTGGTCGACGAGGGCTTCATCAGGATGACGTCGACGGGCGGCGATCCGACCCGCAGCGGTGTGCGGGTGCGTACCAGGAAAGTCGCCGGCTTCCGCGACCTGGGCTGGTTCCCCGCTGCCCTGTTCGCCTGCGTGATGGGCTACGGCGACCAGGGGGTGGAAATGCTGCTCGGCGGCGTGGCGAGGCGGGCCAAGGAGGGTCCGGCGGGCTGGACCGATTGGGTTCCGTCCACACCGACTGCCGGCGGGCCGGCGAAACCGGCGCCGGCGGCCGGGGAGCCGCGTGCCGTGACGCTGGCGGTCGACATGCTCAACGAGTGCGTCGAGGACATGTCCGAGCGGAGCGCGGCCCTGACCGCCAAGTGGGCCAGCGGGGTAATGCCGATCGAAGAGTCGATGGCGTTCGCCGCCGACCTGACCGCCCGGTTGGCAACCGACCCGTGGCGGTACCTGCAGCGGATGCGCACCCCAACCCAAGGCGATGGCACATGACCGAGATCAACAACGGCATCACCCGGTGCGCCGAGACGGCCCGCCGAATGGTCACCCTCGTCGCCACCGCGGGTTATCAGTGGTCGTCCGAGCTGTCTGGGGCCACGACGTCGCGGTGGGACTCACACTGCGCCGACGACATCGAGCTCTCCGAGTTCCTCGAGGCTCCGCCGGGCACCGCCCCGCCGGGCACCGGATGCGAGCGGAGGCTCTCGGTCGTCACGCCGTTTGTCGCCGAGGGAACCTCCTATGCGATCCCGCTGCCCTCGATGGTGTTCGTGCCGGGCGTGCTGCGGACGTTCGCCACCCGATTCCGGGTGGGGGTCCGCGGCCCGGATTACATCAGCGGCACCTATCGCGGCCGGATTCGGCTGACTGGCCTGTCGGCCACCACCGCGCAGGTCGACGAGATGGACGTCATCGTCGACCTATGAGCGTCTCGGATGGCCCGGACGGAATCGACGAACTGCTGGATCAAGCGATCCGAGCGGCTAACAGCGGAGACCGCGCCACCGCCAGTGCGCTGGCGGAGCAGGTGCTCACTGTCGACACCGGCAATCAGGACGCCGAAGACCTGCTCGCCGCGCCGCTCGCCGGCTCCGGCGAACTACGGCGACTGACAATACTTTTCGCTGACCTGGTGAACTCGACCGCACTGTCGACCCGCATCGAGCCGGAGATCTATCGCACGGTGATCGGCCGCTACCGCCAGCAGGTCGACGAGATCGTCAACCGCTACGAAGGCCACGTCTTCTCCACCAAGGGCGACGGGTTGCTCGCCGCGTTCGGCCACCCCCGCGCCCACGAGAACGACGTGCAGCGGGCGGTGCAGGCCGGTCTCGACATCACCCGCCAGGTAGGCCGGCTCAGCGAACAGGTCAGAGCACGTTTCGATTTCGAAGTCTCGGTACGGGTGGGCGTTCATCGGGGAATGGTGTATCTCGATGTGGCGCAGGATGACGTGTACGGGCTGGGCGCCAACCTGGCTTCCCGGGTGTCCGGCCTGGCTCCGCCGGGGTGCGTCGTGGTATCCGGGGTGGTCGCACCACTGGTAGCCGGCCAGTTCGAACTCGAGGGCCGGACTGCTCAAGCGGTCAAAGGCATCGACGAGCCCGTCGAACACTTCCGAGTCGTCGGGGAGCGCATCGGCCGGACGCACGTCCCGGTGCCGTCCCTGGTCGGCCGCGACCGCGAGCTGACACACCTGCAGGCCGCCTGGACTCAGGCACAACGCGGCGCGTTGACCATTCCGGGAGTCTGCTTCAGCGGCGAGGCGGGGATGGGCAAGAGCCGGTTGGCCACTGCCGCAGCAGATCTTGCCGAACGGTCCGGCAGCCCGGTGCTCACCCTGATCGGATCGCCGTTTCACACCGACGCCGGCCTCTACCCCGTTCGCACCCTGCTGGAACAGCGGGCCGGGATCGAGCGGACGACCGAGCAGCCCGACCGGCTGCGGTTGCTCGCGGACGAGGTCGCCGCGCGCGGACTCGATCCGATCGTGGCGGTGCCGCTGCTGGCGGCCGCGTTGGAGATCTCGGCCGACTATCAGCGAACGCCCGTCGAGGGGGCCAAGCTCTACCGGCAGATCATCGAAGCCGTCGTCGGCTACCTGCTTGCCTGCGCCGGCCGTGGTCCCGCGGTCCTGCTGGCCGAGGATCTGCAGTGGTTCGACGCGTCGACGCGCGACGTGGTCAAGTCCCTAGTCGCGGCCGACACCGGTCGGCTGCTGGTGGTGTTGACCACGCGCGAGCTCAGCTCGCTGCCGGATCTCCCCGACCTCGCGGTTTTCGATCTCGCACCGTTGACGACATCGGAGACCGACGAACTGATAACCGCACTGGATCCCACCTTGTCCGGCGACGAGCGCGCCGAGGTCCAACGGCGCTGCGACGGTGTGCCGCTGTACATCGAAGAGGTCGTCCGCAAGCTTCATGAGCAGTCTGCCGACGCAACGGAATGGGCCCGAGTACCCGATGCCCTCTACGAGCCGTTGTTTTCGCGGCTTCGGGCCAGCAGCAGCACAATTCAGGTCGTTGAGGCCGCCGCCATCATCGGCCGACAATTCGATCGGGCCATGCTGAGCAACGTCCTTGACATGACTGAGTCTGATCTCGACGATGCCATTCGCGCCCTGGTGGATGTGCGGGTCTTCGAGGCGACGGCGAAGGACCGCTGGCACTTCCGGCATGAGCTGCTCCGCGAGGTCGCCTACGAACTGCCGCCGCCCAGTATCCGGCACCGACTGCACGGCCGGATCGCCGACGCCCTCGTCGGCGACTCGGACAATCCGGACTGGCATCTGGTCGCCCTGCACTACCGGAACGCCGAACGTTTCGAGGCAGCCGCCGACGCCCATCAGAAGGCGGCGTACGACGCCCGGCAGCGCGGCGCCCTCGACGAGGCCCGCGCCTGCCTCACTCAGGCCATCGAACAGCTCCGACGAGCCTCGCCCGGGCCGTCCCGCGATCGCAGCGAAGTCCTGTTGCGGCTTCGGCGTGGCTTCCTCACCGCGGCGGTGGAGGGAACCGCCAGTCCGAAGGCCGCCAAGGACTTCGAATGCTGCCTGAAACTCGGCGCCACCGATCCACGCCAGGAGGGCTTCCTGTCGACGATGACCGCGCTGTGGGCCTACTATCTGCCGCGTGGCGACCTGCGCCGCACCCTGCAGGTTTCCGAGTACACCAGGTCGAAGCAAGCCGGCGATCGCAAGTGGTTCGGGCCGACAAACGTCGGCGCGTTCGGCATGGTCGCGTGGTTTCTGGGCGACTTCGGCAAGGCCCGGGCACTGCTCGAAGAAGCCGTCGCAGCAGTAACGGCTGCCCGCCCGCCCAATCTTGAATCGCTGTGGTTCGTCCCCAGCGACCCGGTTGCGTCGATGCACCTCCATTTGGCGATGGCGCGCTTCATCCAGGGCGATCTCGGCGGTGCCGACGCTCAGTTCACCGAAACCGTCCGGCGGGCGACCGCTATCGGATTCCCGCAGGGGCCGTTCAGCCACTGCTACCAGCGGTTCACCGAAACCTTCATGTGCTTGGAGGCCGGCCTACTCGGCCGCGCCGGTGAGGTGACCGCGGCACTGCGCGCGCAAGCGGAACGCCACGGCTTCGAGTATTGGACGATGATCGCGACCACTCAGCAGGGTGCGGTCACCGCGCTGTCGGCACTGTCGGACGCCAGCGCCAGCCCTGCCGACTTGGCACCCCATATCACCACGATGGCCGCCATCGGTAATGCTCTGCGGACCGCTGAGGTGAGGCTGTTCGTCACCTTCTACGACGGGGTTCTGGCGAGGCTGCTGACGGCGGCGGGAAAGTTCGATCAGGCACGCGAATGCCTGGACTGCGCACTGGCATTGGCCGACGAGACCGCGGTGAATTTCTACCGCGCCGAGCTGCTGCGGTTGCGCGCCCACACTACCGCTGACGCTGACGCACGCGACGCCGATCTGCGCTGCGCCATCGACACGGCGCACCGACAGGCGGCGACCGTCTACGAACTGCGGGCGGTAATGGATGTTGTCGAGCTACAGGGCGACTGCGCGCGGGCAATGCTGGCCGAAGCGGTCGGCCGCTTTCCGGCCGGCAGCGACTGGCCGGAGCTGGGTCGAGCCAAAGCACTGCTCTGGTGAGGCGACCGGGCGGGAGGGTAGCCATCCTCGGCGGTGGCATGGCCGGGCTGAGCGCCGCCTGGCGGCTCAGCGAACCTGAATGGCGCGATCGCTTCGATTCCATCACCGTCTATCAACGCGGCTGGCGCCTCGGCGGCAAGGGCGCGTCCAGTCGCGGCGCGCACGGACGCATCGAGGAGCACGGACTGCACCTCTGGCTGGGTTCTTACCAGAACGCCTTCGGGCTGCTTCGCGAGTGCTACGCCGAACTCGACAGGGCTGCAACCGATCCGGCGGCACCGATCACCACCTGGGACCAGGCGCTGATTCCGGCGGACAACGTGGGGCTGGCCGACAGGCTCGGCAGCGACTGGTTGATCTGGCTGGGCACTTTCACCCGCACCGACGGGCTGCCCGGCGAACCGGACAGCACCGGGGCGGAGATGACGGCGGTGGAATTCACCGTGCGCGCGCTGCGACTGGTGCGCGATTTCGCCGAATCCCTGCGCGGCACAGTCCCGGTCGGGCTCACCCTATCCACCTGCCCGGAGCCACCGCCGACCGAGCGATGGATCGGC
>JBDTEP010000195.1:0-10137 GCA_039922455.1 Mycobacterium sp. | reverse complement strand
ACCGCAGCGATCGCGGCCGCGTGATGTGCCAAGGCCCCGATACCGAGTCCGCCAAGTACCCCGGCCGGAGCCAGCACCGTCGAGCCGGCCAACAAGGGCAGCAGCGCAGGTATCAGCACCGTCTGGGTGACCAGATAGTTGAGCGCCTGGATGGTGTTGCCAATCGTTGCTCCGACGATCTCGACCATCGCCATCGGTATGACAAGACCAAGCCCCTGAGGATTGAACAGGGCCGTGTACATGACCGCCAGCAGGTCGTCGATGATGACAATGCTGGTGAACGCGAAATAGGATCCCGGGTCCAGCGGCACCGAGAAGATGTAGGCCAGGTTTCCGGGGTTGAGATAGCTCAGCGGGTTGCCAGTCCACGCGAGCCACGATCCGGGTACACCCCACGGCGGCAGCAACGACGACCCGCTCTGCAGACTCGCGAAGAACTGGGCAAGCGGGTCCGAGATGCCGGTGAATCCGATCTGGTTGAAGAACTCCGTCAACTGCGCATACAGCGGGTACTGACTTGAGTCGGGATAGGGCGGACTGGGGACCAGTCCTTCGAGCCATTTTCCGAAATCAACAAACCACTGGGGTGGCTGCGGTGGTGTCGCGTCCGCGGTACCCGGCACCTTGAGCACCGTGGGCGCTGGGTCGAGCTGCGGGGACGCCGCCAACGCGGTGGTCGCGGTCGCGGCGTAGGCCGTCATCACGGTGGCGGCCTGCGCCCACATCCGCGCGTAGTCGGTCTCGTTCAGCGCGATCGGAATCGTGTTGACGCCGAAGAAGTTTGTGCCCACCAGCACCCCGTGGGTGACATGGTTCGCCACCAGTTCGGCCATCGTCGGCATCGCCGCCAGTGCGCTGGTGTAAGCGGCGGCCGCGGTCTGCTGCTGGGCTGCCGTCACCGTCGCATCAGCACCGGCGCGCACAAGCCACGCCAGGTACGGCACATGGGCGGTCACAAACGCCTCCGCGGACGGGCCCTGCCACGCCCCGGCCTGGACAGCGGCCAACAGGGTGGTCAGTTCGTCGGCGATCGCCGCGTACTCAACCGACAGGAAGGCCCAAGCGTTTGCGGAGGCAAGCAGCGGGCCGGCGCCGGGACCGGCGGACAACAGGGACGAATGGATCTCAGGAGGCGACGCCACCCAGATAGGCGCGGTCAAGGTGATCAGCTCTCTCGGGGTACACCGCCCCGGGCCGCAGGAAGCGACGACGTGAGTGTCCTGACTCTCGGATCACCGCTCGCCTCGCCTTCCAGCTCCGCTAGAGCCGTGGCTGTTGAGGGTCGCTCCCCGATTACAGTGGCGGGACCGTGCCGGATTCACACCGGCTTCCTGCACCTTCGTTGCCTTACCGGCGCATTATCGCACGCTAGGGCGCCTGCGTGCGAAACGCCGGCATCCAGCTGCCCGGCGTCATCGGGGTCGTGGCACCACCACCGAAGTCATCCCCGGCCAGCGCGGTGAGTCCGCTCGGCACAACCGGGTCCTCTAAGTCCATGTACTCGCGACCGCGGCCGAGCATGCCCGCCTTCGCCCGCCGGCCCCGACGGGCCCTGGCCTGTTCCTCGGCGGCGACGGCGGCCTCCGCGGGAGCCTCGGCGGTGTCGGGTTCGGGCGCCCCGCGGCGGCGGGTACTGGTGCCCGCCGCCCGGCGGGCCTGCTGGCCGAGGCCGGCAACCATGTACATGTAAGACAGGCCGTCCACCGGGGACAACGGTGGCGCGGGCGGCGGCGGGGGCGCGCCGGGCACGTGCGGCGCCGGCGCCGGAGCGGGCGCGGGAGCCGGAGCGGGCGCCGGGGCAGGTGCCGCCGCCGGCGGGGTGGGAGTCACCGTCAGGCCGGCGAAGGGGGGGCCGACCGGGGCCAGTGGAACCGGGACGGCGTGCAGTGCGGCCAGGCCGGACAGCCCCGCCAGCCCGGCCAGCGGTGCGACGGCCAGCGGCGCCAGGGCGGCGGTCAACATCGGCAGCATCACCGGAATCAGCACGATGGCCTGCTCCAGCAAGGTCTTCAGCAGCGCAATCACGTCGGTGATGATCGTGCCGATCGCTTCGACGGCAGTGAACAACAGCGTCGAGGCGATGGTGCCCGGGTTGCCGCTGGCGAACGCCGCGGTGAGGTCCGCGGCGATGAACGCGAATGTCTGCGACAGGTAAGCGGCGAACGATCCGAAGTCCATCGGGTAGCCCAGCGCGAACGCGATGTTGTAGGGGCTCAGGAAGCTGAGCGGGTTTCCGGTGAACGTGAGCCAGGGGTCGAAGCCGGCGAAGGCCGACTGGAAGTAGGGGTTGTTCGCCAGTGCGTTGACCATCGGCGCCAACACCTGATTGTAGAAGTCGGTGTAGCCGCTGTTCTGCAACCAATCCATGACCTCGTTCTGCCGATCCGGCGGTAAGGCGGGCGCGCTGGCGTCGGCCGAGTTGGCTTTGGCGATCTGCGGCGCCGCGCCTGCCTGCGGACTCGACGCCACCGCCGCGCCGGCGACGGCCTGATAGGTGGTCATCACGGTGGCGGCCTGGATCCACATCCGGCCGTAGTTGGCTTCGTTGACCGCGATCGGGATGGTGTTGACGCCGAAGAAGTTGGTGCCCACCAGCACCGCATGCATGGCGTGGTTGGCCGCTAGTTCTGCCAACGTCGGCATCGCCGCCAGCGCCGCGCTATAGGCGGCGGCCGCGGACTGCTGCAGGGCGGCCAGCACGGCACTGGTGGCGCCGGCGTGGATCAGCCACGCCAGATACGGCGCGTTGGCCGCTACATACGCCTCGGCGGTCGGGCCCTGCCATGCCCCGGCTTGCACCGCGCCCAGCAGCGTCGTCAACTCATCGGCGACTTCAACGTATTCGATGCTCAGCTTTCCCCATGCCGCCGCCGAGGCCAACAGCGGACCGGGGCCGGGGCCGGCCGACAGCAGCGTTGAATGAACTTCCGGAGGAGATGCGATCCAAATCGGCGCGGTCACGCTAACCAGCTCCCTCGGGGTGCTCCGCACCGAATCGCAGGGTGCGACGACGTGAGTATCCTGGCTCTCGGATCACTGCTCCCCTCGCCTTCCAACTCGTGAGAACACGGGCCGTGGCAGTGAGGTTCGCTCCCCGATGACAGTGGCGGGACCGCGCCGGATTCACACCGGCTTCCTACATCATCATCGCTGTACCAGCGAATTGTCGCACGTCGTCGGCGATCGGAAAAACAAACCGCGCGGTTGGGCGCCGACCGCCGAGCGTGAAGTTGGGTTCACTCTCGGCGCCCGAGCGTGAACCCAAGTTCACCCTCGAGGCCGATGAACCGGTGAACCGGTGAACCGGTGAACGGGTGCGGCGTCAGTCCGTGGCGTCGATCGCGGCGTTGAGGGTCGCGCTCGGTCGCATCACCGCCGCCGTCAGGTCGTGGTCCGGGGCGTAGTAGCCCTCGAGGTCCACCGCCTTGCCCTGCACCGCGGCCAGTTCGGCGATGATGACGTCCTCGTTCTTGTCCAGCGCATCCGCCAGCGTCGCGAAGTGCTTGGCCAGCCCGGCGTCCTGTGTCTGCGCGGCGAGTTCCTCGGCCCAGTACTTGGCCAGGTAGAACTGGCTGCCGCGGTTGTCGAGCTCGCCGGTCTTGCGTGACGGATTCTGGTTGGCGTCCAGCAGCTTGCCGATCGCGGCGTCCAGCGTCACGCCGAGGATCTTGGCTTGCGGAAGACCGGTCTTGGCGCCCAGGTCATCGAAACTGGCTGCCAGCGCAAGGAATTCGCCGAGTGAGTCCCAACGTAGGTGGTTCTCCTCCACCAGCTGCTTGACGTGCTTGGGCGCCGAACCGCCCGCACCGGTCTCATACATGCCGCCGCCGGCCATCAGTGGCACGATCGACAGCATCTTGGCGCTGGTGCCCAACTCCAGGATCGGGAACAAGTCGGTGAGATAGTCCCGCAGGATGTTGCCGGTCGCGGCGATGGTGTCCAGGCCGCGGATCAGCCGCTCGCACGTGTAGCGCATGCCACGCACCTGCGACATGATCTGGATGTCCAGACCGTCGGTGTCATGGTCTAACAGGTAGGTGTTGACCTTCTTGATCAGCTCGTTCTCGTGCGGGCGATACGTGTCCAGCCAGAACACCACCGGCATGCCGGATAGCCGCGCCCGGGTGACAGCCAGCTTCACCCAGTCCCGGATCGCGGCGTCGCGCGCGATGCACAGCCGCCAGATGTCGCCGGCTTCCACGTTCTGGGTGAGCAGCACCTCGCCGGTGGACACATCGACGATGTTGGCGACGCCGGCCTCGGGAACCTCGAACGTCTTGTCGTGACTGCCGTACTCCTCGGCCTGCTGCGCCATCAGGCCGACGTTGGGGACGGTGCCCATGGTGGCCGGGTCGAACTGGCCGTTGGTCTTGCAGAAATTGATGATCTCCTGGTAGATCCGGGCGAACGTGGATTCAGGGTTGACGGCCTTGGTGTCCCTGAGTCTCCCGTCGGCGCCGTACATCTTGCCGCCAGCCCGGATCATCGCTGGCATCGAGGCGTCCACGATCACATCGGAGGGCGAGTGGAAATTGGTGATCCCGTGCGCCGAGTCGACCATCGCCTGTTTGGGCCGATTCTCGTGGCAGGCGTGCAGGTCTTCAATGATCTCGTCGCGCTGCGATGCCGGCAGCGACTCGATCTTGCTGTACAGGTCGGACATGCCGTTGTTGACGTTGACGCCCAGGTCGTCAAAGAGCTTCTGGTGCTTGGCGAATGCGTCCTTGTAGAACACCTTGATGGCGTGGCCGAACACGATGGGGTGGCTGACCTTCATCATGGTGGCCTTGACGTGCAGGGAGAACATGACGCCGGTCTTGCGGGCGTCCTCCATCTGCTCCTCGTAAAACTCGCACAGTGCGGCCACACTCATGAACATGGAGTCGATGACGTCGCCGTCACGCAGCGATACCTTCTCCTTGAGCACGATCGTCTTGCCGCTCTTGGTTTTCAGCTCCATCTTCACGTCGCGGTCGCGGTCCAGCGTCATCGACTTCTCGCCGTGGTAGAAATCGCCGTGGCGCATGGTCGCCACGTGGGTGCGCGACGCCATCGACCACTCAGCCATGCTGTGCGGGTGCTTGCGGGCGTACTCCTTGACCGCTTTGGGCGCACGCCGGTCGGAGTTGCCTTCCCGCAGCACCGGATTGACCGCACTACCTAGGCACTTGGCGTAACGGTTCCCGATGTCGCGCTCCCGGTCGGTCTTCGGGTCCTCCGGATAGTCCGGCAGCTTGAAGCCCTTGCCCTGCAGTTCTTTGATAGCGGCGACCAGTTGCGGTACCGAGGCGCTGATGTTGGGCAGCTTGATGATGTTGGTGTCGGGCAGCAGGGTGAGCCGGCCGAGTTCGGCCAGGTTGTCAGGCACCCGCTGCGCGTCGGTCAGGTCTTCGGGGAACTGGGCCAGGATGCGAGCCGCCAGCGAGATGTCGCTGGGCTTGACGTCAATACCCGCCGGCCCGGTGAAGGCCTGCACGATCGGCAGGAACGAATACGTCGCCAGCAGCGGCGCCTCATCGGTCAGCGTGTAGATGATAGTTGGCTGGTCGGCGCACATGGCTGTTCTCCCGGCGTCAGGTTCGTCTGAGTTATTTGTTCCGCGTTGTGCGCGGCGGCATCAGTATCTCGCACCGCCCCGCGGCGTTCACCGCCGGTGAGCAGGTGGCGACATCTCCACCAGATGCGATAAGCTACAGGCGGTCATGAGTGCCAGCGTCAAGCCCCGGCTCGCTGGCCGGCAACCCTCCAACCGCGGTGGGGTGCCCCGGGTGATTGACAGGGTTGAGTAGCCACCGTCGGCTACGCGGCAAGCGCGGGTCCGCCACAACGGGCCCCCAGAGTAGACAGGGGAACCTGATGCGTGCCTCTTTGCGCCGACTCGTCGGTTGTTGTTGTCGCTGAATCCACACCTTCCCCAGCGACACTTCGAGAAAGCATCCGCATATGACCGCCGGTAACAACTGGTCGTTCGAGACCAAGCAGATCCACGTCGGCCACGCTGGCGACCCGGAGACCGGGTCCCGGGCACTGCCGATCTACCAGACCACCTCATATCTGTTCAGCGACACCGATGAGGCCGCCGCCCGCTTCGCGCTGGCCGAACCGGGCAACATCTACACCCGGCTGACTAACCCGACCAGCGCGGTCATCGAGGAACGCGTCGCCGCACTGGAGGGCGGGGTGGCGGCCACCCTGCTGGCGTCCGGGCAGTCGGCCAGCACGTTCGCGATCTTCAACCTGGCCGGCGTCGGCGACCACATCGTGGCCAGCCCGCGACTGTACGGCGGCACCTACAACCTGTTCCACTACTCGCTGCCCAAGCTGGGCATCACGGTCAGCTTCGTCGAGAACCCCGATGACCTGGAGTCCTGGCGGGCGGCGGTGCGACCGAACACCAAGGCGTTCTACGCCGAGAGCATCTCCAACCCGAAGATCGACGTGCTGGACACCCCGGGGGTCTCCGCGGTGGCCCACGAGAACGGGGTGCCGCTGATCGTCGACAACACCATCGCGACTCCGTACCTGATTCAGCCGATCAGCCAGGGCGCCGACATCATCGTGCACTCGGCCACCAAGTACCTGGGCGGGCACGGCACCACGATCGCCGGCGTAATAGTCGACAGCGGTAACTTCGACTGGACCCAGGGTCGCCACCCGGGCTTCACCACCCCCGATCCCAGCTATAACGGCCTGGTCTACGCCGACCTCGGCCCGCCGGCGTTCGCGGTCAAGGTCCGCGCCCAGCTGATGCGCGACTACGGGTCGGTGGCCTCGCCGTTCAACGCCTTCCTGATCGCCCAGGGACTGGAGACGCTGAGCCTGCGGGTCGAGCGTCACGTCGCCAACGCCCAGACGGTCGCGGAATTCCTGGCCGGCCGCGACGGCGTGCTCGGCGTCAATTACGCCGGGCTGCCCGACTCGCCGTGGTATCAGCGGGCTCAGGAGCTGGCCCCCAAGGGGGTCGGCGGCGTGCTGTCGTTCGAGGTGGCCGGCGGGATCGAGGCCGGCAAGGCCTTCGTCAACGCGCTGAAGCTGCACAGTCACGTCGCCAACATCGGTGACGTGCGCTCCCTGGTGATCCATCCGGCCTCCACCACGCACAGCCAGCTCTCCGGAGACGAACTGCTGTCCACCGGCGTCACCCCGGGACTGGTGCGGCTGTCGGTCGGTATCGAGGGCATCGACGACATCCTGGCCGACCTCGAACTCGGGTTCGCCGCGGTCTCCGCACAGCTCGGCGAATCGCCGGCGCTGGCGGCGCGTTGAGGCGGTCCCCGGTGACGATCTCCGACGTATCGACGCAGGTGTTGCCCGCCGAGGGTGAGACCGGCGTGGTCGACATCGGCGCACTGCGGCTGCAGGGCGGCGGGGAACTCGACGACGTCAGCATCGCCGTGCAGCGCTGGGGCGAACTGTCGCCGCAGCGCGACAACGTCGTCGTGGTGCTGCACGCTCTGACCGGAGACTCCCACGTCACCGGGCCCGCCGGGCCCGGGCACCCCACCGCGGGCTGGTGGGACGGGATCATCGGTTCGGGCGCTCCGATCGACACCGACCGCTGGTGCGCGGTGGCCACCAATGCGCTGGGCGGCTGCCGCGGGTCCACCGGGCCGAGCTCCTTGGCTCGCGATGGACAGCCTTGGGGCTCAAGGTTTCCCGCGATCTCGATCCGTGACCAGGTGGAGGCCGACATCGCCGCGCTGGCCGCGCTCGGCATCACCGAGGTGGCCGCGGTGGTGGGCGGCTCGATGGGCGGCGCACGCGCGCTGGAGTGGATGGTCGGCTACCCGGACCGGGTAGGGGCGGGCCTTCTGCTGGCCGTCGGAGCCCGCGCAACCGCCGACCAGATCGGCACGCAGAGCACCCAGCTCGCGGCGATCAAGGCCGACCCGGACTGGCAGGGCGGCGACTACCACGGCACCGGCCGCAGTCCCGATGCCGGGCTGGCGATCGCCCGGCGCATCGCGCACCTGACCTACCGCGGCGAAGCCGAGCTGGACCGGCGGTTCGCCAACGACACCCAGGACGGCGAGGACCCGGCCACCGGCGGCCGTTACGCGGTGGAGAGCTACCTGGGGCATCAGGGTGGAAAGCTGGTGTCCCGCTTCGACGCCGGCAGTTACGTGACGCTGACCGATTCGCTGTCCGGGTTCGACGTGGGCCGCGGGCGGGGTGGAGTCGCGGCGGCACTGCGCGGCTGCCGGGTGCCGGCGGTGGTCGCCGGGATCACTTCGGACCGGCTGTATCCGCTGCGTCTGCAGGCCGAACTGGCCGAGCTGCTGCCCGGTTGCGACGGGCTGCAGACGGTCGACTCCGACTCCGGACATGACGGCTTCCTGCTGGAGACCGACCGGGTCGGCGAGCTGATCCGCCAGACCCTCGAGTTGGCTGGCATCCGACGGTGACGCGCGCCCGGCACGAGCGCTCGCTGTCGTTCGGCGCGCAGGCCGCCGCCTACGAGCGGGGGCGCCCGTCGTATCCCCCGGAGGCCATCGACTGGCTGCTGCCGCCGGGCGCCCGCGACGTCCTGGACCTGGGTGCCGGCACCGGCAAGCTCACCACCCGGCTGGTGGAGCGCGGGCTGGACGTGGTGGCGGTGGATCCGATCGCCGGCATGCTTGAGGTGCTGCGGACCGCCCTGCCGGAGACCCCGGCCCTGTTGGGCACCGCCGAACAGATTCCGCTGCCGGACAACAGCGTCGACGCCGTGCTGGTGGCCCAAGCCTGGCACTGGTTCGATGCCACCCAGGCCATCCCCGAACTGGTGCGGGTGCTGCGGCCCGGCGGCCGGCTGGGACTGGTGTGGAACACCCGCGACGAACGGCTGGGCTGGGTCAAGGAACTGGGTGCCATCATCGGCCGCGAGGACGCCCGCGACGTGGTGGATGCCGGTGTGAGCCTGCCCGAGCCGTTCGGCGACATCGAAAGCCACCAGGTGGAGTGGACCAACTACCTGACGCCGCAGGCGCTGATCGACCTGGTCGCCTCCCGCAGCTACTGCATCACCTCGCCGGACGCGGTCCGAACCAAGACCCTCGACCAGGTGCGCGACCTGTTGACCACCCACCCGGCGCTGGTCGGCAACACCGGACTGGCGTTGCCCTACGTCACGGTGTGCATGCGGGCGACGCTGGGCTGAGCCCGCTCGTTGACTCTGCGTCCAGGGCGCAGGCCACTCGAACATTTACGCCGTAGCCGCAGAGTGAACGTTCCGCCCCGGGGGACCGCGCCCAAAACGTGACCGTGCTGTGTTACGGGTGTGACGGCATTGATGCAGTGTGGTTATTGATACGTACACGTGTCGTAAGCAATCGATATGGGGGAACCATGCGCTATCAGCTGATGTCCGCGGGACTGATGACCGCGGCGATGGTGTTGGCGGCACCGGCGCAGGCCGACCCCATCGACACGTCATTCCTGTCCGCGCTGGGCGGGGCCGGTTTCCAGGTCAGCGACCCCGCGGCCACGCAGACGCTCGGGCAGTCGGTCTGCCCGACGCTGACCGAGCCCGCCGGGCAGGTTGCCTCGGTGGCATCCCCGCTGACCGGCCTCACCAGCGGCAACGCCATGTCGCCGGAGATGGCGCAGATGTTCACCGAGATCGCGGTCCAGGTGTACTGCCCGCAGATGATGACCCAGCTGGCCAGCGGTCAGTTGCCGGAGTTGCCGCAGATCCCGGGGATGTCGGGTGGCCTGCCCGGCGGGATCCCCGGCTTGTCCGGCGGGATCCCCAGCTTGTCCAGCGGGATCCCCGGCCTGCCCGGCGGGATCCCGGCCATCCCCATCGCTTAGCTGGCCGGGCTAGCTCGTCCCGAGCGGATCGATGGTCGCCGCGATGTAGAGCATCACCGTCGACATCGTGGCCATGGTGGCGAAGTCCAGTCCCCGGTCCCGCAGCACCAGCAGGCCGGCCCGATCCTGCGACAGCACCAACCGCAGCGCGGCGGCCACCCCGGCCCCAATCCCGATCAGCAGGGCGCCGCGGCGCCAGAAGTTAGCCCCGGCCAGCACGAACGCCGCCACGAAGATCAGCCCCACCGCCACGATCGGCCACTGCCGGGTGGCGGTCGCGCGGAGGCGAGCCAGCGGGGTCACGCAGTACCCTCGACTCTTTCCACGACGTTGGTCAACAGGAAG
>JBDTEP010000194.1:0-11781 GCA_039922455.1 Mycobacterium sp. | reverse complement strand
CGCCCGGGCCGCGGGCCGGGGCCCGCCACCATGCGCTGTCTGTGACCGCTGTGCTGGCCGCGGCGCTACTGGGTTGGATGCTGTATTCGCGGCTGTCCGCCAAGGGCCAATTGACCGCGGAGAAGTGGACACCGTTTCTGACCTCCGACCTGTGGCGGACCTACGTGCTGCCCGGGGTGGCGGGCACGCTGACCGCCGCGGCCTGGTCGATCGGGCTGGCGTTGATCCTGGGGGTCGGTCTAGGTGTTGGCCGGCTGTCGGGGATCACGCCGGTGCGCTGGAGTTGCGCGGTGGTGGTGGAGTTCTGCCGGGCTATCCCGGTGCTGATCATGATGATCTTCGCCTACTTCGTCTACGGGGTGCTCAATGCGTTCCCGCCGCAGCAGATCGCCCTGGCCGGGGTGATCACCGGCCTGACCCTCTACAACGGCGCCGTCATCGCCGAGATCGTGCGGGCCGGGGTGCACGCCCTGCCCAGGGGGCAATCCGAGGCGGCCGCCGCACTGGGGCTGGGCTGGGGTAGGTCGATGCGGCTGGTGTTGCTGCCCCAGGCCGTCACCGCGATGTTGCCGGTGCTGGTGTCGCAACTGGTGGTGGTGCTCAAGGACACCGCGATCGGTTACCAGATCACCTTCGTGGAGATGGTGCGCCAGGGCACGGTGGTCGGCTCCCAGTACAGCAATTACCTGCCCGCGCTGGTGGTTATCGCGGCGCTGATGATCGCCGGAAACATG
This sequence comes from Mycobacterium sp., assembly GCA_039922455.1. Taxonomy (GTDB): domain Bacteria; phylum Actinomycetota; class Actinomycetes; order Mycobacteriales; family Mycobacteriaceae; genus Mycobacterium. The sequence continues at coordinate 11,047 of JBDTEP010000194.1, read as the reverse complement.
GTGCTGTCGGCTGGGGCGATCAGCCTGGAGCGCCGGTTGCGCCGCGCCCGCCACAGCCCGTTGGAGGCGGCCACGATCGAGCCGGAGGGCACCCCGGGCACCCGAGTCGTTTAGGCACTGCGCCCGCCCAGTTCGGCGTCTAAGGTCAATTCTGACAGCTACCGACAGGAGAACTTCCATGGCTATCACCCCCAAGGACGCGTTCAACGCCGCCCGCGACATCGCCGCCCATGCCGTCGACAAGGCCTCCGACATCGTCGAGGACGCCGGGGACATCATCCGCGGGGACATCGCCGGCGGTACCAGCGCGATCGTTCAGGATTCCATCGACATCGCCACCCACGCCGTCGAGCGGACCAAGGAAGTTTTCGCCGGCAAGGACGAGGACGCGGCCGAGGCCGACGAGGTCTGAGCCTTAGACCCGGCGGCGCTCCCGTTCGGCGGCAAGCTCGGTGCTGACCACGTCGTAGGCCATCGACGGGCTGTAACCCCGGCGGGCCAGCATCGCCACCAGCCGCCGGGTGACGCGCATGTCGTCCTCGCCGAGGGTTTCCCGCCGCAGTTTGCCCTGCACCAGTTGCTCGGCGCGGACGCGCTCGGCGCCGGCGTCGATACCGGCCAGTGCTCCGGCGATCACGTCCTCGGCGACACCTTTGGTGCGCAACTCGGCGGCCAGCACCTTGCGGCCCTTGCCCGCGTGTTCCCGCCGGGACCGCACCCACTGTTCGGCGAAATCGGCGTCGTCGATCAGACCCGCCGTCGTCAGGCGGTCCAGAACCCGGTCGCTGACGTCATCGAGGTAGCCCCGCTTCGCCAGCTGCCCGGCCAATTCAGCCCTGGTGCGTGCCCGTGCGGTGAGCAGGCGAAGACAGAGTGCCTTCGCCTGCTCGTCGCGCTTTGGCTCGGCGGACTCGGCGGGCTCAGCGGGCTCAGAAGTCGATTGGGGCGGGCAGTACGTCATCGATCAGCTCATCGGTCAGCACAGCACCAATGCCGAGCTTCTCTTTGATCCTCTTCTCGATCTCGTTGGCCACGTCGCTGTTTTCGATCAGGAAGTTGCGGGCGTTCTCCTTGCCCTGCCCGAGCTGCTCGCCGTCGTAGGTGTACCAGGAGCCGGACTTGCGGACGAAGCCCTGATCGACACCCATGTCGATCAGCGAGCCCTCCCGGCTGATGCCCTTGCCGTAGAGGATGTCGAACTCGGCCTGCTTGAAGGGCGACGCAACTTTGTTCTTGACCACCTTGCAGCGGGTACGGTTGCCGACCGCGTCGGTGCCGTCCTTGAGCGTCTCGATGCGGCGCACGTCCAGCCGGATGGAGGCGTAGAACTTCAAAGCCTTTCCGCCCGTTGTCGTTTCGGGAGAGCCGAACATGACTCCGATTTTTTCCCGCAGCTGGTTGATGAAGATGGCAGTGGTGCCCGAATTGCTCAGTGCACCTGTTATTTTCCGCAGCGCCTGGCTCATCAGCCGGGCCTGCAGGCCGACGTGACTGTCGCCCATCTCACCCTCGATCTCGGCGCGCGGCACCAGGGCGGCCACCGAGTCGATGACCAGGATGTCCAGCGCGCCGGAGCGGATCAGCGTGTCGGCGATCTCCAGCGCCTGCTCCCCGGTGTCGGGCTGGGACACCAGCAGCGCGTCGGTGTCCACGCCGAGGTTCTTGGCATATTCGGGATCCAAGGCGTGCTCGGCGTCGATGAACGCCGCGATCCCGCCGGCGGCCTGGGCGTTGGCCACCGCGTGCAGCGCCACGGTGGTCTTACCGGAGGACTCCGGGCCGTAGATCTCGACGATGCGGCCACGGGGAAGGCCGCCGATACCCAGCGCCACGTCCAGTGCGATCGACCCGGTCGGGATCACCGAGATCGGCTGACGCACCTCGTCACCGAGGCGCATCACCGAGCCTTTGCCGTGACTCTTCTCGATCTGGGCCATCGCCAGTTCGAGTGCTTTCTCGCGGTCGGGGGCTTGCGCCATGATGTCTCTCCTGTGGTCTGGTGTTCGGTTGACCGGTTCTCGGTCGATTGGCTGTGACGCTAGCGACGGGGTCCGACAAGTTATCCCTGTCTTCTCCCGGGTGCCCGCCCAAGCCGGCGAACCCTCTCCACAGTAGGCGAACGGATGTTCGAATCAAGTCAACGCGCGCGGCGTGTCTTTCGTGTCGGCCTGCCGACCGCGTCAGGCCACCCGCATCACCTGCGCCGAGGCGCCGATCGTGGTGCCCTCATCGCCCATCATGGTGCGCATGAACTCCTCCTGCTCACGCCGCCCGCGGACAGCCGCGCGGTCCAGTCCGCCGGGCAGCAGCAGCGCCGCAGCGCTGCGAACGAGGTTCACCGGCATCCGCAACAGCGGGTACCACGGCAGCACGAATACCGGCAGGCCCAGCTTGCGCATCGTGTGCGGTCCCAGGAAACTGCCTGTCACCGACAGGTGCTGGGCCCGTGCGATACGACGCCGCACACCGGCCATGGTGCCGTAGTGCCATTCCAGCGGGTCGTCGGCCATCGGGGCCGCCAGCTGCTTGGTGGATTCGTCGGGCTCCGAGAGCGCACCGAGGGTTTGGTAGAGGATGCGGACGCCGTCGCGGAAGCTGCACGGCAGCCAGTCGTCGCGGATGCCCATCAGCCAGCCGACGTAGCGGGTCAGGTGCGCGATGTCGTCAAGTTCGCTCGGAGACAGTACGATTCCCAATCCCAACCCGGCGGCGGGTGGCGCGATCAGCGCTCCCACCAGGGTGGCGGCCATGTCGGTCTGGTTGACCGGCAAGCCCCATTCGTCGCCGCGCCAGTCCGGCAGCGCGGCCACGTGCCGACGCACATACTCATGAATCAGCCGGACCCGGATGGTGGCCTGATAGCCGATGCCGAGCGGCTCCAATCCCCCCTCGCCGCTGACGTCCAACGCCCATTGCATGGTCTCGGCGAAGCGCTTGTTCGAGCCCTTCTCCAGCACACCCGTGCGCAGCAGGGTCTTGTTGAACGAGGAGAACTGGTAGCCACCCAGGAAGGACACGTCACGGGCGATGTAGGTGCCATCGGCTCCACCTCTACACAAGGCTCGCTGACCCCGGCGCACCCGGTCCATCTCGACCCAGTCCGGGATCGGCTCGAATTCGCCGAAGAACTCGCGCAGTGGCGCCGGTGCATCCGGCACCGCGGCCAACCCGTCGGTGAGTATCCGTTCGAAGATCGGCCGCATCTCCTTGGCCCCGGCACTCGACATCCATGCGACGAGCCGTTGCATCGGCTCGTCGCCGACGGTCAGATCCTCGCCGATCTGACGCCACCGCTCAGGTGTGGGCTTGGATATCGCCAACGCCCCGGCCAGCATCCGAATACTGGCCGGGATCGTGCCGGGCACATCCGGATGACGCGTCGGGATGGTCAGTACGCGCGAGTTCACCGGGGCAGCCTCCAACCTTAGTTTGGATAACGTCTGTGTTCCGAATTTAGGGCGTGAGTAGGGTGATGTCAATGAAACGCCCGGAAGTGGTGCGCGACTACGGCGGCATCAGCGCGGTCGACCGTCGCGCCGAACGGCGCGGCAGGTTGCTGGCGGCCGGACGGCGAATCTGGGGCGAGTCGGGCCTCGGCGAGGTCACCGTCCGGGGCGTGTGCTCCGCGGCGGGGCTGATCCCCCGCTACTTCTACGAGCAGTTCGCCAGCCGCGACGCCCTGGTATTCGCGGTCTCGGACGACGTCCGCGACCAATTGCTCGAAGCGCTGGTCACCGCCGGGGTCGGTGACCCGGGCACGCTGACCGACAAACTTCGGTCAGCGCTGACCGCGTTCCTCGATCACATCGCCGCCGACCCGCACATCCATCGGATCGCCACCAGCGACCTGTCCGGGGTGCCCGGCCTGAGCGAACACCGCGCACACATCCTCGACATGATCACCGACTTGATCGTGGCGCAGGCCCCCGCCGTCCTCGACGGCCAAGCCCTTGCCCCGGCTCAGTTACGCCGCGGCGCACTGTTCATGGTCGGCGGCGTAAACCAGATCATCGAGTCCTGGCTGGACGCCCCCACCGAGACCACGACCGAACTGGCCGCCGTCTGCGCCGACCTCTGTGTCGCCGTGGTTCGCAGCATCATGCACCCGCACGATCACGCTCACCACTGATCCCGCGGGACGTCGAAGTCCGTGCACAGCGCCCACCACACGTCGCGCGGTTCCACACCCGCTTCGATCGCCTGCACCGCGGTCCGACCACCCACCGCCGCCAGCACGTGGTCGGCCAACACAGTGGCGCCGTAGGCCGCACCGAAACGCAGCCTGACCCGGTCGTGGAATTCCGTCAGACGCACCAGCCAAACCTACCCAGCGCTGCGCAGTGCCTCGTGGCACACCCGCACCGGGTCGGAAACATCGGCGGCATCGGCGGCCGCCCGTCGCGCGGCATCGCGACAGCTCGGCGACGCCAGCACCGCGCCCACCGCCTCCACCAGCGCCTCGCCGTTCAGCGGCCGAACCAGCCGTCCACTGCCCTGACGCACAACGCGGTTGGCGATCTCCCACTGGTCGCCGCCACCTGGCACCACCACCAGCGGCACCCCGGCCAACAGCGTCTTGGCCACCATGCCGTGCCCACCGCCGCAGATCACCAGATCGGCGTGCGCCAGCAGCTCGTCTTGGCGACCCAACCCGGCGACGGCCCACGGCGGCAGCGTCAGCGGCGGCCCGTTCAGCCTCGACACCGCGATCCGGGCGCCGGCAGGTAGCCCGACACCGGGTACCAGATGCTCCAACACCAGCTCGGCCAGCCCGGCCGTCCCACTCGCAGCCGTGGACGGCGCCACCACCACCACCGGCCCCGAACCCGGCGGCACAGCCAGCACCTGCTCAGTGGGCTCGAAATGCAGCGGCCCGACGACGACAGCCTCCGCCGGCCAGTCCGGCCGGGACACCTCGAGGGCAGGCAACGTGGCGATCAGGCGCCGCACCGGCCCGGGATCGTGGCCCGGCAAGCCGATGCCCACCCGGGCTTCGGTGCGCTGGCGCAGACCGGCCCGCACCGATCGTCCCGTCAGGGACCGCAGTACCGCGTCTCGCAACCGGCCGGACACCCCGGTACCGGGCGCCAAGCCGCTGCCGACCGGCGGCAGCCCCTTGGACGGCAGGTACAGCGGGTGCGGACTGAGTTCGACCCACGGGATGCCGAGCAGGTCGGCTGCCATTCCCCCGCAGGCGGTAATGACGTCGGAGACCACCAGGTCCGGCGCCAGCATCCGCAGTTGGTCGAGGTTCTGCAGCGCCATGCGCGCCGCGCGGTGATGGATCTTGGCGCCGGCATCCCCGTCGTCATCGTCGGCGGCGGGAACCAGCCCGATCAGCTCCGCCGCGTCCACCCCCGCCGCTTGCGCGGTGCCAAGCCACCGCACCCCGGTCAGCAACGTCGGTGCGTCTCCGGCCGCGGCGAACCGCCGGCACAACGCGATCGCCGGGAACGCATGGCCGGGATCCGGCCCGGCGACCACCACCACTCGCATCGGCCTACCGTGCCACAGCCCCGCGGGCCTAGGCTGACAGGCATGACCGATCCGAGTGTCCAGCAGACCGCTAAAGAGCTGGCCGATAACATCCGCACCGTGGAGACGCTCCTCGACGCCCTCGCGGACGAGGATCTCGACACCGCAGCCGCAGCCCTTGCCGAGGATGTGGTGTACCAGAATGTCGGGCTACCGACCATCCACGGCCGCAACGCCACCATCGGGGTGTTCGGCCGGATGGCCGGCCGGGCGGCCTTCGATGTGAAGATCCATCGCATCGCCGCCGACGGCGCGGCAGTGCTCACCGAACGCACCGACGCGCTGACCCTGGGTCCGCTGCGGCTGCAGTTCTGGGTGTGCGGGGTGTTCGAGGTGCACGACGGGCAGATCACGTTGTGGCGTGATTACTTCGACTTCCTGGACATGTTCAAGGCCACACTGCGAGCGGTGGCGGCAACCGTGTTTCCAGCGCTCCGGCCGACGTTCTAGACCGCGGTGGAAGCTACTGCGACGGGAATACTGACGTGAGCGACAACAGCGTGCGCCGACGGCCGAACACGATGCAATACCTCCGGTACTGCTACGGGCGCCCACTGCCCGCCTCGATGCGGGACTGGGTCCGCAACGACCTGGCCGGCCCGGGTGCCACCACCCGGATGATGATGCGGGCCATCGTCCCGACGGCGCTGATACTGGCCCCGTTCTGGCTGCTACCGACCACGTTCGACGTGCATCTGACGATGACGCTGCCTATTTTCACGATGCTGGTGATCTTCTCGCACTCGCTCAACAAGGTGTGGCGCCGGCACATGCTGCGCATGCACAGCCTCGATCCGAACCTGGCCGACGAACTCACCCGCCGCCGCGACGCCCACCTGCACCGTGCCTACGTCGAACGCTACGGCCCGCGACCCGAATCGGCTGATCAGCGGACCGACGATATTTAGATCCGGGACAGCTCGGCGAGTTCGTCGAACGCCTGGGCCCAGCCCAGCATCCGATCGGTTGCGTCGGTCAGCTCGTCGCGGTAACGCCGCCTCGACATCGGCGAATTCGCCGGAACACCGGACGGCATCGCCGATCCGTCGTTAGCCGAAGCCACCAATTGCGCTGCAGCAGTGACCATTTCGTTGTATTGGCGAACGCCTGCACTCAACTGTGCGGTGAATGCGTTGATCGTCGGCACCAGGTAGTCCCGCGACTGCGCGCTCAGTTGCACGGTGCGCTCCATCGACACCACCTGGGCCGCGGTAGCCGCCATCGTTGACGCGGCGCGATGGACCGCGGCCGCCAGCTCGGCGATCTCACCGTTGGGCAACAACCGGCCGCGCTCCAGCACACTGAGCAGCGACAGCATCCCGCGCTCGGAGGCACCCAGCGCCGACATCGCCGGCCGCGCGGCCGAACCGGGCGGCGGCAGGCGGCGCGCAACAACGGAGCGGGCAGCTGGCAGCGGCGCCGAACGCAGCCAGCGGTATCGCAGCAACAGCAGCGTCGCCGGCGCCGCCGCCCCGGCGGCGATCAGCCCGGTGATCAACAGCACCCACACCGGCGTTGACCACGACGCCAGCACGGCCGTCACCAGTATCCAGAACCCGCAGCTGACACCGAAAAACAGGCTCAGCCGCAGCGCCCACCGACGTTTGCGCAGCATCCTGGCCCGGGGGTCGGCGATCGCGCCCAATTTGTCGGCGAGGATGTCGGCGGCCTCGCTGGCACGATCGATACCGCGCTGCAGCAGTGCGCGTCGGGTACCGCCCTCGACTGTCACAGCCATCTACTACCGGCCCAGCGGATTCTCGGGGGTGGGATTGGTGGCCGACGGACCGGTCGCCGGGGTGGCCTGGCCGGGTGCGGTGGCTGCCCCACCGGCCGGCAACGCTTCACCGCGCATCGAAGCGCGGATCTGCTCCAGCCGGGAGTGGCCGGCCATCTGCACGCCGGCCTGCTCCACCTCGATCATCCGACCCTGGATCGAGCCCTGCGCCAGTTCGGCGGCGCCGACCGCGTTGGCGTAGCGCCTTTCGATCTTGTCGCGCACTTCGGCGAGGCTGGGAGTGGTGCCGGGCGCGGCGATCTCGCTCATCGACCGCAGCGAGGCACAGACCTGCTCTTGCATCTTGGCCTGTTCGAGCTGGCTGAGCAGTTTGGTGCGTTCAGCGACCTTCTGCTGCAACCGCATCGCGTTCTGCTCGACGGCCTTCTTGGCCTGCATCGCCGCAGACAGCGCCTGGTCATGCAAGGTCTTGAGGTCTTCCACGTTCTGCTCGGCGGTGATCAGCTGAGCCGCGAACGCCTCGGCGGCGTTGTTGTACTCGGTGGCCTTGACGGTGTCCCCGGAAGCCGTGGCCTGGTCGGCCAGGACAAGGGCCTGACGCACATTGACCTGGAGTTTCTCAATGTCGGCCAGCTGCCGGTTCAGCCGCATCTCCAACTGTCGCTGGTTGCCGATAACCTGCGCCGCCTGCTGGGTGAGGGCCTGGTGCTGACGCTGCGCCTCTTCGATCGCCTGTTGGATCTGCACCTTTGGATCAGCGTGCTCGTCGAGCTTCGAGTTGAACAGCGCCATCACGTACTTCCACGCCTTGACGAACGGGTTGGCCATCAGTCAGCTCCGTCTGGTTGTTTCCAATGTTGTCGATCTGCCGCTTTCCGGTGATCAATTTATCGGGTCGGCGGTTATGGGGTGGGGGTTCAGGCCTGCTTGCGGACCGTTACACCGAGGCCATCGCCCGAATCGGTGGGATCACGACCTTGGTGCTGGCATCGATACGGGTGACCCCGACGTTCCGGGCGGCCCGCTCGGCCCGCACCAGCCGATTACCGGCATCGAACAGCACCGCCGACAGCGGAATCTCCAATGCCGCGCAGATCGCGTTGAGCAACTCGCTGGACGCTTCCTTGCGGCCCCGCTCGACTTCCGAGAGGTAGCCCAGGCTGACCCGCGCCGAGTCCGACACCTCACGCAGCGTGCGACCCTGCGCCGTCCGGGCCTGGCGCAGCACCTCGCCGACCGACTCCCGCAGCAATGCCGTCATCGTGCACTCCCCCTTACCGGGTCAACGTGGAAACTCCACAGTTACCAAGGTCAACGCGCACGATGCCCGTTCGGGTTCCCGGATCGTGCGATCAGCTCCGGCCGCGCCCGCGGCGAAGATCGTCGACCGCCGACATTACGTAGTCCACCCCGGTCACCACCGTCAGGATCACGGCGAGCGCCATCACCACCCAGGCCGTCACCAGCCAGGGGCCGGTCAGTGGCAGGATCAGCAGCCCGATGCCGACCGCCTGCACCAGCGTCTTGAGTTTTCCGCCGCGACTGGCCGGGATCACGCCACGGTGCAGCACCGCGAACCGCAGCACGGTGATCCCGACCTCCCGGGCCAGGACCAGCACCGTCACCCACCACCACAGGTCGCCGAGCATCGACAGCCCGATCAGCGCGGCGCCGATCAGCGCCTTGTCGGCGATCGGGTCGGCCAGGGTGCCGAACTCGGTCACCATCCCGTAGCGGCGGGCCAGGGCGCCATCCAGCCGGTCGGTGGCGATGGCGACCGCGAAGATGACGAACGCCGCGATGCGGGTCTTGGCGTCGTGGCCCTCCTGGGCGAACAACGCCAGCAGAAAGACCGGGACCAGTACCAACCGAATGATGGTCAACGCGTTGGGAAGATTCATCACCGGGACGCGTGTCACCGCTGGACCTGTTTGAGGCTGTCCCGACACGGCAGTCAGGATATCGGTTACCAGGCCCGAAGTGAGAAACCGATACTCTTTAGCTGTGCAACTAGCGGCTGATCGACCGGCCAAGCAGCCCCTGATTCGGCGCGCTCGGACGTCCGATATCCCAGCGATCAAGAGGCTGGTGGACTGCTACGCCGGCAAAATCCTGCTGGAGAAGAACCTCGTCACACTGTACGAAGCGGTCCAGGAATTCTGGGTGGCCGAGGACTCTGACCAGCAGGTTGTCGGCTGTGGCGCCCTGCACGTGCTGTGGGCTGATCTCGGCGAGGTGCGCACCATCGCGGTGGATCCAACACTGACCGGTCGCGGTATCGGGCAAGCGATCGTCGGCCGCCTGCTGCAGGTCGCCCGTGAACTGCAGTTGCAGCGATTATTCGTACTAACCTTCGAGACGGCTTTCTTCGCCCGGCACGGGTTCGCCGAGATCGACGGAACGCCGGTCACCGCCGAGGTGTTCGAGGAGATGCAACGGTCCTACGACGTCGGGGTGGCCGAATTCCTGGACCTGAGCTACGTCAAGCCGAACACCTTGGGCAACACCCGGATGTTGCTGGTGCTGTGACCCCGGCGGTTCAGCGAGGCTCGACGGAGGAGAACCGAAACTGGGACCACCGCATGAACACGGCGGTTCAGCGAGGCTCGACGGAGGAGAACCGAAACTGGGACCACCGCATGAACACGGCGGTTCAGCGAGGCTCGACGGAGGAGAGCCGAAACTGGGACCGCCGCATGACCCCGGCGGTTCAGCGAGGCTCGACGGAGGAGAGCCGAAGCTGGGACCACCGCATGACCCCGGCGGCCTGATCGGCCGGTTACGCGGTCGACGCAAGGAAGCCGGGAGCCGAACCGATGAGGAAGCTGAACTGACCGTCGGACTCCATCCGGCCCTCTCGCACCACGCTGAGATCGGCGATGCCCTGCTTGCGCCCCTGCTCCCGCAGTTGGTTCTCGGTGATCATCTCTTTGCGCATATTGTGTGCCAAAATCTCGCCGTCGCGAATCAGCAACAACGAACCCGGCCGGACGATCCGCGCCGCCCACGTCCAGCGGTGCGCCGCCCAGTTCAGCAGGAACGACCACCCGATGATCACGCTGACCAGCAGTATGCCGTCGGTGATCGATTTATAACCGCCGGACATGCCGTTTTGTGCCGCGTCGGCGATCAGTACCACCACGATCAGATCCGTTATGCCATTGGTGCCGGCTTCCCGCTTGAGCACCACGCGTAACAGCGCGTAAATGGTTATGTAGATGACCGTTCCGCGGATCACGATCTCGGCTGGCGGCGTATCAAAACTAAATAATTTCGCCCAGTCCACGTTGTGATTATTCCTGTTGACTCAGGCTCTTGTCATCTTTCGTCCGGGCGTGCCTACATCTCGTCGTCATCGGCATCCGGCTCGCCGCCGCGAATAGCCATCAGTGTCGCGGCCAACTCATCCGGTTTGACCAGGACCTGCCGGGCTTTAGAACCTTCGGACGGGCCGACGATGCTGCGGGTCTCCATCAGGTCCATCAGCCGGCCCGCTTTGGCGAAGCCGACCCGCAGTTTGCGCTGCAGCATCGAGGTGGAGCCGAACTGGCTGGACACCACCAATTCGACGGCCTGCAGGAAGACGTCCATGTCGTCGCCGATGTCGGGGTCGGCGTCGGTGCGCTCTCCGGTCGGTTTGGCGGTGGTGACGCCGGTGGTGTATTCGGGCTCGGCCTGTTCCTTGGCTGCGGTGACGACGGCGTGGATCTCCTCGTCGGTGATATACGCACCCTGAAACCGGACGGGCTTGCCCGCGCCCATCGGCAGGAACAG
>JBDTEP010000193.1:0-8076 GCA_039922455.1 Mycobacterium sp. | reverse complement strand
GAGTTGCGGGCGGCGTTGGCCGATGTGGTTCCGCAGGCTCCGCGGATTCGGTTTATTTCCACGGTCGTTGATCCGGCTGGGCCGGCACCGGTTTTGGATGCTGATTACTGGGTCAACAACGTGCGTCAACCCGCCTGGGTCAACCGGGCTATCACCACCGCGGCTCAGAAGTACGGCACCTTCATTGAGGTCAGCCCCCACCCGATCTTGACCCACACCATCGACGAGAACTTGGAAACGGTTCCGCACTGCAGCGTCGCCACCCTGGTGCGCGACGGCGACGACACCGTGATGTTCCACCAGCATCTCAACAGTGCACACTGGATGAGTCCTCGGGAACTGCCCCACCCGGACGGGCCGCACCCGGTGCTGCCCAGCACGCCGTGGCGGCACACCCATCACTGGCTGGAAGTCGAAAACTCGGTTACCGCAGTGGAATCCGCGCCTCGGCCGGGCGTGCTGCTGGGAACTCACATCAAGATGGGCAGCACACCGCCAGTCCATCTGTGGCAGGCGCGGTTGGCGCCGGAGAACAAGCCGTACCCGGGTAGTCACCGCAACAACGGGGTCGAGCTGGTGCCCGCATCGGTGTTGCTGCAAACACTGTCGGAGGCGGCGATTGAGGTCAGCGGGCAGCCGTTGGTCCGCGACATCCGTTTCGAGCATCCGATCATCGTCGACCAGCCGCGGTCCATCCAGGTGATCGCCGACGCCGAATCGGTCGTCATCTTGTCGAAGGTGGTGTCATCGAAGTCGGCGACGGATGACTCCGGTGCGCGTTGGATCAAACACCTCAGTGCCCGCATTGCCCAGAGCGGTGAAACCGCCGTGCCGGGCGAGGGCGCAACACGTAAGAACGGCCAGGCCGGCACGCATTTCGACGACGATGCGGTGACCTCGCTGTGGTTGGCATGGGGCAGTGAAGGGCGTCCGTTCGACTGGTCGCTCAAATCCGGCCGGACCACGAAGGTGGAGTTGCTGGCCGACATAGAAGGGTCAGCATCGGCGCAATCCGGGACGGCCGCACTTCTCGACGCCGCGTTGCACCTCGCGCGGTTGGTGGACGGGTCCAACCAGGAGTTGATGGTGCCCGCCGCCGTCGGCAGCATTCAATTCGGACAGCCGCCCGCCGACAATCAGGCCGGCATAACCGTTCACCGGCGCGACGGTGGCGAGGGCGAACTCATCGTCGACATCGCCGTGACGACGCCCGACGGCAGGCGCTGCATCGACATCCGCTCATTGCGCTACACCGCACTGAGCACCGCGCCCTCCGCCGACAACGCGAGTTCAATCGCTCACGCCATCGACTGGCTGCCCTGGGACGCCGCGCCCCAGACCCCGGACCGCCCGGGCACGGTGGCGGTCGTCGGCGGCGGTGCCGGTGTCGACGCGCTGCGCGGCGGATTGACCGCAGCCGGGCACCGCTGCGCCGACGTTGCCGAGGCTCAGGCCGTTGTCTACGTCGCAGACCCGGGACCGGCCACCGAGACCGACCTGGACTGCGCGGCTCGGCTGTCCGGCGAGGTGGCCGACCTGGTGGCGCGACTGGTCGAGCGGGACGACGATCCGCCCGCGTTGTGGATCATCACCCGCGGGGTTCACGAGGCAGCTTCCGATGCCGCGGTGCGGCAGAGCTGTCTGTGGGGTCTGGCCGGAGTGATCCGGGCCGAGCAACCCCAGCTGTGCGGCGGGCTGGTGGATCTGCCTACCACCGGATTCGCCGACAGCGTCGCGGTGCTCTCCGGTGTGCTGCGTACTCCGGCAAAATCCATCCTGGTGCTGCGTGACGGCCAATTCGTGACGCCGACGTTCACCCCGATCTCCGGCCCGCCACAACGCGAGCCGATGGTGTGTCAGCCCGACGGCGCCTACCTCATCACCGGCGGTATGGGTGCGTTGGGTCTGCTGATGGCCGGCTGGCTGGCCGACCGCGGCGCCCGCCGCGTGGTGCTGGCCGGACGCACCGCCCTGCCGCCCCGGCGGGACTGGGACGGTAATGGGACCGAGGCCGTCGAGGCCGATCTCCGGCACAAGATCATGGCGATCCGCGCGCTGGAGCGCCGCGGGGTCACCGTCGACGTGGCCGCCCTCGACATCGGCTCCCGGGATGCGGTGGCCGACCTGCTGGCCCGCCGCGACGCGGCCGGCGCTCCGGAGATCCGCGGCATCATTCACGCCGCCGGCATCACCGAGGGTCAGCTGCTGACCGAGTTCGACGACGATCGGCTCCGGGCCACTATGTGGCCGAAGGTCGCCGGCGCCCAGGTGCTGCACGAACTCTTCCCGCCCGGAAGCCTCGACTTCTTCTTCATGACCGCCGCAGCCGGTGCGGTGTTCGGGGTGCCCGGTCAGGGCGCCTACGCGAGTGCGAACGCCTACCTGGACGGCCTGGCCCGCGCCCGCCACCAGCGGGGCTGCCACAGTGTCAGCCTGGACTGGGTGGCCTGGAAGGGGCTTGGTTTCGGCGCCGAGGCGCATGTGGTGCTGCATGAGCTGGAGCGGATGGGGTCGCGGGCGATCACCCCGACGGAAGCCTTCGCCGCCTGGGATCACGTCGAGCATTACGACGTCGCCCAGGCCATCATGGTGCCGCTGCCCTCGTCAGGCTCAGCGGCCACCGATGCCGATGGTGCCGCACCGACCCGCGACTGGGCTCAACTGCCCGCCGATGAGATACTCAGCGAGCTGGAAATCGGATTGCGCAGCATTCTGGCCCGCGAACTTCGCATGCCCGAGGCTGAACTACAGCTGGACCGTCCGTTCGCCGAACTCGGTCTCAACTCGGTGATGGCGATGGCGGTCCGGCGCGATATCGAACAGCTGGTCGGCCTGGAGCTGTCGGCGACGATGCTGTGGAATCACCCGACGACTGCGGCGCTGGCGGTGCACCTGACCGGCAAGCTGCTGCCGCAGGAGGCTTCCGGCGACGATTCGGTGGCCGGGGGGCTGCCCGAGTCGGCCGACAGTGTGTTGAATGAGCTGTTCGACAGCGTGGAATCGGCTTAGGCCGGAGGGGACGGGATCTAGTGGGAATTGAGTTCCCCGCATGACCGCAGCATTTGACGAAGAAGCACTGCGCCACTGGCTGGCAGACTATCTGGTCACCAATATCGGCTGTAGCCCCGAGGAAATCGATTTCACCGCCTCGCTCAACGACCTCGGCGTCGGCTCCCGCGATGCGGTGGTGCTCTGCGGCGAATTGTCCGAACTGCTGGGCCGCAAAGTCTCGCCGGTGGAGCTCTGGCAGCACCCGTCAGTTGCGGAATTGGCGCGGTTCCTGATCGAGCCGGAGTCCGCCGACGAGGAGTCGGCACCCGAATCGAGCCGGCTCGGCACCGACGAGCCCATCGCGGTGATCGGCCTGGGTTGCCGGTTTCCCGGCGACATCAACTCGCCGGAAGCGCTGTGGCAGTTCCTGATCGACGGCGGCAACGCGGTGACCGAGGTGCCCGCGGATCGCTGGGCGCCGTTCGATGACGGGTCGCCCGAGATCACCAGTGCCATCGCCCGCACCACCCACTGGGGCTCCTTCCTGAGCGACATCGCCGCCTTCGACGCGGAGTTCTTCGACATCTCCAGCCGCGAAGCGGTCAAGATGGACCCGCAGCAGCGATTGCTGCTGGAAGTGGCATGGGAAGCCTTGGAGCACGCCGGAATTCCCGCGACCTCGCTGCGGCGTTCGCAGACCGGCGTCTACGTCGGCGCGAGCATCACCGAGTACGGCTGCCACGCCTCCGCCGACCTGACGAACGTGGATGCCTGGAGCAACGCCGGTGGCGCACTGAGCATCATCGCTAACCGGCTGTCGTACTTCCTGGACCTGCGGGGCCCCTCGGTGACGGTGGACACCGCGTGCTCGTCGTCGCTGGTCGCCATGCATCTGGCGTGCCAAAGCCTGCGGTCCGGGGAGTGCGAGACCGCAATCGTCGGCGGGGTGAACCTGTTGATGTCACCGGCGGTGTTTCGCGGCTTCGACCAGAGCGGCGCGCTGTCGACCACCGGTGCGTGCCACGCCTTCGACGCCTCCGCCGACGGATTCGTCCGGGGTGAGGGTTGCGGCGCGGTGGTGCTCAAACGGCTCAGCGACGCCCGGCGCGACGGTGACCGGGTGCTGGCGGTGGTCCGTGGTTCGGCCATCAACCAGGACGGCCACTCCAACGGCCTGCTGGCACCCAACCCAGCTGCTCAGATGGCGGTGTTGCGTTCGGCGTACGCCGACGCCGGAATACCGGCGCAGGAAGTCGATTACGTAGAAACCCACGGAACCGGAACCCTGCTCGGCGATCCGATCGAGGCCCGGGCGTTGGGCACGGTGCTGGGCCGGGGACGTCCCGCCGACGCCCCGCTGCTACTGGGTGCGGCCAAGTCGAACATGGGTCACCTGGAGGCGGCCGCCGGTATGGTCGGCTTCATCAAATCGGTGCTGGCCGTGCAACGGGGGCAGATCCCGAAGAACCTGCACTTCAATACCCCGAACCCGCACATCGCCTTCGATCAGATGCGGTTGAAGGTTGTTGCTGAACAACAGAATTGGCCGTCCACCGACCATCCTCGCCGCGCCGGGATCTCCTCGTTCGGATTCGGCGGCACCAACGCGCATGTGGTCATCGAACAAGCACCCCCCGCCAAAATCACTGCGCGCGAAGCTGATCCGCCGATCACCACCCTGGTGATCGGCGGGCGGAACCCGGAACGGATCGCCGCGACCGCCCTCGACCTGGCCAGCTGGTTGGATGGGCCGGGCGCCGACGTGCAATTGCCCGACGTCGCCCACACCCTCAACCATCACCGCGCCCGGCAGGTCCAGTTCGCCACCGTATCCGCCCGGGACCGGGTTCAGGCGGTGAGCGGCCTACAGGCATTGGCGGCCGGTACGTCGGCGGACGGCTTGGGTTATGGGGTCGTCGGTCCGCACGCCGGGCCGTGTGGACCCGGCACGGTGTTCGTCTACTCCGGCCAGGGTTCGCACTGGGCCGGCATGGGCCAGCAACTGCTCACCGACGAACCGGCCTTCGCCCGGGCGTTGGCGGTGCTGGAACCGGTGTTCGTCGAACATGTCGGATTCTCGCTGTGGCAGGTGATCTCAGGCGGTGAAACCGTCAGCGGCGACGCGCAGGTCCAGCCCGTATTGATGGGGCTCCAACTGGGGCTGACCGAGCTGTGGCGGTCCTACGGGGTTCACCCCGACGCTGTCATCGGTCACTCCATGGGCGAGGTGACCGCCGCGGTGGTGGCCGGTGCGCTGAGCCCGGCCGACGGATTCCGGGTGATCGCGGCCCGCTCCCGGCTGATGTCGCAGCAGGCCGGACAGGGCGCGGTCGCGTTGCTGAACCTCGACGCCGAAGCCACCGAGGCGCTGCTGGCGGGCTATCCGGACGTCCATGTGGCGGGCTATCTCTCGCCGAAGCAGACTGTTGTCGCCGGCCAGGTGGCACCTGTCGAGGCGGTGATCGCCGCGGTCAGTGCCCAGAACCGGTTCGCCCGGCGGGTCAATATGGAAGTCGCCTCGCACACCGCGCTGATGGACCCGATCCTGCCCGACCTGCGGGCAGCGCTGGCGGACCTAACGCCCGAGGTCGCCACCATCCCGTTCTTCTCCACCGTCACCGAGACCGCTATGCCGGCTGGCGGCATGCCGCTGCTGGACGCCGACTACTGGGTGAACAACGTCCGACGGCCCGCACTGCTGACGCAGGCCGTCACCGCGGCCGGCGGCGAGTACACCACCTTCGTGGAGGTCAGTGCGCACCCGATCCTGACCCACGCGATCGCCGACACATGCGAGGCGCTCGACGGCCACCACCACAGCGTCGGAACGCTGGTGCGCAACGCCGATGACGCGCTGAGCTTCCACACCAACCTCAACCGCACGCACAACACCCAGCCGCCGCAGACCCCGCACCCGCCGGAACCGCATCCGGTGCTGCCCGCAACGCCGTGGCAGCACAGCCGGTACTGGATCGACACCGCGGCCATCCGGCGCGCAGCCGGGCCAACGGGTCACGGCGCGGACCGGGCCACCGGCAGCGCCGGTGCGGTCCCTGCCGACTGGTGGTGCGAGCTGGCCTGGCCGGCCGCTCAGGCCCAAGCATCCGAGGCCGTGGCGGCTCCCGAGTCCGCTGAGCAGTCTTGGCTGGTGATCGGCGCCGACGACCTGGGCGTCGAGCTCGGCGCGAAGCGGGGCGGCGCTGTCACGACATTGGACGCATCGGCGCTGGCCGCTGACTCAGATGAGGCAGCACTCGCGGCGGCGTTGGGCAGCGCCACCCGTGTTCTGTACGCGCCGCCCACGGCAGGGCTGTTGGCCGACCTCACCGCGGCACCGGCCTACGACGCGTTCAACGCGGCGAGGCGACTGGCGGCGGCCATGCTGGACGGCGCTGGGGCGTCAAAGCTGTTCCTGTTGACGCGCAATGCCCAACCCGTCGGTGACGGCGACCGGGCTAACCCCGCACATGCCGTGCTGTGGGGGTTGGGCCGCACCCTGGCCCTGGAACATCCGGAGATCTGGGGCGGGGTCGTCGACGTCGACGAGTCGGTTCCGGCAGCAGTGGTCGCCGGTTACCTGCTCGCCGAGGACGCCGCCGCCGACACCGAGGACCAGGTGGTCTACCGGGCCGGGGTCCGCCGGGTGCCACGCCTGCGCGGCGGCCGTCCCACCGGAGCGGCCACACCGGTCGAATTCGACTCGGACAGCTGCCATCTGGTTATCGGCGCCACCGGCAACATCGGACCGCACCTGGTTCGGCAGCTGAGCGCCAACGGGGCCAAGACCATCGTCGCGGTGTCACGGAACCCGGGCGCACGGCTCGAGGGGTTGGCGACCGAGTTGTCTTCGGCCGGTACAACACTGGTGACAGTGGCCGCCGACGCCGCCGACGAGTCCGCGATGAGCGCGCTGTTCGACCGGTTCGGCGCCGACCTGCCGGCGCTGGCCGGTATCCACGTGGCCGCCTTCGCCGGCGGTCCGGTCACCCTGCGCGACATGACCGACGACGACGTCACCGCCATGTTCCGGCCGAAGCTCGACGTGGTTGCAGTGCTGCACAAGCTTTCGCTGCGGCACCCGGTGCGCCACTTCGTGCTGTTCTCGTCGATCTCCGGACTGACCGGATCGCGCTGGCTGGCGCACTACGCGGCGACCACCACCTTCCTGGACAGCTTCGCCTACGCACGCCGGGCGGCCGGGCTGCCGGCCACCGCGATCAACTGGGGTCTGTGGAAGTCGTTGACCGACAACCAGTCCGAGACCGAGCAGCAGGTGACTGTGGAGTCCGGTCTGGAGCCGATGGCCGACGACGTCGCGATCCAGGCGTTGCCGCTGGTGATCGGTGTGCACAGCGCCGTGCGGCACACCGTCGTCGCTGCGGACTGGCCGCGATTGGCCGCCGCCTACCGCACTCGGGCAGCGCTGCGCATCGTCGACGACCTGCTGGTCGTCGCCAAGCCCGCCGACGGGTCGGTGCCGGTCACCACCGAGTTCCGTCGCGCGCTGGCCGAGGCCGAAACCGACCAGCGCCTCGAGTTGTTACGCGACCACGTCACCGCGCAGGTCATGGCTGCAATGGGTTTGGCGTCGCGGCACGCGCTGGATCCGACAGCCGGATTCTTCGCCTCCGGCATGGATTCGCTGATGAGCGTGACCCTGCAGCGGTCTCTGTCGGACAGCATCGGCGAAACTCTCCCGGCCGCCGTCGTATTCGACTATCCGACCATCGACGCGCTGACCGGGTACCTGGCCACCATCCTGTCCGAGCTGGTGGAGGCCGCAGAGCAGGACGACGCCGACGCCTATGACGAGATGACTGATGACGAGCTGCTGGCGCAGCTTTCGGAGAGGTTGAATTGAGCGAGATGGTTGCAGGGTCGGCCGCATCGGCCGGGGGGCCGGATCGTCGGGCGATTGTTGCTGAGGCGTTGCGCAAGATCGATGATTTGACGGCGCGGTTGGCGGTTGCTGAGGCTGGTGATACTGAGCCGATCGCGGTGGTGGGTTTGGGTTGTCGGTTGCCTGGTGGTGTGGATAGCCCGGCGGGGTTCTGGCGGTTGTTGTGCGATGAGGATTCGGGCATC
>JBDTEP010000192.1:0-11774 GCA_039922455.1 Mycobacterium sp. | reverse complement strand
GAAATGCACGCCTACGGCATTCTCATGTTCCGACGCGCTCACCCACCCTGTCGATCGGTGGATCGAGGTTTAGGCATGGGTTGATCCTTCCAGCGAGGCCTGAATCCTCACAGGCCAGGAGTCAACCAAACCGGGGGCAGACCCCAACATCACCGGTCCGCGCCAGGTTTCCGACTTCTAGCCGCGTCACGTTGCTGATACGCACCAATCCACGCTCAACGTGGTTGCTCCACATTTCTCCATCGACACTCGTAGCGAGGCGAACGAGCGCGGATTTGTCGATGAGCCATCCGGCGCTGCTCACTCCCACGCCCGGGCCATCAACTCCGGATCGCCGAGATCACCAAAGGTGTCAGCGAATCGCCGAAAGTGTTCCACCGTTACCGGCATGCGGGCCGTTCGCGCCTCTTGCGCGAGTCTTCGCCGGATGTACTCGCTCCGCGACAGGCCGACGCGGCCGGCCAGCACATCCAGCCCGGCAAGCACATCGTCGGGAATGTCTCGAATCAGCACATCGCTCATCGATACCTCCAAGTGATATCAAACGATATCACCGCTACGTCAGACGCGCCCGTCGGCGAGCAGCGTGAACGGCTGACGTGTCCCTTGCTGTCGGTGAACCGGTGCAGTATCGGCACAATGGGCGGACCTGTAGGCAAGTCTCACTCGGTATCAGTGCCTCAACGGCATCGGGATGTGTGGAAATTCCCGCCTCGCAGCGACAACCACGAAGGGGCCTCGTCAAATCGCCGCCGGGTAACTCGACTGCCCGCAACGTCGTTGTCGCTGCGAGGCGGGCAAAAACCCACATCCTCCCTCCGTCGTGACGCGTGCGACAGGGGGGAATTCCAGCGCCGGGGCCCATTCCATTGTCAACCGCGGCGATCAGGGCGTGGTCTGGTGAACCTCGTCGCGGGACCAGGTGATCGGTCCGACGCCCAGGCCGATCCCCGAACTCATCATCTGACGCTCGAGTTAGTCGGCCAGAACGGCACCTGCTGATCGCTACCGTTTAGGGGTGGCGCGGCGGCTCTGCGGCCTTCTGTCGTCGGAACAGTTCCGCCGGCCTGCCCCGCGTCCCGGTGGTCGTCATGCCAGTCGCGACGAGTTGCGGCTCCATGGTGCGTCGAAACCCGTCCCGCTGCAACAACTCCCCCGCGATCGCCTCGTGCGCCAGCCGCAGCTCGCGCAACGTGAACTCGTCGCCCAGCAGCCGGTCGGGATCGGGCTTGCCGTCGTAGCGCGACCGGATGTGATCGACGGCTAGAGCGATGATGCCGGCGTGGTCATAGGGCAGCCGCCCGGGAGCCCGGACCGGCACGAACCTGGTTTGCCCGGCCAGGCGCGAGACCAGTTGATCCGCCCGCACGACATCGACATGTGCGACCGAGAGCACCCAGCCGCGATCGTCACGGCCGGGGTGGTCGAACACGTGCAACTGGCGCGGATGCAGTCCGCGCACGTTGGCTTTGACCCGCAGCGAGCGGTCGACGGCGTCGGCGAGGGTCTCGCCCTCGTGCAGGAACGTGCCCGGCAGGGCCCAGCCCGACCCGCCTTCCCGGCGCACCTGCAGGACCACCAGCCCACGATCGCCGTCCAGCGTCAGCACCGCGGTGTCCACGGCAACCGACGGCCGCGGGTAATCGGACAGGGCCCGCCCGCTGGCATCTCGGTACGTTCGATCGTTCATGTCGGGGCCCTAGCGTACAGTCAGGTTCAATTAGCGCACAACCGCGCAAACCAATCCTCTCGGAGGGAGATGGTAGCTATGAGCTCATTCAACGACCGCGTCGAGGGTGTCCTGCTGGCCACCGCTGCCGGCGACGCACTCGGCGCGCCTTACGAATTCGGCCCCGCTCGCCGGCCTGAGCTGGAGGTCGCCATGGTCGGCGGCGGCGGGTGGGAGCCCGGCGAGTGGACCGACGACACCGCGATGGCGATCGCCATCGCCGAAGTCGCCGCCACCGGCGCCGACCTGCGCGACGCCACCGCGCAAGATGCCATCGTCACCCGCTGGCACCAGTGGTCCCTGCACGCCAAAGACGTGGGCATCCAGACCCGCTCGGTGCTGCGCGGGGCCGCCCGCGACGGCGCCATATGCGCTGCAAGCGCCCGCGCCGAGTCGGCCAGGCTGCATGAGCGCACCGGTCGCACGGCCGGTAACGGTTCGCTGATGCGGACCGCACCGGTGGCCCTTGCCTACCTCGACGACGAGGACGCCCTGGTGGCAGCCGCCCGCTCGATCAGTGAGCTCACCCATTTCGACCCGGACGCCGGCGATGCCTGCGTGTTGTGGTGCTGCGCGATCCGCGAGGCAGCGCTCACCGGAAAACTCGACATCCGAATCGGCCTGCCCCACATCGACTCCGAACGCCGCGAGTTGTGGTCGAAGCGTTTGGATGCGGCCGAGTCCGCGCGGCCGTCATCGTTTGCCAACAACGGGTGGGTGGTTGCCGCGTTGCAGGCCGCATGGTCGGCGATCGCCACCACACCGGTCCCGGTCGACGACCCCGCCGCCGGGGTGTTCCGCGCCGATCACCTTCGGTTGGCTCTGGACGCCGCCGTTCGGGCGGGCAACGACACCGACACCGTCGCGGCGATCGCAGGCGGACTGCTCGGCGCAGCCTACGGCGCCTCCGCAGTCCCGCTGCAGTGGCGCATCCTGCTGCACGGCTGGCCGGGCGGCACCGCGCACGACGTGGTGGCCCTCGGTGTGGCCGTCGAGCGCAAGGGCAAGCCGGACGGGTTCGACTTCAGCTACCCCGGGTCCGCGGTCGACACGGTCGTCCGCCACCCGTACGACGAGAATGTCGTGCTCGGCGGTATCGGCGTGCTGCGTCGCCTACCCGACGGCGTCGACGCCGTCGTCTCGATGTGCCGGCTGACCGATGAGGACATCCGCCGAAACATGCCTCACGTCGAAGTGCGACTGATCGACCGGGCTGAACCCGATGAGAACCCGCAGCTGGACTATGTGCTGCTGGACACCGTGCGCATCGTCGAGCAACTACGCGCCGAGGGACGCACCGTGCTGCTGCACTGCGTCGGGGCCTACAGCCGCACACCGACCATGGCGGCGCTCTACGGTGCGCGGTTGCGCAACGTCAGCACCGACGAAGCGCTGCGCGACGTCAAAGCGGTGCTCCCCGGCGCCCACCCGAACTCGGCGTTCCGGGCTGCGTTGCGGCGCATCGGACCTCACGTCGACAAGCGGGAAGGACAGCAACATGGGTGACCACGACGGCACGCCGACCGATGACACCTTCGTGTTGCGCGGGGTGCTCGAGCCGTCCCACTTGTTCCACGGCGTCGTGTCGGCGATTCATCGACTCGCTGACGCCGCCAAAACCGGCGACTGGTCGAGGGTCTTCAGCCTGCTCGATGACCCGGCGCAACGGGTGGACATCAACTGATGACGCCCGGGCGGCACCGCGCGAATTTATGTACGGGTGAACGGGTTGGTCAGCTGCACTCCCTCGATGACCTGACCGTCATCGAGGTCCTCCGTCCACAAAGTGTCGCAACGTAATTCGGCTGCACTCCGGACGATCATGGCATTCCAGAAGGAAAGCTGGTGACGACTCGACAGGGCCGCTGCGGCGATGACGTCATCACCCAGCGGTGAGTGGACACGCCATCGCGCCAGGCTCTTGAGCGTGTCGACCGCGACGTCGGGAGCCATAGTCTTGGTGATTTTGCGCGTCACATTGACGTAGAACTCCTGCAGAACCTGAATGCTGAGTGCACCCCGGCGATCGCGCCACAGTCGATCGACGAGCGCGCTGGCCGCTTCGTGCCGTTCACCGGCCGCCGGATCATATGCGTAGAGCAGGATGTTGGTGTCGACGAACTCCATGCTCAGCGCTGGTGAAGCTCGTCGCGGGACCAGGTGATCGGTCCGATCTCCAGGAGGCCCACGCTCATCTTCCCGCGCTCGAGTTCAGCCACCTCGTCGTAACCACGCACCTCGCCGACGAGTTGCTCCAGCAGCCGCGCAACGAGACTCGATACGGACATGTCACGCTGCGCCGCCAGCACCTTCGCGCGGCGCACCAACTCTGTCGGCATCGTGAGAGTGATGTTCCTATTCGGCATGTGTTTCAGTGTAACACTGAAACACAGCCGTCGGTCGGCCGGAATAGTTCCGCCGGCCTGGCCGTCCGCCAGCGGATCACCTGACTTGTGCGATACCGCAGATCCCGCACACCGGCCTCCATCGTGCGACAGCGCAGCGCCCATGAATTGCTGTTGCGGGGTGCCGGCATCCTGCCCTGGGCGCAGGCACGCGTCGTGAAAGTTATCGCGGCGGCGTGGGCGGCGGCCCGGACGTGGACGACAGCGCCGGCCCGGGTGTGGTTGTCGGCCCGGGTGTGGTTGTGGGTGTGGGCGAGTCGACGATCGCCAAACCTCCCGATACCCATTGAATGGCGATCGTGGCCTGCGGCAGGGCGGTCCGAAGGTCGGCTTGCAGGGTGGCGACGTCAGGTTTGGCTTGCCCGATCAGGGTGACCGTGATCGCCGTGGCGGACCCCGCGACACTCAAGATCGCAGTGTCCGTTCTGGTCGAAGCCCACGCGGCGGCGGTCTCGCGCGCGGCGTCGAGGGCAGTGTCGGTGTCATTGGCCCCGGTGGCACCGGCGGTGCGGGTCCAGGCCAAGCTGACCGGCACGCGGTGGTGCGACCGGGCGTCGATGAGCGCCGTCAGATCCTCGGAGTTTTTGGGTGGAGTCGGCCCAGCCGTCGAGACCACCAACGTCCCGGCTTGATAGCTGAGCCCTCGCAACGTCAACGACTGTGCGGCCAGCCACTTTTCGACTACCGGGCTCAACTCGCTGAGCGGCAGCTGCGGCAGGTCCGGCTCGCTGCGCTCGGGCTCCTGAACCGGTATCCAACCCAGCTGCGCCGTCACCGGGCGGCCTAATGCGCGACTGAGCGCGGTAGCCACGTCTCCTACCGGCGGAGGTGCGGTGGGGCCGGTGATATCGGCTTGGACTCTGCTGCCCGAGGTGGTGATATGGGTGAGTCTGCTGCCTGAGCTGAGCAGGTTGGTGATCGTCTGGGTGGCGACCTTGAGATCGTGGGCGTGGCCGGTGACGGCGATAAACCGCGGTGTGAGGATCAGCGCGACCGCCAGCGCAAGCACGGCGGCCACCCCCAGTGATGCGACGATCCTTCCGCGATGTGTGCGGAACCGTTGCCTGGGGACCAGGCCGGTCGCGAGGAACACCACGGCCGCCATCAGCACCACGCCGACCAGGTTCGTCAGAAACAGCAGCGTCGCACCGCGGGCTAACGCCGGTTGCCCGTACCCCAGCAGCACACCCGCTGCCACCAGTGGCGGGACAACCGCGACAGCGACTGCGACACCGGGCAGCGCTCCAGAGATATTTTTGTGGACGGTGGCGTACGCGCCGGCCGCGCCGGCCCCGAGTGCAACCAGTAGGTCTCGGATGTCGGGGCTGGATCGTTGAACAACCTGTTCAGGCAACCCCGTCCCAGCGGCGAGCAACGCGGCGAACAGCCAGCCGACCGCGGCGGCACCCACCGCCGACACAGCCACCAGCACCAGCCCGCGCAGCAGCCGCTGTCCCCATCCCATGACCAGGCTGGCGGCAATCCCCATCATCGGTGCCATCAGCGGCGCGATCATCATCGCTCCGATCACGACCGCCGCGGAATTCTGCAGCAACCCCATCGCCGCGACCAGGCTCGACAGGAACATCAGGACCGCGAATCGCCATACCGCAGTGCTCGACGGCACCACCATCAGGGCGTCCATCGCCGAACGGCGGTCTTCTACCGACAACCGGTGCACCGCCGCCCACGGCGTCTTGCGACCCGTCAGTTCGCTCACTATGCCCGGAGCTTAGCGAGACCTTGAGTGGGTGAGCCCAAAACGGGGCGATCGTGTTGCACTGCCGCCCGGCACAGGGCACCTGGGTGCTGGCGACTAGCTTTCGCCCGCCGGCCTTTGCGGGACGCGGACTCGCAAGCTCGACAAGGTACAACCGGTCGGGGCAACGCAGTCGGCTGAGCCCGCATGCTCAGCCCAGCACCTTCCCGTAGGTCTGGCGCCCCATCAAAAACGTCGCCTCCACCGCCACGTCGCGCAGCTCTTTCACCGGAAGACGGCGCGGATTCTCCGACAGCACAACCAGATCCGCGTATTTCCCGGTCTCCAGGCTGCCGATCTCGGTGTCCAGGCGCAGCTGCCAGGCGGCATTCAACGTCTGCGCCTGGATCGCGGCGTCGACACTGATCCGCTGCTCGGGAGCCAACACCCGGCCACTGCCCTTGGCGATCCGGTTCACCGCGGTGGCGATGTTACCGATCGGATCGGGCGGGGTGACAGTGCCATCGTTGTGAAACGAGATCCGCAGCCCGGCATCCAACGCCGAGCGCGCCGCCATCCAGCGCGCCCCGTGCTCGGGACCGAACAACTTGTCCACCAGCACATCCCCCCAGAAGTAGACGTGTTCGATGAACAAGCTCGGGGTGACACCCATCTGTGCGGCCCGCACGAACTGGTCGGGCCGCATCGCACCGACGTGCTCGAGTCGCGGCCGCAGCACCGGGGCTACCTGCGCTTTCTCGAAAGCGTCCAGCACGACGTCGACCGCGGCATCGCCGTGCACATGACACGACACCTGCCAGTGCTGATCGGTGAAAGCCGTTGCCAGTTCCTGAATTTGCTCGGGTGTGTAGTTCATCCCGCCGCGGTGGTTCGGCCCCAGGCCCATGGTGGCCGTCGTCGCGTTGGTCAGGTACGGGAAGGTGGTGAAGATGTTGCCCTGCCAGGGTGAGCCGTCGGCCCACAGCTTCATCCCGATCTTGTCGAACAGCACGTCGGCGCCGGCGCGTTTGCCGCGCACATTGCTTGGATCCCGGGCCAGCTCCGGGGTGCCGATCTCGTAGGCGCGCACCCGCACCGCGCAGTCCGGGCCCTGCGCCAGCTTCGCGAACACCTCACGCTGGCTGCGCGCCTCATAGGAGTGTTCGGTGGCGGTGGCGATACCGGCCCGGGCCAGCTGCGCATACGCCCAGCGCAGATTATCGCCGGCGTTGGCCATGATCGCCCCGGAGAACGGTGCGGTCAACGCCATCAGCGCCGCCGCTTCGCGTACCTCCCCGGTCAGCTGCCCGTCGGGTCCGTGCAGGAACTGCGCGCCGATCGGGTTCGGGGTGTTCTTGCTGATGCCGGCGGCGGTGAACGCGGCGGTGTTGCCGTAGGCGGCATGGCCACTATTGGCGATGATCACGACCGGGTTGTTCGGCACCAGCTTGTCCAACTCGGTTCGGGTGAAGGACTGCAGCCCGGTCTGCAGCAGCGGGTCAACACCGTTGAGCAGGATCGGCTGCCCCTTGGGAGTGTCGATCACGGCGTCGGAAAGCTTGGCGAACACCCCGCTGGCGGTGGGAACTGTGAACGGCCGCACGTCGATAGCCGGCGGGGCCAGCATGGTGCCCATTTCGAACGGGTGGCCGTGCGGCTCCACGAACGCCGGCAGCAGCGCTCGCCCGCGCAGGTCGACGACCTTGGTCCCCTGCCCGCGCAACCGCAGCACGTCCTCGCGGGACCCGACCGCGCTGATCCGCCCGCCGGTGACCGCCAGCGCCTCAGCCTCCGGCGCCCACGGCGTCACCGTCACCACCGGCCCGCCGACAAAAATCATGTCCGCGCCGAGACGCTGCGGCCCACAGGCCGCTACCCCACCGACCGCGACTCCGCCCGCCGCGGCCGCGACCGCGCCCAGAAACCGTCTCCGACTCGTCGACACCGGGTCTACTATCCATCACCGGCTGCAGTCGGCCGCAGCCGCGCTGCCCGGATCCCCCGCCGTAGCACGGTCAGGTGAGGCCGTCGTGGTCGCCGCGCACCCAGGCGGCATGACGGTCGGCGGAGAACCGGACCGCGGCCGCGGCGTCGGCGTCGATGGTGTTGGCAAGCAGCCCGTAGATGCGATCGAAGCGCAGCTGCGCCAGGGTGTCGGCCATCCGCTGCACCACCGCGCCCGACAGCGGGATCCGGTTCGGATAGCTGCGCAGGAAGGCCACCGTGCGCCGGTCGGGGTTCGGGAAGATGGTGTCGCCGACCAGCAGCACGCCGCGCCCGGCAGCGCCGTCAGCCCAGCAGGCGACCGCACTACCGGGAAAGTGGCCGCCGACCTGAACCACCGTCAGCGCCGGGGCAAGCTGTAGTCGGTCCGACCAGTAGCTGATCACCGGGTCGGGTCGCATCACCCAGTGCGCGTCGGCGGCGTTGACGTATACCGGTACCCCACCGAGCCGACGGCTCCACTGGACCTGAGCACCGAACATGTGCGGATGGCTCGGAACGATGCCGATGACCGGTCCGTGTTCGACCACCGCGGCCACCGCGGCGTCGTCAACGAAACCCGGTGGGTCCCAAAGTATGTTGCCGTCCGCGGTGCACACCAGCTTGCCCAGCTGGCCGATGCCGATCGGCGGCGTGCTGCCGACGGCGATCAGCCCCGGTTCGAGGACTGCGGTGCTGGATCGCACACCCTCGGCGATCAATCCGTCGAGCGTTGCCCAGTGCTGGCCGTCGGCCGGCACCCACTGCCGGTCGTCGGCGCAGATCGCACAGACGTCCGGCGTCGCGTCGTGTTCGACGCCGCATGTCCGGCACAGCCAGAACACGCGCCCGCCTGCGCTCAGACGGTGAAGCCGACGGCGCGCATCATCTCGCGGCCCTCTTCGGTGATCTTGTCCGGGCCCCAGGCCGGCTCCCAGACCCAGGTCAGGTCGAGCTTCTTGACCAGGCCGGTGCCCACGGTCGCGTTTTCGACCTGCTCGTAGATCATGTCCTGCAGTGGGCAGGCCGGCGAGGTGAGCGTCATGTTGACGACCGCGGACGGGCCTTCCTCGTCTTGGCGGATCGTCAGGTCATAGACCAGGCCCAGGTCCATGACGTTGATGCCGATCTCGGGGTCGATGACGTCATGCATCGATTCCTCGACCTCGGCCAGCAGATCGGGCTGCCCGGTTTCACTCATTGCTTCATCTCCGCGGTTGATACGGCACCGGATCGCACCGGTACCTGGGTTGTCACACTGGCTGCTGCCAGCGTGTGTTCTTGCAAGCCCGCCAGAGCCTGCGCCAATGCATCCTTGAACGCCATCCACCCCAGCAGCGCGCACTTGACCCGCGCCGGGTACTTCGAGACCCCGGCGAACGCGATCCCGTCGCCGAGCACCTCCTCGTCGCCCGCCACGGTTCCCCGCGACGACACCATCTCGTGGAACGCGTCGAACGTCGTCAAGGCCTGCGCCACAGTCGATCCGATCACCTGGGTCGTCAGGACCGAGGTCGCCGCCTGGGAGATCGAGCATCCCTGCCCGTCGTAGGAGATATCGGCGATCTGGCTGCCGTCGTCCGACAGCGCCACCCGTAACGTCAATTCGTCGCCGCAGGTGGGATTGACGTGGTGCACCTGCGCTCCGAACGGCTCCCGTAGACCGCGGTGCTGCGGATGCTTGTAGTGATCGAGGATCACTTCCTGATAGAACTGCTCAAGCCGCATCGCTCACGCCCCGCCGAAGAATTTCACGGCGCGGCGGACGCCGGCCAGCAGTCGCTCGACCTCGTCGAGCGTGTTGTACACCGCGAACGACGCCCGGGCGGTAGCCGCCACATCGAATCTGCGGTGCAACGGCATTGCGCAATGGTGACCCACCCGCACCGCGACACCGTCGTCGTCGAGCACCTGGCCTACATCGTGTGCGTGCACGCCGTCGATGACGAACGACACCGGGGAACCCCGGTCAGTCATCGTCGTCGGCCCGACGATGCGCACCCCGGCGATACCGGCCAGGCCGTCGAGTGCGGCGGCCACCAAGTCGCGTTCGTGTGCTTCAACGACATCCATCCCGATCGCATCCAGGTAGCGGGCAGCTGCGGCCAGCCCGACCACCTGCGAGGTCATCGGGGTGCCGGCCTCGAAACGCTGCGGCGGCGGCGCATAGCTGCTCGATGACATCGTCACCGTCTCGATCATCGATCCACCGGTGAGGAACGGCGGCAGCGCCGCCAACTGCTCACGGCGGCCGTACAGCACGCCGATCCCGTTGGGTCCCAACATCTTGTGACCGGAGAACGCGGCGAAGTCGACGTCCAACTCGTGCAGGTCGACGGGCTGGTGGGGCACCGACTGGCAGGCATCCAGCACGGTGCGCGCCCCCACCGCCTTGGCCCGCGACACCAGTTCGGCAACCGGTGCCAGCGCGCCGGTCACGTTCGAGTGATGGGTGAACGCAACGACTTTGACCCGCTCATCCAGGTCCAACGAGTCCAGGTCGATTCGCCCATCACCGGTGACCCCGTACCAACGCAGCGTCGCACCGGTGCGCCGCGCCAACTCCTGCCAGGGAATCAAGTTGGCGTGATGTTCCAGCTCGGTGGTGACGACGACGTCACCGGGGCCCACCGCGCCCTCGAAGCGGTTGTCGCCGAACGCATACGACACCAGGTTCAGCGATTCGGTGGCGTTCTTGGTGAACACCAGTTCGTCCGCCTCGGCACCGACGAATCCGGCGAGGGCGGACCGGCCGTCCTCGTAGGCGTCGGTGGCCTCCTCCATCAGCTGGTGCGCGCCGCGGTGCACCGCGCCGTTGGAGTTCAGCAGAAACTCCCGCTCCGCGTCGAGCACCTGCAGCGGGCGCTGGGAGGTGGCACCGGAATCGAGGTAGGCCAGCCGGCTGCCGCCGCGCATGACGCGGTTCAGGATCGGGAAATCCGCCCGAATCGCGTCCACATTCGCCGCCGCCGGACGACTGACCGACAGTGTCATGTCAGGCCTCGACCGCTGCCGCCTCGGCGGTGAACCGCTCGTAGCCGTGCTCCTCGAGCTGGTCGGCGAGCTCCGGGCCGCCCGACTCGACGATTCGTCCGCCGGAGAAGACGTGCACGAACTGCGGCGCGATGTAGCGCAGGATGCGGGTGTAGTGCGTGATCAGCAGGATGCCGGCGTTCTCGGCCTCCTGATAGCGGTTCACCCCTTCGCTGACCGCGCGCAGCGCGTCGACGTCCAGGCCGGAGTCGGTCTCGTCGAGGATGGCGATCTTCGGCTTGAGCATGCTCAGCTGCAGGATCTCGTGACGCTTCTTCTCGCCGCCGGAGAAGCCCTCGTTGACGTTGCGGTCGGCGAAGCCGGCGTCGATGCCCAACTCGACGAACGCCGCGCGCTGCTCCTTGATCCAGGCGCGCAGCTTCGGGGCCTCGCCGCGCATCGCGGTCACCGCGGTGCGCAGGAAGTTTGACATCGACACTCCCGGCACCTCGACCGGATACTGCATGGCCAGGAACAGGCCCGCTCGGGCGCGTTCGTCGATGGTCATCGCCAGCACGTCCTGGCCGTCGAGGGTGATCGACCCGGACGTCACCGTGTATTTGGGGTGACCGGCGATCGCATAGGACAGGGTGGACTTGCCTGATCCGTTCGGACCCATCAGGGCGTGGGTCTCACCGGAGTTCACCGTCAGGTCGACGCCGTGCAGGATCGGGATCGTCGCCGTGGCATCGTCCCCGACGCCGCCCGGCGACACACTCACGTGCAGGTCCTTGATTTCCAATGTGCTCATTGCTGATTCGTGTCCTTAAGTCTTTTCAGTGCGTTCGGTTTTACTTGTTCTCGGTGACCGCGAGTTCACGCTCGACCGCCTCGGTGAGGCGCTCCTGCACGGACGGCACGGGAATCCTGGCGATGATCTCGGCGAAGAAGCCCCGCACGATCAGGCGTCGGGCCTGATCTTCCG
>JBDTEP010000191.1:0-10985 GCA_039922455.1 Mycobacterium sp. | reverse complement strand
GCGAGCGGGCCACCGCGAGGTCGATGGAGGTCGCGGTGGCCAGGCGCTGCGCCGCCGACATGAATGCGTCGGCCTCATGCGCGTTGTCGGTGCCTTCGGCCTGGCGCAATAACGCGGCGATACGCGCCAACATCTTGTCGTCGGTGCTCACCGCCGCCGCTCTCCCCCGCAAGCGGGTGGGGGTACCTCCACCGCATGGCTTCGCTCTGCCTCGTCGGCGTCGGTGCTCACTGCCGCCGCTCCTCCGCATCGCTTCGCTCTGCCTCGTCGGCGTCGGGTGCGGCACTACTCATGTCGGCAACGCTAACCGAGTCCGCCGACAATGCGCCGACGGCGACTCACAGGTGCGCGTCTATCCAGCCCACCACGTCGTCGAGCACCTGTTCGCGCTCGGGTTCGTTGAACACCTCGTGGTACAGCCCCGGGTATACGGTCAGCTGCACGTCGTCGGAACCTACACACGCCGCCACTCGCTTACTGCCCTCGGCTGGCACCAGACCATCGTCGGCGCCGTGCACCACCAGCACCGGCGCCGTGAGTGCCTCCGCCCGCGCCGCCATGGTCTCGCCGACCTTGATCAGTGCCCGCGCCACCCCGGCGGGCACCCGGCCGTGGTGCACCAGCGGATCCTCGTCGTAGGCGGCCACCACCGCTGGATCCCGTGACACCAGGCTGCTGTCGAGTTTCTCCACCGGCAGGCCCGGGGCGACGACGCCGAGCGCTTTAGCGACGAACGCCAGCAGCGGCGATACCGTGTCGATCATGGCCACCGCCGGCCCGGACAGCACCATCAGTTGGTAGTCATCGGGGCGGTCGACGCCGTAGCTGAACACGATCGCCCCGCCCATGCTGTGCCCGAGCACCACGCGCGGCAGCCCGGGGTGCTCCCGGTCGGCGATGCCCGCCAAGACGTGGAAGTCGCCGGTGTACTCCGACATGTCTTTGCACAGCACCCGCTTGCCACCCGAACGACCGTGCCCGCGGTGGTCCAGCGCGTAGGTCACCAGTCCGGCCTGCCCGAACCGCGCTGCGACGTGATCGTAGCGGCGGGCGTGCTCGCCGAAGCCGTGCGAGAGCACCACCACCGCGCGGGGAGTCACGGACGGCGTCCAGGTGTCGTAGACGATTCGTACCCCGCGCACCCCATCGAAGGTTCGCTCGGTGCGGGTGCCGGAGCGGGGGGATGCCATCAGGGCAGCGTATCGGGCACACAGTGCGCCCCGGTAACCTCACCAGCCATGGGACGAGTCGAAGGCAAGGTGGCGCTGATCAGCGGCGGCGCGCGGGGTATGGGGGCAGCACACGCGCGGGCGCTGGCCGCCGAGGGAGCGAAGATCGTGATCGGCGACATCTTGGACGAGGAGGGCACCAAGCTCGCCGCCGAGTTGGGGCCCGACACCGCCCGGTTCGTCCGTCTCGACGTCACCCAGCCCGAGCAGTGGGCGGCCGCCGTCAAGACCACCGTCGAGGAGTTCGGCACACTCAACGTGCTGGTCAACAACGCGGGCATCGCCAACGCCAATTCGCTCAAGGACTTCGCTCTGGCCGAGTGGCAGCGCATCCTCGATATCAACCTGACCGGCACCTTCCTGGGTATGCAGGCCGCGGTGGATCCGATGACGATCGCCGGGGGTGGCTCTATCATCAACATCGCATCGATCGAGGGGATGCGCGGCAGCCCCGGCCTGTACGGCTACGTGGCCTCGAAGTTCGGGGTGCGCGGCCTGACCAAGGCGGCGGCGCTGGAGTTGGCCGCGCAGAACATCCGGGTGAACGCGGTGCTACCCGGCCTGGTGCGCACCCGGATGACGATGACCATCCCCGACGACTTCCTGCAGATCCCGCTGGGTCGGGGCGCCAAGTCCAGCGAAGTTGCCGCCTGCGTGCTGTACCTGGCCTCCGACGAGTCGTCCTACTCCACCGGGGCCGACTTCGTGGTGGACGGCGGCCTGACGGCGGGCGTACCGCACAAGAGTTCGTAGGACGTCTTTTCCCCAGCTCAAACCGTATGCGCCCACCAGCGTTGTAACACGTTCCGCTTGTGTCGCTAAGATCGCCCGAATGAAGACCAAGGGCGCACTGTTGTGGGAGCTGAACTCGCCGTGGCGGGTCGACGAGATCGAACTGGGCGATCCGGTTGACAACGAGGTCCAGATCCGGATGCACGCCGCGGGCATGTGCCACTCCGACTATCACCTGACCACCGGGGCCACCCCGATCGGGCTGCCCGCACTCGGCGGGCACGAGGGCGCCGGCGTGATCACCAAGGTCGGCAGAGGTGTCACCGAAGTGGAGGAGGGTGACCACGTCATCCTGGCCTTCATCCCGGCGTGTGGTATCTGTCCGCCGTGCATGAAGGGTCTGCGCTCACTGTGCGACCGCGGCGCGATGCTGCTGGGTGGCACGGCTGTGGCCGACGGCACCAACCGGATTCACGCGGGTTCGCAGGCCGTGTCGCCGATGAACCTGCTCGGCACCTTCTCCCCCTACATGACCGTGCACAAGGACTCCGTGGTCAAGATCGACAAGGACGTTCCGTTCGAGTCCGCGGCGATCATGGGCTGCGCGGTGCCGACCGGGTTCGGTTCGGCTACCAATGTCGCCGAGGTGCGGACCGGTGAGACGGTCATCATCGTCGGGTTGGGCGGTATCGGGATGAGTGCATTGCAGGGCGCGGTGCTCTCCGGCGCGCGCCGGGTGATCGCGATCGATCCGGTGGACTTCAAGCGCGACCAGGCCGTGAAGTTCGGCGCTACCCACGTCTACCCGTCGATGGCCGAGGCGATCGTGCCGGTGATGGAGGAGACCTGGGGTCTGATGGCCGAAAAGGTGATCATCGCGGTCGGCGAGATGAAGGGCCAATACCTCGAAGAGGCGATGACGTTGACCGCCAAGGCCGGCACCTGCGTGGTGACCGGCATGGGCTCGATGGTCGACGCCGATGTCAAGCTGAACCTGTTCTTGTTCACCATGCTGCAGAAGACGTTGAAGGGCAATATCTTCGGCGGCGGTTGCTCACACATCGAAACACCGCGACTGGTCGGGCTGTACAAGTCCGGACTGCTCAAGGTCGACGAGATGATCACCAGGACCTACAAGCTCGAGGACATCAACGACGGCTACCAGGACATGTTGGCCGGCAATAACATCCGCGGCGTCATCACCTTCGACGAATCGGATTGGTAGGCACTTACTGCTTGTCCCGCGGCAACCGGCAACCCGTGTAGCCGGCGACCACCAGGTTGCCGCCATAAGAAACCTTGATGAATATCCCTGCGGGGCCGTAGAACCCGACGTCATGGTTGCCCGGCTGGTCTTGCATGACCTGTTTGTCGGTGGCATCCACCTTGACAGCAGACTCCTTCGCGGCCTGTTCAATTTCCGCCCACTGTTGCTCAGAGACCGCCACCCGGATCGCAACCTGGTGCGGCAGGAAGTACCCTTGCCCACCAGTTTGCTCGTAGGGCCGCTCACAGCCAATGCCCGACCCCTCAGTCGGTGTCACCCAGGTGATCGAGGGAATCAATCTTCTGGCAGCGGCCATGATTTCATTCAGCGCGGCTTGTACCTGGGCTTGAGTGTCCTCAAACGAGGGCAGGGACTTGACTAATTCCAGTGCCTCGGCGGCAACGCCGGGCGCGGTGGGTTCGTATGATTCTGGCACGTGACATCCTGCCGTTAGTGCGGTGGCAGCCACGACGGCGAACAGGCCTGCGCGTTGTCGCTGCTTCGGAAATGGTCCTCGGTTGTTGGTCATTTTTCTACAACCGCCTTGCCGCCGAGTCCGGCGAGGACGGCGGCAGTGTTGTAGTTGGTCGTCCGCAGCCCTCCGCCGTCAGGGAAGCGAGGGTAGTCACTGTGGCCATGGGCACCCTCCAGCGTAATGGCGCCACCATGGCCATCGGGTACGGCGGCGGAGCCGGTGGCCAGGTGGGTGAACTCGGGGTTGGTGGCCGGGTTCGGGCCGAAATCGCCGAACTCGTTGTTGATGTAGG
Source organism: Mycobacterium sp. (assembly GCA_039922455.1). Lineage (GTDB taxonomy): Bacteria > Actinomycetota > Actinomycetes > Mycobacteriales > Mycobacteriaceae > Mycobacterium. Next base: position 6,990 of record JBDTEP010000191.1, on the reverse strand, counting down.
AGCCGAGAAGCGGGATGCCCTGACCAACGGATCTGGCGTCGTAGACCCATTGGATGGGGTCGTCGGGGGTTTCCATGGCGAAAACTTGGCCGGGTTGCAGGTGTAACTGCTGCGGCGTGGACGCTTCGATACCCGGAGATCCGTAGAACAGTGCCCGCGACACCCCGTGATCGCCGGGTTCTTGCAACGCCAGCCCGGTGGTCAGTGAACCGTAGGAATGTCCGATAGCGGTCAGATCAGCGGGGCCACCCAGGTGGGAAGCTTGTATCCCGTCGTAGAAGCCCGCCAGATCGTGGGCGCCGGCTCTGGCGATGTCGTCATGGGTCACTCCCCACAGACCGGTGAGTGAGCCGCTGCGATCGTCGAAGCCCGGCACCTGCGGCGGGTCGTACCCAATCCAGGCAATCGTTGACACGGTGTCGTATTCGTGGCCGGGCGTGTTTTGCAACTGCCGATGCGCCTCGTCCCGCAGACGCGTTGCTTCGTCCGCCATACCTTCAACGGCGCCGTGCACCGTGGTGTTGAGCCCCGGAGCGGTCACGGACACGTGGGTGGCTCGGTCCGGATCGCCTACCGCGATGGCTGCGCGGACCTGCTGACCGCTTTGGGTGTCCAGCAGCATCAGTTTGCGGTCCGGACCGACCTTCAGTGCAGCATCGGCTGCTTGCAGGTCGGGTAGGTACTTGGCGCCGGCACGGGCCGCGTCGTATTGACGTTGCCAGCGCTCGTAGGCGAGGCGGTCGTCGAAGATCGCCCCCGGTGTGTTGGGGCGGGGAATGTTGTTGCCGGCCGCCCAGTCGGGGTGCTCGTTGCGCAGCGCGTCGGCTTGCGCGGCAGCGGCCTGAGCCTGGGGCAGTTCGTCAGCGAGGTGCAGCTTGTTGTAGTGGTCGTAGCCCAAATGGTCCGGCGGATCGCAGGGCATGCCCGGATGATTGCCGATGCTGTGGTCCTGGTTGTAGAGCCACTCCTTCTGTCCGGGGGTCAGGCTGTTCCAGAAGTCGTTGAACTGCTTCGGGTCCTCCGGCGGGGGTCCCGGTGGCGCCGCCGGCGCATCCGCGTCGAGTTTGCGCACTTCGACGCCCGGGTCGTAGCCGTCTTTGACCCGCAGGTTCGTCAAGGCCTGCTGCAGGGTCTTGGAGTAGGTGTTGCGGATGACCGTGCCGTTGTGCAGGGCCGTCACGGTGTCGTCCTTGGCCAACTGGCAACACTGGATGATCTCGGTGTCGCAGTTGTAGCCCTCGTTCTCCAAGTCGAGGTAGTGACCGATGCGGGCGTCGAGGCCCTCGAGGTTGGCGTTGAGCGCCGTGATATTCGTCTGTGAGGCGGCGCGGGCCTGGGCCAGGGCGGCGGCGATGGCCTCCAGATCGGCCGCGATCTGGCCGAGTTGCGCATTGGTGGCGTGCAGGCCGTCTTTGACCCGCCGCACTTCGGCGCCGTTGTTGATCGGCTGCTCACCGTTCTCGCGGTTGTATTGCCCGAAATGCTGTTCAGCGACCCGGAAGGTCTCCTCGGCAGCGGTAGCTGATCCGGCGGCCTGATGGAACGCCTGGGCCAGGAAGTTGATCTGGGTCGGGCTTCCGGATTGCAGGCTGTCATCGACCGCCCACGGGTCACCGCCGGCCCCCGCGATGAAGTCGGCGATCTGCAGATATTGCAGCGTGGGGCGACTCACACGACGACGCCGGCGTCATCGTGCGCGCCGGTCTCGACGGACATCGCCTCCTACCTCCGTATCACTTCGGCGGTTCGAAGTGAGACTACCGGCGGCAGCCACGGCGCGCGCTAACCTTGGGGACCATGACGGCCTTGCTGGACGTGCGGCGGGCCGCGGATCGGGCGGTCACCCGCGCACCGTGGCTCAACTCGCGGCATTCGTTCTCGTTCAGCGACTACTACGACCCGGATAACACCCACCACGGGCTGCTGCTGGTCAACAACGACGACATCGTGGCGCCGGCTTCCGGGTTTGACACCCACCCGCACCGCGACGCCGAGATCGTCACCTGGGTGCTGTCCGGCGCGTTGAGCCATCGCGATTCGATCGGCAACTCCGGGGTGGTCCATCCCGGGCTGGCCCAGCGGATGTCGGCCGGCACCGGCATCCTGCATTCGGAGAAGAACGAATCTGGTAGCGAGCCGGTGCATTTCATACAGATGTGGATCATTCCGGACACCCCGGGACAAAACCCGGGCTATCAGCAGCGCGACATCGGCGACGCACTGGCGGGCGGCGGGCTCATCACCGTCGCATCGGGCAGTGACCCCGACGCCGCGGTCAGCATCGGCAATTCCAACGCCACCCTGTACGCCGCCCGGCTGCATCCCGGTGACAGCGTCGAACTACCCGATGCGCCCTATGCGCATCTGTTCGTCGCGCTGGGCCGAGTCGACCTGGAGGGCACCGGCGAGTTGAACGTCGGTGACGCCGTCCGCTTCACCAGCGGCGGCGGTCAGCAGCTCACCGCCGCCGCACCGTCGGAAGTGCTGATCTGGGCGATGGGAAAGCGACTGGGAGGTTAGGCAGGCGCATTTCAGGGCATGTCAACCTTGGCGGCCAACCAGCGGCCGTTCACTTTCTCCATGGTCATGACGATGCGGCTGCGGTCAATCGTTGCTTGAGGTGCGGCCTTGTTGCTCACCGACTGATCGACGAACAGCAGCACTTCGACCTTGTTCTTGGTCGCGGACTTGACCGCCGCGTCGATGACGGTGCCGTGCGCGGCCGCCTTGTTGTCAATCAGCAGTTGGCGGAGCTGCTCGCTGGACTGGGCGTACAGGTCCTTGAACTCGCCGGTGGCACCGTCGAGCACCTCGGTGAAGTTCTTGTCGATGGAGTTCGGATCGACACCGGTCAGCGTCAGCGTGTACTTCTCGGCCGCCTCGAGTGCCTGCGCGGCGGCCACCGTGCGCTGATGCTGAGCGAACAGCAGCCAGCCCTCATAGGCCGCGCCGATCAGCCCGAGCACCAGCACCGCCGCGGCGATCCACCGCCACCTCGGATAGCGCGGACCCGCTTCGGCAACCTCTGCCTCATCAGCGGTTCCGACCGGCTGCGATTCGTCGGTTGGGGCGTCGGGCTCGTCGGCGGCTTCGGCGGCCACGTCAGGCTCGTCGATGCCGTCGATGCCGTCGATGCCGTCGGGGCCGTCGATGTCCCCCTGGGGCTCGGGGGCCGATTCCCGCTCCTCCGACACCTGTTCCACCCCCTGCTGGTAGGAGCCGAGCCGTTCGGCCGCAGCGCATCCCGAAGGTACCGCAATCCCGCGCGGCCTGCGCTCAAGTGCAGGCCCCGGAATTCCGCAGCGCGTTACCCCACCCCGCAGCGGAATCAATGTGGGGACGGGTGAACCCCGACGGCTGCTTCTGTCTCATGCCGTCGGCAATGCGGGATAGCTGGAACAGCACGCCGGTCAGCTGCTCGCCACCGTAGATCGGCGAGTAGGGGCCGTAGTTGTCCGGGGTGTTACGGATCGTCAGCGGCTTCAACCGCGGCGCCAGAAAGCCCGTCGCCCGGTCGATGTTGGCCACCACCGCATCCGCCTGCGACTGCACGCCGACGTAGACGTCGTGATGGCTACCGAGGTTGTGGTTGACGGCGTTGATCTGACCCATCAGCGGGTCGAATTGCGCGTTGAACCACTGGCACGAGTCCGACATACCGCCGATCATCTCGGGCGTGACCTGGTAGGTAAAAGTGTTGTAGGGCCAGAAATCCATGTGCGGTGACCAGTCGGTGGGCGCCGGGATGAACCCCGGAAGCGCCGGCGGCTGGTCGGGCTCGGCGGCAGCGGGACCGGATACCAGCAGCGCCACGATCGCCACCGCCCAGGCCGCCCCCACCGCGGTGGTACGCGCCCATTTTTGCCGCATCATCACCCTCCCCGCACCCGGTTTCGTCTGGGTTGAGTATCCCCACCGGTTCCAATTCGATGAGCGCGAATCCGCGAAATCGGTCCTACCGGACAGTAACCCGGCCGCAACCCGAGTCATGTTGCCGAACCGGTCATGCCGAGGCATTGTGTCGTACATCATTGCCGGATGGAAGGCTGCGCCGACGTCACATGAGTTCCGTTGATGCCCTCGCGGTGTGCGTTCCACCGGTGCATGCGCCCGCCAGGCCGGTATTCGCCGAACCCTACCGCGGAGTAAGAACGCTGGCTAGCATGTCCGCCATGGATCCCCGGCGCGGCGCCCAGTCAGCGGAACCGGACGGTCACCTGCACACGATCGGCGACCGATGACCACCCGCGACGAACTGATCGACGATGCGCCGCTCGACGGGGTGGCCGCGATCCAGGACTGGACCGCCGGCTACGTCAAGCGCCACCCGCTGGCATCGCTGACCACCGTCGGTGAGCAGTGCGTCCTGGCGGTGCGCACCGTGCAGTACTTCTTCGCCGACCTGTTCAGCGGCCGCTTCCAGTGGGGTGAGTTCGTTCGGCAGAGCGCGTTCATGGCCAACACCGCCGTGCTGCCGACGGTCCTGGTGGCGCTACCGATCGGGGTGACGCTGTCCATTCAGTTCGCGCTGCTGGCCAACCAGGTGGGCGCCACCTCGCTGGCGGGCGCGGCCGCCGGGCTGGCCGTGATCCGCCAGGCCGCCTCCCTGGTGGCGGCGATGCTGATGGCCGCCGCGGTCGGTTCGGCCATCACCGCCGACCTGGGCTCACGCACCATGCGCGAGGAGACCGACGCCATGGAGGTGATGGGCGTCTCGGTGATCCGGCGGCTGGTGGTCCCGCGCTTCGCCGCGGCCATCATGATCGGCGTCGCCCTGACCGGAATCACCTGCTTCGTCGGCTTCTTAGCCAGCTACCTGTTCAACGTGTATTTCCAGAAGGGTGCGCCCGGCAGCTTCGTGGCGACGTTCTCCTCGTTCGCCACCACCGGCGACATGGTCATTGCGCTGGTCAAGGCCGTGGTCTACGGCGCGATCGTCGCGGTGGTGGCCTGCCAGAAGGGGCTGTCCACCCGCGGCGGCCCGGCGGGCGTCGCCAACTCGGTGAACGCGTCGGTGGTCGAGTCGATCCTGGTGCTGATGCTCGTCAACGTCGGTATCAGCGAGCTCTACAACGTGCTGTACCCGCGGACGGGCCTCTGACATGACGGCGTCTCCCTATCTCCCGGTGATCGCACGCCCATTGCTGGCCGTCTACCGACTGGTGTCGACACCCACCATCCGGCTGGGACACATGCTGGTCTTCTTCGGTCGAGCCGCGGCCGGCGTCCCCACCGTGCTGCGCCACTACCGCAAGGAGTTCCTGCGGCTGCTCTCGGACGTCGCCTGGGGCAACGGCTCCATCGTGGTCGGCGGGGGCACCGCCGGAGTGGCCATCGTGCTCGGCTTCACCGCCGGCGCGCTGGTGGCGATCGAGGGCTATAACTTCCTGAATCTGCTCGGACTGGGTCCGGCGACCGGCATCATCTCCTCACTGGTCAACACCCGCGAGCTGGCGCCGATCATGGCGTCGATGGCGTTCGCCATGCAGGCCGGCTGCCGATTCACCGCGCAACTCGGCGCGATGCGGATCGCCGAGGAGATCGACGCCCTCGATTCGATCGCGATCAAGCCGATCCCGTACCTGGTCACCACCCGGCTGATGGCCGCGACCATCGCGGTCATCCCGCTGTACGTGGCCTGCCTGGCGATCACCTATCTGACCAGCCAGGTGGTGACCGGGGTCGTCAGCGGTGGTTCCATCGGCCCGTACCTGCACTACTTCACGATGATGCTCAGCGGCAAGGACATTCTCTATTCGGTGCTCAAGTGCGTGGTGTTCGTCTGGCTGTCCTCGACCGTGCAGTGCTATTACGGCTTCTATGCCGCCGGCGGTCCCGAAGGCGTCGGGGTGGCCGCCGGCCGCGCCATGCGGGCGTCCATCACGATCGTGATCATGGTCAACATGCTGATGACCATGGCGTTGTGGAGCATCGACGCCGGCGCCAGGTTCGGTGGCTGAATGGGCAACTCACTGGATCTCGACGGCCGCGGCCCCTCCGATCGGCAACTCCTCGGCACCGGGGTGGTGGTTCTGATGGTGATCGTGCTGGCCACCGGGGGCCTGCTGGCCAAATCCACCGGCAAGCTCAATTCCTACGTCCGGGTGGTGGCCGACCTGATCAACGTCGGGGACGGGCTGCCCGCCCAATCCGACGTCAAGTACCACGGCCTGCTGGTGGGCAGCGTCACCGACGTGATCCCGGCGGCCTACGGCAAACCCAACTACGTGCACATCAACCTCAAGCCCGACTACGCCAAAGACATCCCGAATTCGGTGACCGCCCGGGTGGTGCCGTCCAACGTGTTCGCGGTTTCGTCCATTCAGCTCGTCGACTCCGGCAGCAGTGGATCCACCATCAGCGACGGCACGCACATCGCCGAGAACGGTGAGCTGTCGACGGTGATCTTCCAGACCACCGTGTCGAAACTGCGGGACATCCTGGCCGCCACCGGTCGCGGCCGCGAAGACCACAGCCTGGGCATCCTGGCCGCCATCGGTGCGGCCACCGACAATCGGCGCGTCAAACTGTTGGGCGCCGGCGCGCACATGTCCAAGCTGCTCGACCAACTCAACGGCATCGTCGCCACCGAGCCGGGGCCGTCGACGGTCTCGGCGCTGCTCGACGCCACCCACGGCCTGCAGGACAGCGCCCCCGACCTGGTCGACGCTCTGCATCAGGCCGTCGAGCCGATGCGGGCGTTCGCGCAGAAGCGCGCGGAACTCGCCTCGCTGGTCGCCGGCGGGCAGCACACCGTGGGTGTCGCCCGCGCAGCGTTCGACAACCACATCGACCAGCTGATCCAGATCACCCACGACCTCACCCCGGTGCTGGGCGTTTTCGCCAACAACGGCGACAAGTTCGTGCCGATCTTCACCCGGGTCAAGACCGTGTCCGACAAGTTCTTCGACCACATCTACAATCCCGAGCTGGTCACCAACAACATGCGGGTCAACCTGTCCTGGACCCCGATGCACACCTATACCCGGG
>JBDTEP010000190.1:0-3040 GCA_039922455.1 Mycobacterium sp. | reverse complement strand
CGGCGGGGCCTGTACGTCGCGACCGCCACGATGCTGGTGGTTCCGGTCGTCACCTTCGGCATGGCCTACCGCACGGTCGAGATCCCCGAACCCGGTGACATCCACACCAATCAGGTGACGACGATCGTTGCCGCCGATGGCACCGAATTGGCGAAAATCATTCCGCCGGAAGGTAACCGCATCGATGTCAAAATCGACCAGGTGCCGGTCCCGGTGCGCAATGCGGTGTTGGCAGCCGAGGACCGCGACTTCTACACCAACGCCGGCTACTCCTTTTCGGGGTTCTTCCGGGCGGTCAAGAACAACCTGCTCGGCGGCGACACCCAGGGCGGTTCGACGATCACCCAGCAGTACGTCAAGAACGCTCTGGTCGGCTCGGAGCGCACCGGTGTCGGGGGAGTGGTCCGCAAGGGCAAAGAGCTCGTCATCGCCGCCAAGATGTCCGCTGCGTGGCCCAAGGACGAGGTGCTGGAGGCCTACCTCAACATCATCTACTTCGGCCGCACCACCTACGGGATCGCCGCGGCGGCACGGGCGTATTTCGACAAGCCGGTCGAGGAACTCACCGTCTCCGAGGGTGCGCTGCTGGCGGCGGTGATCCAGCGGCCGTCCACCCTGGATCCCGCGATTGACCGTGAACGCGCCGTCGACCGGTGGAACTGGGTGCTCGACGGGATGGTGGAGACCGGCACCCTGACGCCCGGCGAGCGGGCTGAGCAGATGTTCCCGACGACGATCCCGCCCTACCAGGCGCGCAACGCCGATCGGGCCTCCGGACCCAACGGACTGATCCAGCGTCAGGTCACCGCTGAGTTGCTCGACATGTTCCCCATGGACGAGCAGACACTGAACATCCAGGGCCTGCGGATCACCACCACCATCGACCCGAAGGCCCAGCGGGCCGTTGAGAAAGCGGTGGGGGCAGCCATGGCCGGGCAGAAGCCGGCCCTGCGGACCGCGGTGGTCTCCATCGACCCGCGCAGCGGCGCGGTGCTGGCCTATTACGGCGGCGGGGACGCCGGCGGCTTCGACTTCGCCCAGGCCGGCCTGCAGACCGGGTCATCGTTCAAGGTGTTCGCATTGGTAGCCGCCCTGAAACAGGGCATCGGCTTAGGCGAGCAGGTCGACAGCGCCCCGCTGACGGTCGGTCGGACCAAGATCAGCAATGTGGGCGGTGCCAGTTGCGGTGTCTGCAACATTGCCGAGGCCCTCAAACGGTCCCTCAACACGGCCTACTACCGGCTGATGCTCAAGCTCAAGAACGGCCCGCAGGACGTCGCCGACGCCGCGCACGCGGCCGGGGTGGCCAAGAGCTTTCCGGGTGTCCCGCACACCCTGTCCGAGGATGGCCGCGGCGGGCCACCGGAGAATGGCATCGTGCTTGGCCAGTACCAGACCAGGGTGATCGATATGGCGTCGGCGTACGCCACCTTGGCCGACTCGGGGATGTACCACCGGCCGCACTTCATCCAGAAGGTCGTCGGCGCCGACGGCCGGGTGCTCTTCGACATCGCGGCCGCCAAGGACACCGGCGAGCAACGCATCCCCAAGGCGGTCGCGGACAACGTCACCGATGCCATGAAGGCGATCCCCAGCTGGTCGGGTGGTCACGACCTGGCCGGCGGACGACCGGCCGCGGCCAAGACCGGCACCACCCAACTCGGCAACACCGGAGCCAACCGGGACGCGTGGATGGTCGGCTACACGCCGACCCTGTCGACGGCGGTCTGGGTGGGCACCACCGGCGGTGACGAACCGCTGACGAACAAGTGGGGCGGGCCGGTGTACGGCGCGGGTCTGCCTGCGGAGATCTGGAAAGCGAGCATGGACGGCGCGCTGCGGGGCAACCCCGTCGTGCAGTTCCCCAAGCCCACCGAGATCGGTGGCTCCGCCGGGGTGCCGACCGCGGCCCCGCCGCCGCCAGCGGAGTGGTACTCGCCGCCGCCCCCGCCGCCGGAGGTGTTCCCATGACGGAGGAGGTCACCGAACGCACGGTCCGCTCGCCGCGACGGTTGGCCGCTGACCTGCGCAGCGCCGACGACCGCGACCTGCCGAGCCGCACCGACGTGCTCACTCACGCGCTGTCGAACACCATCGGCGGGCCGGTGGGCAGACACGCACTCATCGGGCGCACCCGATTCATGACCCCGCTGCGGGTGATGTTCTTGATCGCCGTGCTGTTCCTGGCGTTGGGCGCGGCGACCAAGTCGCCGTGCCTGCAGAGTGTGGGCACCGGCGGCCCCGACCAGCGGGTGGCCAACTGGGACAACGGGCGCGCCTACTTCCAACTGTGCTACTCCGACGTCGTACCGCTCTACACCGCGGAGTTGCTGGACCAGGGCAAGTTCCCCTACAAGTCCAGTTGGGTCGAGAAGGACGGCGCAGGCCACGAGCAGACCCGCTACGACGGCAAGCCCGCCGTGCGCCACATGGAATATCCGGTGCTGACCGGGGTGTACCAGTACGCCGCGATGGCTCTGGCGAAGACCTACACGGCGATCACCAAGGTGGTGGCGGTCCCGGCGTTGACCGGGGTCGCCGAAGTGGTGGTGTTCTTCGACATCGTCGCGCTGGGCCTGGCGCTGGCCTGGCTGGCGACGGTGTGGTCCACCGCGCGGCTGGCCGGCCGACGGATCTGGGACGCGGCCCTGGTGGCGGCCTCGCCGCTGGTCATCTTCCAGATCTTCACCAACTTCGATGCGCTGGCGACCGCGTTCGCCGGGTCCGGGCTGCTGGCCTGGGCGCGACGCCGGCCGGTGCTGGCCGGGGTGCTGCTCGGCCTGGGCACGGCGGCCAAGCTGTACCCGGTACTGCTGCTGTACCCGCTGCTGGTGCTGGGGCTGCGCACCGGGCGGCTACGTGAGGTGAAGCGCACCGCGGTGGCGACGGCGCTGAGCTGGTTGGCGGTGAACCTGCCGGTCCTGGTGTACGCCCCGCGGGGCTGGACCGAGTTCTTCCGGCTCAACTCCCGCCGCGGCGACGACATGGATTCGCTGTACAACGTGGTGAAGTCGCTGACCGGCTGGTCGGGGTTCGACGG